>OMTG01000024.1 GCA_900313905.1 uncultured Actinomycetes bacterium | reverse complement strand
GACGGGAAGTCGGGCTCAAAACCTTCCATGGGCGCCAAGGTCCGTCAGCTGCAGCGCCTGCATATCTACTTCTCGAGCAGGTACCTGCTGCCTGAGGTGACCTCGCAGCAGCAGGGCATCGAGCTGTATGACATGCTGCTGAATACCATGCTGGTCGACAAGAGGAGCCAGCAGATCGACAAGCAGATAAATGATCTCTTCGATCTCAAGAACAATGAGTATGACCTCGCGGAGAGCAGAGATGATCGCACCCAGAATGCGGTCCTGTTCATCATCGCATTGGCTGGGTTGATCAGCTTGGCATGCGATCTGACTGGATCGCCCGTGACTGACTTGTGCATCTTCGGAATGGCGCTGGTCATCATTGTCGCTGTCCTTTATGCGCTTATCCGTGGGCTCAGATATGGCTTCATGGAGCTCTTGCGATCGCTCAGGAACAGGCAGGATTAGCAGAAAGATTGCCTGTTTGGAACGTTATGTGAGGTTCAGGGAAAGGGCGGAGCTTCGGCTCCGCCCTTTCGCGTTGGTGGGGTTCCGTGAGATCCGCCATGGGAAGCTTCTTGCAGGTCTTCAAGGGCTACTTGGGGTAACTCGATGGCCAGCTGGCCGTGGGCGCCACAGATTGCTCCTGCCAGTTTTCTTGAGGCATGTGGTCCTCTGCAGGGCAAGATTACAGCCGCCGTAGAGGACTCTCTGGTTGCTAGGTCGAGGGAGGTGGCCTGCGGTGTCTCCTGGATCTCCTCGTGCATCGTGTACTCGCTTCAATTCTGCAGCCATAACGGAAGTGAAATGCAGTCTGCTTCCATTGATGTCTAGGCGGTTTTCTCGTTATCACTACCCGCGTTGCATCGGATGTGGATGAGGTGTTCGATGGATGGGCCTCTGCGAATGCGGACCGTGCGGGTTTCTACCTCGCACCAGCTTCCTGCTCCGCTTGTCGAGCAGCCAGTAGTCAATGTCGCCTCCTTGGCGGTGCATCTCGGCATTACCAGCAGGGCAGCGCGTAGCGTGATCGAGAAGGCTTGCGAGCGAGGCATTCTCGCGAAGATGAGCAATGCCGAACGTGGCGCCTTCTTCCAGGCTCCTGACCTGATTGCCGTGCTCGAAGAGACGTCCGGCCTGGATGGCATCAGAAGGATTGCTGCTCGACAGCGCAGGTTGGCATCTCTGACGGGAAGTGCTCGGATCCATTGACGGCTGCCTTGATGTCAATGATAGTGTGGATATCAGCCGGTACGGACGACTGAAGCGGAGGAAATGCAACGGACAATACGTTCCCAGAGATTGAGAAGCTCCTCGGATTTGGCTGCATGCGCCTGCCCATGGCAGATGGGGAGGTAGACCTGCCGCAATTCTAGCAAATGGTCGACCTGTTCCTGAACGAAGGCTTCAACTACTTCGATACGGCGCATGGCTACCTCAATGGCAAGAGCGAGCTTGCGCTTAAAGACGCCCTCACCTGCCGCCATCTCCGTGAGAGCTGCCTGCTCACAGACAAGCTCACCGGCTCCTTCTTCAAGCGCGAGGAGCATATCCGCCCCTTCTTCGAAAGCCAGCTTGCAGCCTGCGGCGTCGACTGCTTCGACTTCTATCTCATGCACGCACAGAATGCGCAGGAGTTCGAGAAGTTCAAGAGCTGCCATGCCTATGAGACAGCATTGGCCCCGCGCGATGAGGGGAAGATCCGCCACTTCGGCATCTCGTTCCACGATAAGGCAGCAGTGCTCGACCAGATACTCACCGAATACCCCCAGATAGAGGTCGTGCAGATCCAGTTCAACTATCTCGATTACGAGGATGCCTCGGTGGAGAGCCGCAAAGTGTATGAGGTGGCGCGCAAGCATGGCAAGCCCCTCTTCGTAATGGAGCCCATCAAGGGCGGCAGCTTGGCCAACCTCTCCGCTGAGGCCCAGACCGTGATCGACGACCTCCAGGCCAAGAAGGGCACGCACCTCTCCAATGCAAGCTATGCCATCCGCTTTGCAGCAGGCTTCGAGGGGATGAGCGTGGTCCTCTCTGGCATGAGCACGCTCGACCAGATGCGGGACAACATCTCCTACATGAAGGACTTCCATCCGCTGGATGCTGACGAGATAGCAGCGCTTGCCCGCGTGGCCGATATCTTCAGCAGCCTGGGCGCCATTCCCTGCACTGCCTGCCACTACTGCATCGAGGAGAACCACTGCCCCAAGAAGATTC
>OMTG01000162.1 GCA_900313905.1 uncultured Actinomycetes bacterium | reverse complement strand
GGCACGTACCTGCGCAAATGGTGAAAATCAATCACCTAACTCGTAGACCCACGTAAAACGGAGTAGAACGGACTAAAACGGAGTAGAACGGACTAGAGCGGAGTAGAGCGGACTAGAACGGAGTAATACGGACCAGAATGGACCATTGGTTCGCTCGAAATGGATGGATGTGAGGCAGGGCATGAAGCCTGCCTGCAGCGCAGCTGGACGGTTTTCAGCGGTACTGCTTCTCCACGATGCCGTAGAGGATGCGGCCGAGCTCGTCGGGCTGCTGGGGGCATCCCTCTTCCAGCCACCCCCGGATCACGCCCAGGGCACCCTCCACGTTGTAGCGGTAGAGGACCGGGAAGGTCTTCTCGTTGTAGGTCCCACGTTCCTTGAGAAGGGCCTTCATCTGCTCTGCCATCTGGGAGATGGTCTCCTCGATGTAGGTGCTGTGCAGCCTCGAGCTGAAGAACTCCCGATAGAATGCCTGGTTCTCGTAGATGACGCGGAGCATCAGGAAGCGGTCTTTTGCTATGTCGCCTGAGGTGAATGACTTCTCGACGAGCTCGCGCTCCATGCTCTCGAAGAGGTCGTAGACATCCACGTAGTTGCGGTAGAACGTCGTGCGGTTGATGTCTGCCTTCTCGCAGAGCTCCTTGACCGTCACCTTGTCGAGATGCTTCTCCTGAAGCAGCTCCGAGAGGGCCTGCTTGAGCACCATGCGGGTGTATTTCTGTCTCCGGTCCATAGATTTCTCCCTGTTGTGCATCATCCGGTTCTTGGATGTTGCGTATGTATCATCGGCAGGCACATTGCTTCTTGTGCCCCTGTGCCGCGGCAAAGTATAGTATGCACCAGATACAAAAGCAACACGCGATGCGTAAATGAGACGCAGAGCAGAATGTGAAGGAGCACGCTATGGCAGCACAGGACAAGCAGGCAAAGACCATCCTCGTTACCGGAGGGACCGGCTTCCTTGCCGGCTGGGTGATCCGCTATCTCCTCGAGGATGGCTATGCGGTGAGGGCGACGGTGCGCTCGCTCAAGAAGTCGCAGAAGGTCACCTCGATGCTTGAGGCCGAGGGGGTCTCCTGCGACCGTCTCTCGTTCGTGGAGGCAGACCTGGGAAACTCAGATGGCTGGGCCGATGCGATGTGTGGCATCGATGCGGTGATCCACACCGCTTCCCCTCTGGGCGGCAGCAATATGGACGATCCTGCCCTCATCCCGGTCGCCGTCGAAGGCGTGGAGCATGTGCTCGACGCCGCCTGGCAGCAGGCATCCCCAAGGTCGTGATGACTAGCTCTGAGGCAGCCAACTATCCGGACAAGAAGGATACGAATCCTGCCGTGGATGAGAGCTTCTGGACCGACGAGAGCAACCGGTGGGTCACGAAGTACCAGATCTCGAAGCTCAGGGCAGAGCGGCGTGCCTGGGAGATCATCGGCGCCCAGGACACAACGAAGCTTGCGACCATCCTGCCTGGGGCCATCCTGGGGCCCAACATGGCAGGACGTCCGAGCAGCACCGACCAGATCTTCACGTCCATCCTGACGGGCAACCCCAGCCCCAACGTGATCTATCCCGTGGGCGATGTGCGCGATCTTGCCCGTCTTCATATTCTTGCAATGGAGAACCCTGCAGCAGATGGCAAGCGCTTCATCGCTGAGTCCGAGGAGATGACCATGCCGGAGATGGCTCGCATCCTCAAGGAAGCCTATCCTGACCGCAAGGTGAGCACGATGGTCGTCCCAGACTTCCTGATCTCGCTTATGGCGCACTTCCAGCCTGCAATGAAGGTCCTCAACACGATGATTGGCCTGCGCTACCACCGCGATTCGTCCCGTGCCAGGAAGCTTCTGGGATGGAATCCGCGTCCGGCGAAGGAGACCGTGCTCGACACAGCAGCCTACCTTATCGAGAACGATCTGGTGAAGTAGGAGGATTGGCAAGGGAGGACCTGTGGACAGACCTTCTTGGCATCCAGGCAGAAGCCTTTGGGACTTCTGCAACGGATGGCTGGGGGCAGATCCTTCCCGGCAGCCAGTTCACCTCATTGCAAAATGTTGTGCAACGCCTAGGCGCATCAGCGAGCTTATAACAATCATTATGGTTTCCAAGAATAGGCTGAAGCCTATGGGGCAGTGATTGGGGAGCGATCATGCTGAATAACGAGAGATCCAGGCATTCAAAAGACAGCAAGTCTGTCCATAGCCCGTTCAGTGTCCTTCCCGCCGCGGCGGTAGCGGGAAGCGTCCTTCTTGCCACAGCGGGTGTGACCCCTGCCTTCGCTGAGGGGACGGCTGCCACGGATACAGCCTCCGCCGCCAATGAGGCGACCGAGGCTCCTGCAACGCCTGAGCAGACCCAGAAGCAGGCCCAGGCAGACTACGATGCTGCCAGCAAGAATGCAGCGGATGCCCAGGCAAAGGCAGATGCCACGAAGCAGGAGCAGTCGAAGCTCCAGTCTGAGGCAGTCAAAGAGAAGAACGATGTTGCTTCTGATGCCGCGAAGGGTGCAACGGACGCCCAGGAGGCAGCAGGTGCAGCCCAGAAGGCTGCTGACGATAACAAGAGCGCTGCCTCTGGGGCAGCATCCGATGCTGCCACCGCTCAGAGCGACGCACACGCGGCAGCCCGGACAGCAGCAGATGCGCAGTCCAAGGCTGACGCCCAGACCAATCCGTCTGATGCCGAGATCTCCGATGCCCAGTCAGCTGCAGATGCTGCTGCCCAGAGTGCTGCAGATGCTAAGAGCACGGCAGATGCGGCGCAGAAGGCAGCCGATGAGGCAAAGACGGCGAAGGAAGCAGCCGACAAGACAGCAGATGCAGCTGCCGGCAAGGCTGATGATGCAAGCAAGGCTGCAGACGATGCGCAGTCCAAGGTCGACGATGCTCAGAAGCTTGCCGATGCCGTCGCCGATCCCTCGAAGGCCGAGCAGGCTGCCAAGGATGCGCAGGCAAAGGCTGATGGAGCGAAGAAGACGGCAGATCAGGCCGATCAGGCTGCCTCTGATGCCCAGTCTGCTCTCAATGATGCAAAGGCAGATGAGGCGGCAAAGAAGGATGCCGCCGACGCCGCTGCCACTGACAAGGAAACGGCCGATGCGCAGGCAAAGGCAGCTTCAGATGCCCTCGACAAGGCGAACTCCGATGTCGCTGCTGCCGAAAGCGATGTCACGTCCAAGCAGTCTGCCGTGGATGCTGCCAAGGAAGCGCTGGATGCTGCCCAAGCTGCTTATGACAGCGCGCCTGAGGACCAGAAGGCCATGACCGTGACGGAGTTCCTCGATTCCATCTCGAATGGCGAGTATTCCAAACGTCTGGCACAGTCCTACGCCAGCCAGAAGGATAGCGATTCGAATCTCTACACCCCAGATGGCAGCAATGCAACATGGGACAACATCCTCAAAGCGCTCGATCTTGTGGATGAGTACAACAAGTTCCGTACTGAGGGCGTCTCGGGCGAATGGATGTCTCCGCAGGGCAAGCTCGACCCGGTCAAGGTCTCTGGCTACCTGATGGCTGTCGAGATGATCGAAGCGGATCTGAATGATTCTGCGACGGGACCGTACTATCACACAAAGAATGGCTCAAACAACCTTGCCTGGGGCGATGACGCCAACGTCATGTGGTACTCCGAGAAGCAGAAGCTCTTTGAAGCCATGGAGACCGACTCCACGCTCCGCAGCCTCTGGGAGAACATCGATTGGAACAATACTTCGTGGTATTACTGGCCCAATTATTGGACCAGCACGAGCACTGCCCGTTCCTACTATCAGCGCTATGGACACTACCTCAACATGATTTGGCCTGGTCTGAAGACGATTGGCATGGGCTACAGCTCATCAGATCCAAGCTATGGGAATGCCACGGCGGCCGAATACAGCACGTTCGAGGAGAGCAGACAGGGAGTCTTCTATGGCAGGACCGACGAGCTTCGCAGCCTGATTGCCAAGGCACGGGAGTCGACCACGACGAAGACGGATGCCAAGGCTGCACTCGATGCTGCCCAGGCTGCCTACCAGAAGGCGCTGGACGATCTCAGCACGACACAGCAGAGCCTTGCCACAGCGCAGGACGCCCAGACCAAGGCGCAGTCCGATCTCGCATCTGCACAGGCAGATGCAGCAGCCAAAGCAGATGCGCTGAGCGTTACGCAAGCAGCCTACAAAGATGCACAGGCAAAGACCGCTGCGGCACAGGCAGCCCACGGTGATGCTGCGGCACAGGCAGAGACGGCACACAAGGCTGCAGATGATGCCCAGGCCAAGGCTGATGAAGCCAAGAAGACAGCCGATACGGCGAAGAGCGACCTCGGCGAGGCTGAGAAGAATCTTGCTGCTGCCAAGAAGACCCTGCAGGCAGCGCAGGATGCTCTCAAAGCAGCCCAGGACAGCAAGGCAAAGGCCGATGCTGCAGCGGCCGATGCGGCTGCCAAGCTCGCAGATGCCCAAGGCGAGGCCCAGGCTGCGAAAGACGCGGCGGACAAGGCCCAGGCGGAAGCTGATGCCAAGGCGGCAGCCTTGAAGACCCTGACCGATGCCCGTGCTGCCTACGAGGATGCCGAGAAGGCAGCGGCTGATGCTGCGGCCCAGGCAAAGGCGGCACAGGATGCTGCCGATGCTGCCAAGGCAAAGGCAGATGAGCTTGCCGATGCCCAGGCAGGTCTCGATGAGGCAGCAAAGGCTGCGCAGGAGAAGGCGGATGAGCTCAAGGCCATTGCCGATGAGATGGCCAGTCTGCCCTCCGATGCAGACTTCCTGGCAGATCCAACGACTGTCGACCCAGTCATCTCCTGGCTCGATCAGTACGGGACGAGTGGCGTGACGGAAGATGCCGCTTCCGTTGCTGCCGACTATGCGGTGCGCCTTGCTGATGCCAAGCAGAAGGCTCTCGCTGCCCTTGGCATGCAGGACCAGGTCGATGCCAATCAGGCAGCCGCAGATGAGGCTGCAGCGAAGGCCGATGCTGCCAAGACAGCGCTTGATGAGGCCAACCAGGAGCTTGCCCTCAAGCAGGCCATCGACCGCGCCATGGCAGGCAAGGGCACGGTCGAGAAGGCAGACAAGACCTCTGCGTCTGCTGCTGGCGTCAAGGCTGTCGCTCCAGCTCCGCAGCGCACAACGTCTGCAGCAACGGAGGCTCTGCCGAATACGGGCGATACGAATGGCAACCCTGCTGCACCTCTCGGCCTTGCGGTCGGATTCATCTCGCTTGCTGCTCTGGTCGAGATGAAACGCAGGCGCAGCGAGTAGCGTTTTCCCAATTAGCTGATAAGGGTGTCCTGGGGCCATTGGCTCCGGGACGCTTTTTCTGAGAAGCTATCGGCACTGGCGATGGCAAGGGGACAAGAAGTCCGTAGGGGCTTGGACGAATCATCGTGGTGAGGAGAGACATGCTCTATACACCAGTCACGAAGAAGGCACTGAAGTTCTGCTTCGAGAAGCATGCGGGGCAGGTGGACCATGCCGGCATCCCGTATCCGAACCATCCTCTCCATCTGGCCGAGCAGATGGAGACCGAGGATGAGACCTGCGTCGCGCTGCTGCACGATGTGATGGAAGACTGCGGTGTGTCGGAAAAGGAGATCCTGGCACTCGGCGTCTCAGAGCGTGCAGTCCGGGCGCTCCGGCTCCTGACGCATCAGAAGGATGTCCCGTACCTGGAGTACGTGCAGGCCATCAGCGCAGACCCGATTGCACGCAAGGTGAAGATAGCCGATCTCCGGCACAACTCCACCCTTGCTCGCCTGGATGAGGTGACGCCCAAGGATGTGGAGCGCCTCCGCAAGTACTGCCAGGCCCGCGTGATCCTGGGCGATATGGCAGAAGAGCTCGCGACGCCCCTTGGCCCCATCGGCCTTGTGGTGGAGGGGGAGCCCTTCCCCTTCGTGGTGCACGACGAGACGCAGGGGCCTGCTGCCTATGTGGAGAGCGCATCCGATGAGGTGCTGGAGCATGTCGGGCAGGTCTTCGAGATCGAGGCCGACGTGCTGCCGCTTGCGAAGGGCAGCAAGGTCGTCGTCCGCTGCGATCTGGGGCAGGCGGTCGCCCAGCAGGAGAGCGGGAACGTTGTCTCGCTTGTCGGCCAGAAGGATGGCACCACTCTTGGCATCGGCTTTTCCCATGCAGGTGCAGATGACGCCAGCACTGTCCGTTTCATTAAGGATGAGTGCGCCTATCTCGTCGCAGCAGATCCGGTGGCTGCGCGGTATAGCACAGGCGCCAGCAAGCTCTCAGTGCGGGCGGCTTGGCGCGAGGGCATAGGTAAGAAGGACATCGAGCTTGTAGAGGCAGCCATCAGCCGCTGAGCCGGCGGCAGGCTGGGATAGTAAGGCATGGCAAAGGGGCGCTTTCCGGAGGGGGAGCGTCCCTTTGCTGCATCTCGATTACTCTGTGCGCTTCGGGTCTGCTGCTGAGAGATCGTTCAGGTCCCGCACGCTTGCCCGCTCGATGAGCTTCGAGCCGACCGTCGTCACGGTGTGGGGCGCCCCGGGCCTCCTCATGCGCCGTGAGAGCGCCTGCATTGCCAGAAGGCCGATATCGGTGCGGTCCACCCTCGTCGTCGTGAGGGGAGGCTCCGCCATCGCAGCAAGTGCCACATCATCGTAGCCGATCATCGAGACATCGTCTGGTATCGCATATCCTGCCTCGCGCAGGGCCCGCATGGCGCCAATCGCGATGTAGTCGAGCTGGGCGATCCAGCAGGTGGGCATCACAAATCCTTGAGGGGGCTCTGCGAGGAAGGCACGCATGCCCTCGTAGGCAGTCTCGACCGTGCAGCCGACCGTCACGATGGGGCAGCTGCTGCTCTCGAGCCCATGGATGCGCATGCCCTTCG
>OMTG01000048.1 GCA_900313905.1 uncultured Actinomycetes bacterium | reverse complement strand
AGGCTCACGAGGTCGGACGCCATCTCCAGGCCGCAGCCGCTCTGGAGCTGGTGGGAGGGTGCCGACGTGTCAACGGAGGTCTAACATAGGCTCCAATTTCAATCCACGCCCCTCATGCGAGGGGCGACGGCGTATTTTTCAGTAAACGCGGCCAATCACACGCATTTCAATCCACGCCCCTCATGCGAGGGGCGACTGTTCAAAAATTGAAAGTAAGTTTTAACATTTTTAATTTCAATCCACGCCCCTCATGCGAGGGGCGACGTAGATAAGGCGCGTCGCGAAGTCGCTGCTGCTGAAATTTCAATCCACGCCCCTCATGCGAGGGGCGACGCCTGTCGCCGTCCTCGACCGGCGGAAGGTTGAATTTCAATCCACGCCCCTCATGCGAGGGGCGACACAACGGGGCGGTTCTTGCCGCGCATCTCAAAGGATTTCAATCCACGCCCCTCATGCGAGGGGCGACGCCACAAAGTCATCAACAACAACGTCAAAGCCAAATTTCAATCCACGCCCCTCATGCGAGGGGCGACGACGCAAAGCCCGGCAAGTACTTCTATGACCTCATTTCAATCCACGCCCCTCATGCGAGGGGCGACTTGCCGCGCTTGCCCCGATGAGCGCACCTATGAATTTCAATCCACGCCCCTCATGCGAGGGGCGACTGATTGCGTCAACATTCGGGATGCCCCACGCCGATTTCAATCCACGCCCCTCATGCGAGGGGCGACGGCAGCATCATCTCGACGGTTACCGGATGGGTTTCATTTCAATCCACGTTCCTCATGCGAGGGGCGACCTGAGCGCGTTCCATCGGTCGTATCCGATTGCCTATTTCAATCCACGCCCCTCATGCGAGGGGCGACTCGGAGACCTCTACGATGCCGTGCAGCAGAGGGTATTTCAATCCACGCCCCTCATGCGAGGGGCGACCGCAAGCAGAAGGCCAACACAACCAATGAGGGTGATTTCAATCCACGCCCCTCATGCGAGGGGCGACTGATGATCATGTTCACATCAGCATTGAGGTTATCATTTCAATCCACGCCCCTCATGCGAGGGGCGACAGATGATGACCCAGGCTGGCTTCGTCATCGGGCAATTTCAATCCACGCCCCTCATGCGAGGGGCGACGCCTGCGCCTGCGGGGAGTCGCGTATCGGGGACAGATTTCAATCCACGCCCCTCATGCGAGGGGCGACGATGACGGACATGCAGCCGGAAGCCAGGGCCACGATTTCAATCCACGCCCCTCATGCGAGGGGCGACTTACTTACCTACTTACTAACTAACCAACTAACAAGATTTCAATCCACGCCCCTCATGCGAGGGGCGACGCTCGTGCGTGAGCTCCGGAGTGCCGTCTGTGTTATTTCAATCCACGCCCCTCATGCGAGGGGCGACATTGGGGAGATTGATGGACGAGATGAAGGAAGAATTTCAATCCACGCCCCTCATGCGAGGGGCGACTGCGCCCGATGATGCTCACGCCCTGCTCCTGCGGATTTCAATCCACGCCCCTCATGCGAGGGGCGACGACTTCGAGTACTCGGTGCGCGATGACATGCGATTTCAATCCACGCCCCTCATGCGAGGGGCGACGCCCGGCCGATGCGGTCTTCCGCTGCATCGGGACGATTTCAATCCACGCCCCTCATGCGAGGGGCGACCAGCGGCATCGTTCCGAGGGTCTAGATCATTGGCATTTCAATCCACGCCCCTCATGCGAGGGGCGACCCAGACATTCGTGGTGCCTGCCGATGATGGCTTATTTCAATCCACGCCCCTCATGCGAGGGGCGACATCACGGCATGGACGGTGCTCTCTCTCTTGCAATTTCAATCCACGCCCCTCATGCGAGGGGCGACCCGCCCTTTACAACCACGAGGCATGGCTTGCACGATTTCAATCCACGCCCCTCATGCGAGGGGCGACCCGTCTCCGTGCGCGCCGAGACCTCGGCCTTGACTATTTCAATCCACGCCCCTCATGCGAGGGGCGACACCTCCTTGCCGTCCACGAGGATGGAGATGTGGTCATTTCAATCCACGCCCCTCATGCGAGGGGCGACGGCGTGGAGGTCGAGGGCAGCGGCCCAGGGCTTATTTCAATCCACGCCCCTCATGCGAGGGGCGACGCGCTCCTGAGCCGTCCTGTGACCTCTGGGACATATTTCAATCCACGCCCCTCATGCGAGGGGCGACCTCCATCAGGCCACCGCCTTTCCGCAGTAGCGCTCGATTGTGGACGGTAAGGTGTTCTACAGGCGGTGCGGTAAGGACTCTTTCCAGGTCCAC
>OMTG01000017.1 GCA_900313905.1 uncultured Actinomycetes bacterium | reverse complement strand
TGGTCCCACCTCCCTTGTCCTTTTCCTTGGCATAAGCGTACGGGAAGTCGGGGGATCTTGGCTGAGGGAAGAGCCGAGCTGCATAAAGAGGGGAGCGAGCTGCAGTTTCATGGTATGGGGCTATCGAGCAACCTTCCCAAGCTGCGGGCAGCCACCGCTGCAGCGTGGTAAGGTAGGAAGCTGCATCTTGCCCCCAGAGGGAGGGTGCACCTAGAAACCAGTCTTTCCCAGGGCGCGCGCTCAATACACGAGTGCCAACACGGTTGGGCGAGACATGTCGGAAGGTATGTTGCTGTGAAAGAAATGCCCAAGACCTACGATCCTGAAACCGAGGAGCCCAAGCTCATCGAGCAGTGGATGAACGCTGGCTGCTATCAGCGCAGCAAGGGCGTTGGTGACTGCACGGTCGTTATCCCGCCCCCCAATGTGACTGGCATCCTGCACATGGGGCACGCAATGGATGACTCCATCCAGGACACCTTCATCCGCTACAACCGTATGCGCGGCCGCTCCACGAGGTGGATCCTCGGCACCGACCATGCGGGCATCGCCACCCAGACGAAGGTCGACAAGAAGCTCAAGAGCGAGGGCAAGAACCGCCTCGAGATGGGCCGCGACAAGTTCATCGATGCCTGCTGGGACTGGACGCGCGAGTATGGTGGCACCATCATCAGCCAGATCAAGCGCATGGGCTGCTCCATCGACTTCTCCGATCCGAAGTTCACGATGAGCCCCGAGTTCAGCCGTGCGGTCCGCAAGGTCTTCGTCGACTGGTACCACAACGGGCTGATCTATCGTGGCAAGCGCATCGTGAACTGGTGCCCCTCCTGCCGTACCGCCATCTCCGACGATGAGGCAGAGTACCAGGATGAGAAGGGCCATCTGTGGTATCTGCGCTATCCGCTGACGGAGCCGGTCGACGGGATCGAGTACATCACCGTCGCCACGACCCGTCCTGAGACGATGCTCGGCGATACCGGCGTCGCCGTCTCCCCGTCAGATCCGGACAAGCAGAAGCTCGTCGGCAAGACTGTGATGCTCCCAATCGTGAACCGCGAGATCCCGATCTTCAGCGACTGGCATGTCGATGCGAACTACGGCACAGGCTTCGTGAAGGTCACGCCGGCCCACGACCCGAACGACTACGCGATGGGCCAGACCCACAACCTGCCGCAGATCAACATCTTCGACGAGACGGCCCATGTGGTCGAGGGCTACGGCGAGTTCTCCGGCATGGACCGCGATGAGGCCCGCAAGGCGATTGTCGACTGGTTCGATGAGCATGGCCTGCTCGACCACATCGAGGAGCTCCAGCATTCCGTTATGCACTGCTACCGCTGCGGCTCTGCCCTGGAGCCCTGGCTCTCCGAGCAGTGGTTCGTTGCTGTCGACAAGCTGAAGAAGCGCGCTGCCGAGGTCGTCCGCGACGGCGAGGTCACCTTCCATCCGGCACGCTGGACCCAGACCTACCTGACCTGGATGGACAACCTGAAGGACTGGTGCATCTCGCGCCAGCTCTGGTGGGGCCACCGCATCCCGGTCTTCCACTGCGATGACTGCGGCTGGGAAGATGCCCTGATGGAGGATCCCGAGGTCTGCCCGAAGTGCGGCAGCCGCAACATCCATCAGGATGAGGACGTCCTCGATACCTGGTTCTCCTCGCAGCTCTGGACCTTCGCGACGCAGGGCTGGCCTGACCATCCCGAGGAGATGGAAGGCCACCATCCGACCAAGGTCCTCGTGACGGCCCGTGACATCATCGCCCTCTGGGTCGCCCGCATGATCATGAGCTCGCTCTACTTCACGGACGAGGTGCCATTCCGCGACGTCTACATCTATGCCACGATCCTGGCAAAGGATGGCAGCCGCATGTCCAAGTCCAAGGGCAACGGCGTGGATCCCATGGCTCTCATCAAGAAGTACGGCGCCGATGCCATGCGCTACAACCTCCTCACCCTCATCACCACGAACCAGGATGTCAAGTTCGACGCGAACATCGACAAGAAGACGAAGGAGCTCATCGACTCGCCGCGCACCGAGCAGGCCCGCTCCTTCGTCACGAAGATCTGGAATGCCTCCCGTTTCGTGCAGATGAACCTTGATGGCTATACGCCGGGCGCCCCCAAGGCCGAGACGGCCGAGGATGCCTGGATGCTCTCGCGTCTTGCGAAGGAGGTCGCCGAGGCTACCGAGCAGCTCGAGACCTACAACTTCGGCGACTACGCGAGGAACCTCCAGAGCTTCTTCTGGGGCGAGGTCTGCGACTGGTACATCGAGCTCTGCAAGGGCCGCCTGCTTGATGGCTCGCCTGAGGAGAAGCTCCAGGTCCAGCGCAACCTGGTCTTCGTCCTCGATGTCTCGATGCGCCTCCTGCATCCGGTCATGCCGTTCGTGACCGAGAGCGTCTGGGATGCCCTTCCTGCCTCTGGCCTCGATGACCATTCGGCATCGTATCTGATGGTCGCGCCCTGGCCTGAGCCTGACGATCTTGCCTACTTCGTGAACGAGCGGGCAGAGCATGACTTCGATCTCGCGAAGCGTGTCATCTCCACCGTCCGCTCGGTCCGTGCCCGCTACCGCCTGTCCCCGAAGGCAGAGCTCGATGTGGCGGTCCGCTCGAGCGCAGAGGATGCTGCCGTGCTGGAGTCCCAGCGTGACTTCATCACGAGCGTCGGCCGTGTCGACCAGCTGGCACTGGGAGCCGAGCAGGTGAAGCCGGCAGGGTCTGTCTCGGTCGCTGACGGCTCGCTCGAGATCTTCGTCGTCGTGGGCGGCCTCGTCGATCTTGCCGCTGAGTCCAAGCGCCTCCAGAAGGAGCTTGCCAAGGCGGAGAAGGATCTGGCAAGCGTCGAGCGCACCCTCGGCAACGAGGGCTTTGTCGCGAAGGCGGCGCCTGCGGTGATCGAGAAGAAGCGTGCGCAGCAATCTGAGCTCACGGCTACCGTGGAGCAGCTGAAGGCGCAGATCGCCGACTTCTCGTAGCTTCATGCACGATGCGAAGAAGGCCACATCCCTTCTGGGGGTGCGGCCTTCTTCTTTTGCAGGCCCACCGGTGCCCGCTCCCGTGGCATTCGAAGACGCTGGAGTGCGCAGAGGTGGGCACAGGTGGGCTTCGGTGGTACAGTTCATCCAACTGCAAGAGGGAGAGGGATGCATGCACCAGGAATTTCTGATGGGCAATGAGGCGATAGCGCTCGGCGCCCTTGCGGCAGGCGTGGATGTGGTGGCAGGATACCCTGGCACGCCGTCGACCGAAGTGATCGAGACCATAGCGAAGAGGCGTCCGGACGATGTCTACGTCGAATGGTCGGTGAATGAGAAGGCGGCTATGGAGGTCGGCGCAGGCGCTGCCTATGCTGGTGCCCGTGTCCTCGTCACGATGAAGCAGGTCGGCCTCAATGTGGCATCGGACCCGCTCATGAGCCTCGAGTATGTCGGCGTCAAGGGCGGCATGGTCGTGATGGTGGCAGACGATCCGGGACCGATCTCGAGCCAGACCGAGCAGGACACGAGGACCTATGCGAAGTTCTCGAAGCT
>OMTG01000080.1 GCA_900313905.1 uncultured Actinomycetes bacterium | reverse complement strand
GGCTTGTGCGGGAATGCTGCATAAAACAGCGATTTTCTGAAGCGGGAAAAATTTTTCTTGCATTGAGAGCCTGTTCCCGTATACTTGCTTATGCGCAAGGGCGCAGCACATATTCCCCGGTGGCGCAGTGGTAGCGCAACTGACTGTTAATCAGTGTGTCGTAGGTTCGAACCCTACCCGGGGAGCCAGCAGATTCGAAGGCCTGTCCAGCATGAGCTGGGCAGGCCTTCTCATTGAATCGAATGACGTTATACACCTCACCCCATACCGAAGCGCAGGGGCAGGGTAGAGCGCCGCTGGAGCCAGGATCTTCTGCTATCCAAGCATCTTTTGGAGCTCTTCAGGCTGGAATTGGTAGTGGGCGCCACAGAAGTGGCAGAAGACATCTGCAGGCTCCTCCTTCTCGATCATGTCGTCAAGCTCGGATCTGCCGAGAGCGGTGACAGCACGTGCCGCACGCTCGCGGGTGCAGCCACAGTGGAACTCTGCAGGCATTACATCGAGCTCCTGATAGTCCAAGCCATCGAGGACGTGGGCCAGGATATCGGTGGGGCTCATGCCGGCTTCCAGAAGATCGGTGACTGATGTCACGTCCTTGAGGTTCGCCTCGAGATGGTCCCTCACGGCCGGCTCCCATCCCGGCATGGCCTGGACGATGAAGCCGCCAGCCTGGCGCACCGAGGTATCGGTATCCACGAGGACGCCGACGCCCAGAGAGGTAGGGATCTGGTCGCTCAGCGCGAAGTAGTAGGCAAGGTCGTCGCCGACCTCGCCCGTGACGAGAGGCACCTCGCTCGAATAGGGGTCGGCCCCGGGGAAGTCATGCACGACCGAGAGCGTGCCCTGCCCGATGGAGCCGCCGACATCGAGCTTCCCCTTTCCATTCAGGGGCAGCCAGACATGGGGATGGTTCGCATAGCCCTTCGCCTGTCCATGATTGTTGGCAGTGACCGTATAGCGGCCTGCCGGACCGTCTCCCTGCATCGTGAGGGTGATCAGCTCATCCTCTCCCTTGTTCATGGCCCCCATCATCATGCCTGCCATCATGAGGCGGCCAAGGCCGGCCGTCACGACAGGGGAGGAGCTATGCCGGCGACGGAGCTCCTCGACGCTGTTCTTTGCTGTGATCGCGAATGCGCGGAGCTGCCCGTCCGCTGCGGTGCCGCGCACGATGTGGTCGCCTCTGCGGATCTTGGCTGCAGCAAGGTCGATCACGTCGGCCTCCGCCAAAGCGAATGCTTCCTGCCAGGTATTGCTGCTCTCATCCATGATGGGCTCCTTCGCAGATTGCAGCGCATGCTGCGCTGACGTGTGGGTATCCTGTGCATGCTCATCCTTGCAGGTGAGCATGACCATCCTGGCCGTTGCCAGGACAGCTGGAGGCTTGCGGTCTTCTGGCATAGGCATCCTGTGCCGCAGGACCTCCCTGACCAAGGATTCCCCATATGTGACTTTCTGAAACACATATGATGAAGGTGCTGCGGTGGGTACCGCAGCGAGGATTGTCAAAATTCATGCTTGCATCTTCTGGACGAAGTCGTATACTCTTTTCTTGCGCAAGGGCGCAGCACATATTCCCCGGTGGCGCAGTGGTAGCGCAACTGACTGTTAATCAGTGTGTCGTAGGTTCGAACCCTACCCGGGGAGCCAGAATTTTCGAGAGCCAGGCAGAAATGTCTGGTTCTTTTTGTATTCCGGCAGCTAACCGACGGGTGTGGGCAGGACTGGTCGAAGCCCGATAGGAAGAGCCGCAGGCGTCGAACTAGCGCACGCTCGCAGTCTGGGATTTGTATGAGATGGCGTTCGCTGTGCTAGCATCTTGCTAGTGATTCTGAACATGAAAGACTTCAGGTGCACTACGGAGGACATCCTTGGCTACCAACGCTGATGCAAGTGCAACAAAGAAGGGACATATATCGGGCAAAGACGCCTGGTATCCCCCCAAGAAGCGTGACCGTTTCATCATCAAGCAGCTCGTCACGAAGGACTTCAAGCTCCGGTATCGCCGCTCGGTCCTAGGCGTGGCATGGAGCGTCCTGAACCCGCTCCTCATGATGATCATCATGTCGGCAGTCTTCTCGACCTTCATGCGCTATGCAGACGATTCCATCGGCTGCTACCCGCTCTACCTCATCTTGGGCAACACAGCCTTCCAGCTCATGAGCGATGCCACAAGCCAGGGCCTCACCTCCATCATCGGCGCTGCGTCCCTGCTCAAGAAGGTCAAGATCAACCGCTATGTGTTCCCGGTGCAGAAGGTCCTCTCTGCTGCGGTGAACTATGTCTTCTCCCTCATAGCGATCTTCATCGTCATGCTCTTCTTCCAGATTCCGCTGACGCCGTATGCGCTCCTGCTGCCGGTGGCGCTGGCGCTGCTGGTCGTCTTCTCCATCGGCCTCTCGCTCCTTCTGTCGGCGCTGGCCGTCTTCTTCCGCGATGTGATCCATCTGTGGTCCGTCGTCCTCACCGCCTGGACCTATGCAACCCCGCTCTTCTATCCCGCAAGCATCCTTCCCCCTGCCATGCAGGCCTTCGAAGCCGTCAACCCGATCTACCTCTATGTGACCTTCATACGTGACATCCTGCTCTGGCAGAAGCTGCCGACGCTGAGCCTTGTTCTGCGCTGCGCCATCTGGGCATTCGCGGCGCTCCTTATCGGCTACCTGGTGTTCCACAGGCACGAGCACAAATTCATCCTCTATATCTAGGCAGGAATACATGGCTGCAAAGAACGAGCTTCCGGAAGATGTCGTGGTCCGTGTCGACGATGTCTCGATGATATTCAATATCGCTTCCGAGCAATTCAATTCCCTGAAGGAGTATTTCATCGCAGCGATGAAGCACGAGCTCTCATTCAAGGAGTTCCGTGCCCTCAACCACATCACGTTCGATGTGAAGCGGGGAGAGGCCTTCGGCCTTGTTGGCACGAACGGATCGGGCAAGTCGACGATGCTCAAGATCATCGCAGGCGTGCTCGAGGCATCCGAGGGCACCTGCACGGTCAATGGCACGATCGCACCTCTGATCGAGCTGGGCGCTGGCTTCGATCCCGAGCTGACCGCCCAGGAGAACATCTACCTGAATGGCGCCCTGCTTGGCTACTCCAAGGAGTTCATCGACCAGGAATTCGACCACATCGTGGAGTTCGCTGAGCTCAAGGACTTCATGGAAATGCCGCTCAAGAACTACTCGTCCGGCATGGTGGCCCGCATCGCCTTCGCAATCGCGACCATCACCGATCCCGACATCCTGATTGTCGATGAGACGCTTTCGGTCGGTGACTTTCTCTTCCAGAAGAAGTGCGAGAACCGCATCAATGAGCTGGTCGAGAATGACAACACGACGGTCCTGCTCGTCTCGCACAGCATCGATCTGGTCGAGCGCATCTGCTCGAGGGTCTGTTGGATCGAGAAGGGGCAGCAGCGCATGTTGGGGCCGACCGCCGAGGTCTGTGACGCCTACAAGCACCTCCAGTAGCATCAGGCAATCAGAACGGAACATGGCTGGCGGCTGGCTTCGTGCCAGCCGCCAGCCTTGCCATAATGAGAGATCCTGCACCTGCCCTGCTGCCATGCGCGCAGCGATGTGGTGCCAGGGATGCCTGCCGTCTTCTGCACCATCTCCTCTGGCTTCCGAAAGCTCCTGCCTGTGAATGCGCCTGAGCCGTGAAGGCGCCTCATTTTGGATGCATGAGGTGGGGTGCCATGGCGGCTGCATATGGCTGCCTATGTCGTGATGCTCCATTTTTCGGGACTGCCGGAATTCTCGTTGTGCCTGAACGGAGGACGGAGTATTCTAAACAGCGAACCTTTAATGCGCGGTACGAGATGCCCGAAAGGTGCGACAGAGCGAATGGGACAGGACTATCGGGTCCCTTCCTTATGAAGCAGATGACGGGTGCCTCGTGCCGCCACAAGGCGGTCGGGCATCTTTTTCTTCTCGGAAGGAGACTCATGGACCACGAACCCAAAGCGGTCATCATGGATGCGCAGGCTATGGACCGCGCCATCGTGCGCATTGCGCACGAGATCATCGAGCACAATGAAGGTGCACAGACGATAGCGGTCGTCGGCATCATCCGCCGTGGCGAGATACTCGCACGCAAGCTGGTCGATGCGATCGAGGACATCGAGCATGTGCGTCCGCCCTTCGGATCTCTGGACATCAGCTTCTATCGTGACGACTTCGGCATCTCCAAGGCGCCGGTCATCCATGCGACGAACATCCCGTTCAGCCTCCAGGGTCGCGACATCATCCTTGTGGACGATGTCCTCTATACCGGACGCACGGTCCGTTCGGCGCTCAACGCCCTCATGGACTATGGCCGTGCGAAATCCGTGCAGCTTGCTGTGATGGTCGACCGTGGCCACCGCGAACTTCCGATCCGCGCCGACTATGTCGGCAAGAACGTGCCATCCTCACGTGAAGAGGATGTGCGTGTCTGCATCGAGCCGCTGGATTCCTACAATGCCGTGGAGATCTGGAACAAGGCAGACGAGCCACAGGAAGGGAGCGCACGCTGATGCTGTCCGTGAAGAACCTCATCGATACCTACAGCCTGACGGCTGACGATATCACCCAGATCCTCGATACCGCTGCTGCATTCGAGGCCGTCAACAACTCGCGCACGATCAAGAAGGTCCCCGCACTGCGCGGCCGCACGATCGTGAACCTGTTCCTCGAGCCGTCGACGCGCACCAAGAGCTCCTTCGAGCTCGCAGAGAAGCGCCTGTCGGCAGACTCCCTCTCCATGGGAGGAAGCACCTCGTCGGTCGTGAAGGGCGAGTCGCTCGCTGACACGATCCAGACCATCTCCGCCATGAATGTCGACATGTTCGTCTGCCGTGCACGTCTTGCAGGCACTCCTCAGCGCATCACCGAGAACACGGATGCCGTCGTGATCAATGCCGGCGACGGCAAGCACCAGCATCCGACCCAGGCCATGCTCGACCTCTATACGATCCGCAAGCATTTCGGCCATCTCGATGGCCTGAAGGTCGCAATCGTGGGCGACCTTGCCCATTCCCGTGTCTGCGGCTCGCTCGCCCCTGCCCTCAAGACCATGGGCGCCGAGGTCACGCTGGTCGGTCCTCCGACCTTCCAGGTCGACGATCCCGACTGGTTCGGCTGCCCACAGACGGCCCACTTCGACGACGTGATTGAGGACATGGATGTCATCTACATGCTCCGCGTGCAGCTCGAGCGCATGGAAGGCGCAGCCATCCCGTCACGCCGCGAGTACAACCGCCTCTACGGCCTGGATATGGCCCGCGTGAACCGCATGAAGGAGAATGCGATCATCTGCCATCCGGGTCCGATGAACCGCGGCATGGAGATCAATGCGGACGTCGCGGACTGTGGCCGTTCCCGCATCCTCAACCAGGTCAACGCGGGCGTGCTCACGCGTATGGCCGAGATGTACCTGCTTCTGGGAGGAGAGAACAATGGCATATCTGCTTAGGGGTGCCCATATCGTAGATCCGCAGGTCGGTCTCGACCAGACGGGCGATGTCCTGATTGACGGCGACAGGATCGCTGAAGTGGGAGAGGGCCTGCAGCCGCCTGCGGATGCCGAGGTCATCGATGCATCCGGCAAGTATCTCGTCCCTGGCCTCGTCGATATGCATGTGCATTTCCGCGATCCTGGCTTCGAATACAAGGAGACCATCGACACGGGCTCCCGCGCTGCCGCCCACGGCGGGTTCACGGATGTCGCGACGATGCCGAACACGGACCCGGTGACCGATACTGGCGCCGAGATCCGCTACCAGATCGATCGTGGTCGCCATGCGGGGCTCGTGCATATCCGCCCCATCGGCGCCCTCACGCGCGACGAGAAGGGCGAATCGCTCGCTGAGATCGGCGACATGGTGATGGAAGGCGCTGCCGCCTTCTCAGACGACGGACATGGGGTGCAGAGCGCAGGGATGATGAGGACGTGCATGGAGTACGTCTCCCAGTTCGACCGTGCCGTCCTGGCCCACTGCGAGATCGAGTCGCTGACCGCGAATGGCGTGATCAACGAGGGCAAGGCCTCGACCCGCCTTGGCATGTTCGGCTGGCCGGCCTTGGGCGAGGAGCTCGAGATCTATCGCGACATCGAGCTTGCCCGCATCACGGGCTGCCGCTTCCATGTCTGCCATATCTCGACCAAGAAGGGCCTCGACCTCGTCCGTGCAGCGAAGGCCGAGGGGCTGCCGGTGACCTGCGAGGTCACCCCGCATCACCTCTTCCTGAACGAGGACGACATCACCCCTGCCTACAACACGAACCTCAAGATGAATCCGCCGCTGCGCACGAAGGAGGACATGGAGGCGCTCGTCGAGGGCATCTGCGATGGCTCCATCGACTGCGTCGTGACCGACCATGCACCCCATGCCCCGCACGAGAAGGACTGCGAGTGGGAGATCGCCTTCTTCGGCTGCGTCGGCCTCGAGACCTCGCTGCCGCTCATGCTCACGAACCTCGTGCTTCCGGGCCGCATGAGCTGGAGCCGCCTCGTGGAGGTCATGGCCATCAACCCGAGGAAGGTCCTCACGCTGAAGCCGGTCAGGATCGAGCGCGGTGGCAAGGCGGATCTGACCCTCATCGATCCTGAGAAGAAGATCGTCGTGACCGAGGATTGGCTGCGCGGCAAGGCGAAGAACTCTGCCTTCCTTGGCTGCCATCTCACGGGCGAGGCATCCGATGTCTTCGTGTCGGGCAGGCGCACGCTCACCGACTTCGAGGTGACCCCGAAATGGTAGCGGGTGCTGGGCCCCGGCTGGCTCCGTACCGGCTCGAGTGGAAGCATGAGGTGGGGGATGGCATCTGGGACCTCTGCCTTGCGACCTCAGGCGAGCTGGTGCGCGACCTGAAGCCGGGCATGTTCGTGAATGTCAAGGCGCCGAATGACCCCTCCCATGTCCTGCGCATCCCTCTGAGCTTCTACCGAACCGATCCGGTCAGAGGCTGGATCTGCATGATCGTGGCTGCTGTCGGCGAAGGCACGAAGAGGCTCTGCAGCCTCGCGCCCGGAGAGGGGGCAGACCTCGTCGGGCCGCTCGGCCACGGCTGGTGGCTGCCCTCCGAGGGCACGAAGCGTGCCCTGCTCGTCGCCGGCGGCGTCGGTGCCCCTCCGGTCTATGCCGCTGCCCGCATGCTCATGAATGTCGGCATCGACTGCGACATCGTGATGGGCGCACAGACGGAGAGCCGCTTCTGGAAGGAAGGGGCGCAGGCCCTCATGGGAAACGATGGGGGAGCAGGCTACGAGAGCGCCCTTTCAGTCGGCGGGAAGGCCGAGGTCTTCCCTGCAACGGATGACGGGAGCTTCGGCTGCCACGGATTCACGACTTCCGTCATGGCAGATCTCCTCAAGGAGCGCAGCTATGGGGCTGTCTATAGCTGCGGCCCCCAGCCGATGATGGCAGGCGTGGCCAAGCTCGCCCTTGATGCGGGCATCCCCTGCCAGGTATCGCTGGAGCGGATGATGACCTGCGGATTCGGTGCCTGCAACACCTGCAACGTCGCGATGAAGGACGGCGGCTACAAGGCATGCTGCACCGATGGGCCCGTCTTCGATGCAAAGGAGGTGCTGTGGCAATGAGCAGACCCCAGATGGCGGTGGATCTCGGCGGGATTGCCATGCAGAACCCGATCTGCACGGCGTCCGGGACCTTCGGGAATGGACGGCAGTTCGAGAGCTTCTTCGATGTCTCCCAGCTCGGTGCCATCACCTGCAAGGGCGTCGCCGCCGAGCCGTGGCCAGGAAACCCTGCGCCGCGCCTGGCTGAGATCCCTTCTGGCATCATGAATTCGGTCGGGCTCCAGAACCCGGGCGTCCGAGGATTTGTCGAGGAGTATGGCGCATATCTGAAGGGGCTCGATGAGCGGGGCTGCCGCGTGATCTGCCAGGTGGCAGGCCACTCGATCGAGGAGTACGTGGAGGCGCTCGACCTCTTCGAGGAGCTTGCGCCCTTCGCGGCGGGCTTCGAGATCAACATCTCCTGCCCGAACATCGCCTGTGGCGGTGCCGCCATGGGATCGACCCCTGAAGGCGCAGCCGAGGTCACGCGTGCCTGCCGCGCCCATACGAAACGGCCGCTCCTCATCAAGATGGCTCCGAAGAACATAGCAGAGATCGCGAAGGCGATTGAGGCGGAAGGCGCCGACGGCCTGACCCTCATCAACACGATTCCCGGCATGAAGATCGACGTCCACACCTACCAGAGCAAGCTCTCCCGTGCCACGGCAGGCGTCTCCGGACCCTGCATCCACCCGATTGCCGTGCGCATGGTCTGGGAGGCAGCCCATGCGGTGAAGATCCCGATCAACGGCGTCGGTGGCGTCATGTGCGGCGAAGATGCAGCCGAGATGATGCTTGCCGGTGCGACTGCCGTGTCGGTCGGCACGGCGAACCTCGTCGAGCCCACGGCTGCGCCGAGGATACTCTCTGAGCTCGAGACCTGGGCAGAGGCCCAGGGCGTGAAGGATATCAACGAAGTGATTGGAGCTGCCAGATGCTGAGCGAAGCAGAGGCGAGGGATGCGGTCATCACCGCTCTGGATTGCGGACGCGATGAGGCGCTGGAGCTCGCTGACAAGCTCTCGGGCCGTGCTGGATGGGTGAAGGTCGGCATGACCCTCTACTATGCCTGCGGTCCCGAGATCGTGGAGGAGATGCACAAGCGGGGCCTCAAGGTCTTCTTGGACCTCAAGCTCCATGACATACCGCACCAGATCAGGGGCGCTGCCGAGGCAGCAAGCCTGGCTGGCGCCGACATCCTCTCGGTGCACGCCCTGGGCGGCGCCGAGATGGTGAAGGCCGCGCGCGAAGGCGTCGAGGCGGCAGCCGAGAAGCGCGGCGGGGATCGCACGAAGATCATCGCGATCTCGGTCCTCACGAGCATGGACCAGGATGCCCTGGCTTCGATCGGCGTCACCGAGCAGGTGGCCGATGAGGTGGCACGCCTTGCAAAGCTTGCCTATGGCGCAGGCGCAGACGGCATGGTCTGCTCTCCGAAGGAGGCCCACGAGCTCCGCGAGCTCCTCGGGCCGGATGCCATCATCGTGACGCCTGGCGTGCGTCCGCAGGGCGCAGCGGTGGGCGACCAGCGCCGTGTCGCGACCCCGGCGTCTGCCATCGCCTCTGGCGCCTCGAAGCTTGTCGTCGGGCGCCCGATCACGCAGGCTGCCGACCCTGCTGCCGCCTTCGAGTCCATTGTTTCTGAGCTCTGCGACTAGCAGGGCGTTTGTGATGGTATATTCGTAGGAGTTGTGTAAAGCAGATGCGTTAAGTCATGGGTTTGGCATATCGACACTTGCAAAATCGCAGTTGGATTGCGAGACTATAGATTCGCATCAAGGCCAAATAGCAACTAATGCATCCATACGGATGCTTGCAAGAGCTTTTCTATGTTTGGAGGAACAATGGCTCTCCCGCAACTAACCGACGAGCAGCGCAAGGAAGCGTTGGAGAAGGCAGCTGCCGCACGTCATGCACGCGCTGAGCTCCGCGAGAAGATCAAGACCGGGCAGGTCACCCTCGAGGAGGTCCTTGATTCCGACGACCCGATTGCCAGCCGCATGAAGGTCAGCGCTCTCATCGAGTCCCTCCCGGGCTACGGCAAGGCCAAGGCCGCCAAGATCATGGATGAGCTTGGCATCTCCTCGACCCGCCGCGTCAAGGGCCTCGGCGCACGCCAGCGCGAGCAGCTTCTTGAAGCTCTGAGCAAGTAGCGGCTGTGGCGAGACAACCACGACTTTTTGTAATCTCCGGACCGTCGGGCGCAGGGAAGGGCACAGTGCTTGCAGAACTCCGCAAGCGTCGCCCGGAACTGGGCTTGACGGTTTCCGCTACTACAAGAAGTCCACGGCCCGGTGAGGTCGACGGTGCATCGTACTATTTCCTGACGGAGGATGAGTTTCGCCGCCGTGTGGCAGCGGGCGAGTTCGTCGAGTGGGCCGAGGTCCATGGGCATCTCTACGGGACGCTCGTGAGCGAGGTCGACCGGCTGCTCGCAAAAGGCACATCGCTTGTGCTCGAGATCGATGTGCAGGGGGCGCTGAATGTCCGGAAGGTCTATCCAACGGCCGTCCTCATCTTCATCGAGCCACCCTCGCTGGAGGAGCTCGAACGGCGCCTGAGGGGCCGCAAGACCGAGGACGAGGCCTCGATCGAGCTCCGCCTTGCTGATGCAAGACGCGAGATGGAGCTTGCCTCCCAATACGATGCACGAATCGTGAATGATACGGTGGACCGTGCAGCCACGGAGCTTGATTCCGTGATGCAGCGGTTCGAGATGGATGGGGGTAATCACTAGTGTCCGTCATCAAGCCTGAGATCGACAGCCTGCTCGAGAAGACCGAGCACAATCCGTTCCTTCTGTGCTCCATCGCTTCGAAGCGTGCCTGTGACATCAACAACATGATCCGCGGCCAGCACCTGCGCGTGATCGATGTCCAGGAATTCGACGATATCACGACCGTCGTGTCCGGCGAGGATCCGGTCTCCATCGCTATGGAGGAGATCGACTCCGGCACGCTGAGCTTCGTCCAGGATGACTTCGATGAGGCCATCAAGGGCGAGAACAAGTCGGTCTTCTGATGGCCGAGCGCGTCTGCCTGGTCCACTACCACGAGATCGGCCTCAAAGGGAAGAACCGTTCGACCTTCGAGAACCAGCTCGTGGACAATCTGAAGTGCGCCCTCAGGGATACCCCGGTGAAGCTCGTGAAGCGGATCTGCGGGTATCTGCTTGTGACATTCGAGGGCGGCGCCACCCCTGAGTACCAGGACCTGATCGGCAAGGTCCCGGGCGTGGCCCGCGTATCGCTTGCCCATGAATGCCGGCGCGACGAGGAGGAGTACTGCAAGGCTGCGATCGAGTCGCTCGGCGAGGTGCCGGATTTCGCGACCTTCAAGGTCCATGCGCACAAGTCCTCGACCGATTACGCGATGCATACCCTCGATATCAACCGTCTTGTCGGTGGCGCCCTCTGCGAGGCCTACCCCGACAAGAAGGTCGATGTCCACCATCCCGATGTGACGGTCCACGTGAACGTGGTCCAGGGCTCGGTCTATGTCTATGCCGCATCCGAGCATGGGGCAGGAGGCCTTCCTGTCGGCACGGCTGGCAAGGTCGTCACCCTGCTCTCCTCCGGCTTCGATTCGCCGGTCGCGACCTGGATGCTGGGACGCCGCGGCGCCATCTGCATCCCCGTGCATTTCTCGGGCAGGCCGATGACATCAGACACTAGCGAATGGCTCTGCCAGGACATCGTGCGTGCGCTCGCTCCTTCGGGAGTGGTGGGCCGCATGTACGTGGTGCCCTTCGGCGCACGCCAGCGCGAGATCTCGCTCTGCGTCGACCAGAAGCTCCGCATCATCACCTATCGCCGCGTGATGTTCGCGGTCGCCGAGCGCATCGCCCGCATCGAGGGCGCAAAGGCCCTCGTGACGGGGGAGTCTTTGGGCCAGGTCGCCTCGCAGACCCTCGAGAACATCGCAGCTGTCGACGAGATGGCCCATATCCCGGTGCTCCGTCCCCTGATCGGATCGGACAAGCAGGAGATCATCGAGCGCTCGCAGCAGATCGGCACCTACGAGATCTCCAGCCAGACCGCACCTGACTGCTGCACCCTCTTCATGCCGCGCCGTCCCGAGACGCACGCGAAGATGGATGAGGTGCATGAGGCATGGGATTCCTTCGACCACGACGCGATGATCGAGGATCTGGTCGACCATGTGGAGTACATGGACTTCGACCAGTGCCCGTCCTATCGTCCTCCCCGCAAGCTTCGTGAACGCCATGTGGAGCTTGCCCCTGCAGTCTGGGAGAAGAAGCAGGTCCCGTCAGAGGGCTGAGCTTGGCCGTCAGGCGGGAATGAAAGATTCGCGCCATGCGGCGCAAGGAAATCACGCTGTGTCAGGTCACCTCCTTCCCCATCCTAGGGGGAGGAGGCGATTTCTATGGCACAGAGAATGGAACGTGGCGGAAAAGAGGCGCTGCTTCAGAAGGTGCAGCGGCGTCTGGGGCTCAAAGGCAGGAGAGGACCGCTTGCTGTCCTTATCGTGGCGGCCGCTGCCTCATGCGCGATCGTCCTGGGGATGCACCTTGCCGAGCCGGCCCTGACGATCAAACAGGATGATGGAGCGCAGGGCGCAGCCAGCGAGGTCCAAACGGACGCGGGGCAGTCCTCGGATGGGAGCGCATCTGCGTCAGATCCGGTGCTCGTGGATATCGACGGGGCGGTTGCCCATCCCGGGGTCTACGACCTCGCGGGCACGACGCTGCGGGTGAAGGATGCCGTGAGCGCGGCAGGCGGCGTGACCGATGATGCGGATACGGCCACATTGAACCTTGCTGCTGCCGTGACGGATGGCACGAAGATCCATGTGCCGACGAAGGACGAGGCGAGCTCCGCATCCACCTCATCTGCAGCAGCGACGCAGACGGGCACATCCTCGTCGGGGTCGACCTCATCATCAGGCTCCTCTTCCTCCTCATCGGCTTCTGCCTCCAGCAAATCCTCGAGGCAGACGCCTGCGCTCGTAAACATCAATACCGCCACGGCAGAGGAGCTCGAGACGCTCCCGGGTGTCGGCGAGTCCACTGCCAATGCCATCATCCAGGATCGGAACGAGCATGGCGCCTTCAGCTCGAAGGAAGACCTGATGCGGGTCTCGGGCATCGGCGAGAAGAAATACGCGAAGCTCGAGGCGAGCATCTGTGTATAGGCTGCCCCAGCGTCCTGAGAGGCCCTATATCCCTGAGTCCCTCCACCTTCTGGCGGTGACGATATGCGTGGACCGGCTCGTGCTCTGGTTCATCCCGTGGATGGAGGTGCCGCCAGAGGCGGTGGCCGCTGCCCTTGTGGCGCTTGGCCTCCTGTCGCTTGCCTGCGCCTTGAGGAAGCATGTCCTGCCTGCAGCACTGGCGGCCTGTGCAGCGCTTGCCCTCATCTCCTCCTCAGCGCAGGTCGCCCGCGTTATGGACGAGAAGGCGCTGGTGGAGGGAAATGCGGCTTCGCACTTCACCTTCGAGATCGCATCCGATGCCTCGAAGGGCACCTATGGCTACCGGTGCCGGGCCCATGCCCTGCTTGATGGCCAGAGGGCGGCAGATGTCTGGCTCTCCTGCCCGCAGGAGCTCTATCGTGGCGAGCGGATCTCCTGCATCGGGAGGACGAAGGAGCTCTCCGATGACAGCTATGGGAGAAGCTCCTTTGGCCAGGGGGTCGCAGCGACCGTGAATGTCGTACGCATCACGGACCGGGAGGAGCCGCAGGGGGCCATGTCCCTCATATCCGGCGTCCGTCGCCAGGTGCTCGCATCCTTCCTCGAGGATTCGGGCGCCGAGCGGGCAATAACAATCGGATCGGTCTGTGGCTATGCGACACCGCTCCAGGAGCGGGGGATCGACGAGGCGTTCGCAGCCTGTGGCGTCTCGCATCTGGTGGCCGTATCAGGAGGCCATCTGGCGGTCATCGCCTCGGGGCTTGCCGTGGTCCTCGGGGCGACACGCATGAAGCCGCGGAGCCGCATCCTCCTTGCGGGCGTGCTCACGTGGCTCTTTGTCCTCTTCTGCGGGATGCCGGTCTCGGCGGTGCGCTCCTGGCTCATGAGCATGGTCGCGACAGGGGCGCAGCTCTCGGGCAGGCGCTCCCATGCCCTCTCCTCGGTCTGCTGCGTGGCAGCGCTCATGGCATGGGCAGACCCTGCGGTCACCTGCGATGTCGGCTACCTCCTCAGCGTCTATGCGGTGGCAGGCCTCTGCATCTTCAGCCCCTATGTGGGCTATGCGCTCGAGGTGCTGCTGCCCCATCTTCCCTGGATCCATGCAGTGCCGCCCAAGGCGATGCGCTGGCTTCTCCGCGAGGAGCGCGAGCTCGAGGCGCTGCTTGCTGCGACCCTCTCGGCGCAGCTCGTGACCTCCGCGCTCGTGCTCGAGGTCTTCGGCACCTTCTCGTTCGTGGCACCTCTGGCAAACATTCTGCTGACGCTTCCATTCTCGGTCCTGATCTGCGCAGGCATGCTGGCTGCGATCGCCCTGCCTCTCGCTCCTGTGAGGATATGCGCGCTGTCCGTGGCAGATGCGGCGGGACGGATCGTGCTTGCCCTTGTCTATGGGCTCTGCCGCCTTCCCTATGCCAGCCTGAAGCTCCCGAAGGCAAGCGCTGCAGGCGAGGTCCTCAGCCTGGCGCTTCTGGCCCTCTGGGTCCTCCTGTGGCCCCATCTCGACCGGAAGATGGTGCGTGGATCGGCGCTTGCTGCGGCAGGGGCGCTCTGCTGCCTTCTCTTCTCCTGGCGTTTCCTTGCGCCTGCCCGCATGGTCGTCCTCGATGTGGGGCAGGGGGATGCGATCCTCATCCAGGAGGGGGGATCGTGCGTGCTGGTCGATTGCGGCAAGGAGGGGACGCTCGTGGCTCCGCTGCTCCGCGAGCATGTGCTCCATATCGACGCAGTGGTGCTGACGCATCTGCACGATGACCATGTGGGAGGGCTTTCCGATCTCGAAGGAATCGCCTCGGTCGGCAGGGTGCTCGTGGCAGAAGGAGTGAAGGGCCATATGCCGGACTCCCTCGCCAAGACGGTGAAGGAGCTCACGGGATCGGATGCCCAGGAGATCTCCGAGGGCACCACCATGCAGGCAGGAGGCTTCAGCTTCCGTGTGGTCTGGCCGAAGGCAGAGGTGAGCGGGGAGGAGAATGGCGATTCTGTCGAGATGGTCCTCAGCTATGCCAAGGACGGAAGAGCGATGCGTGTCCTCCTCACGGGAGACGGCGAGCAGGACGAGCTGCGCCACATCGTCGACGAGGTGGGGAAGATCGATGTGCTGAAGGTCGGCCATCATGGATCTGAGGTCTCGATCGATGCCGGGGAGGCGCAGAAGCTCTCTCCGGAGCTGTCGATCGCTTCGGCAGGGGAAGGAAACGAATATGGCCATCCCCGCCAGGAATGCATCGATACCCTGACGGCGGCAGGCTCCCAGTTCCTCTGCACGAAGGATGTCGGTTCTGTGACCGTGGAGCCTGGCAGGGGAGGCTGTGCGGTGTACACCGAGCGCGCATTCAGTCACAATAGCTGAGAGCGAGGAAGGGAAAGGACATGGCAAAGACAGGAAAGCTGCTCCCAGCCTATCTGGTGATGGGCTCCAATGAGGTGAAGCGGGACGAGACGCTCTCGCGCATCAAAACCCGCCTCGATCCGGGGCTTGCCGCCTTCAATCTGGATGAGATCGAAGCTGACGGGGCGACCGACCCTGAAGCGCTCAGGATGAGCCTCAACGGGATGCCGATGGGCGATGCCTTCCGGCTCGTGATCGTCCACGGGGCAGACAAGCTCTCGAAAGATGCCCTCGCGATGCTTTCCAGCTATCTCGACGACCCGAATCCCACAACGGTCCTCATGCTGGTGTGCGGCGATCTGCCGAAGACGAGCAAGTTCCTGAAGTGCGCCGCCTATAAGAAGATCTCCAAGCTCGGCAAGACGGCCATCATCGACTGCACGCCCGAGAAGTCCTGGAAGCTCCCCGACTTCCTCGTGAAGAATGTCGCCGACAAGAAGTTCCATATACGGCTCGACCGGAATGCGGCAGAGGAGCTCGTGAAGCGCTCAGGAACCTCGATGCAGCTTCTCCAGAACGAGATTCAGCAGCTCTCGCAGTTTGCAGCGGAGCCGGGGCATATCAAGCTCTCCGATGTCAGGGCCCACATCACGCGGACGGCGGAGGTGACGCCGTGGGAGTTTGCCGATGCGGTATCGAAGCGCGATGCAAAGGAGGCGCTCTCCCTGCTCTGGCAGATGCATCTCGATTCCTATCTGGGGATCCTGAGCTATCTCACCGACCGCATCCGCGAGCTGATCTGCGCCAGATGCCTCGATGCGCGGGGCGATGGGGCGCGTCTCGCCGATGAGCTCCACAAGCAGTCCTGGCAGGTCAGGAACCATATCCAGTGGAGCCGCCGCTTCACGGAGGCCGAGCTCGTGCACGACCTTGCCGTATGCGCACGCTGCGACCGTGCCCTCAAGAGCGGCGCCGATGCCGACACCGCAATGGTCGAGGCGATCGTCGAGATATGCCGGGGGAGGACCGGCTTTCTGGCAGAGCCCTGAGCGCAGCTCGCCTCGCGCAGGAAGCGCCTGCCCGAGACAAGGAAAGGACCCGGCGCCAGCACGCACCGGGTCCTTTCTGGATTCCATCTGGGACAGCGAATTACTGCTGCTTTGCCATGCCATTCACGAGCTTCTGCACGCCGGACTTGCGCTGTGCAGCCTGGTTCTTGTGGATGATGCCCTTGGAGGCAGCCTTGTCAAGCTTGCGGCCAGCTGCATTCGCTGCAGCCTGTGCAGCCTCGACGTCGCCGGACTCGACAGCAACGCGGACCTTCTTCACGTAGGTCTTGAGCTCGGAACGGACAGCCTGGTTGCGGATGCGTGCCTTCTCGGCGGTCTTGATGCGCTTCTTCTGCGACTTGATGTTTGCCACGGTGCGGTTTCCTTTCAAATGATAACCTTGAGGCCTCTATTGGGGTTGGAAGTGGGGTTCCGCACCCGACACGGCGAGGTCAACCACGAGAGTATAGCAGACTCTCACCCCCGGGATGGCGGGAGCTTTGGTAAAATGGCCGCTGTCATCTGGAAATATTCACACATGGCCCCAATGCCTGCCACCATGGCAGGACAGGGCCTCACAACCGGCAAGATGAGCGCATGAGCATAGATACCAACCACATCCGCAACTTCTCCATCGTGGCCCATATCGACCACGGCAAATCGACGATCTCCGACCGCATCCTCGAGCTGACGCATACGGTCGACGAGCGCGACCTCACCTCCCAGATGCTCGATTCGATGGATATCGAGCAGGAGCGTGGCATCACGATCAAGTCGAATGCTGTCCGTGTCATGTATGACGCAGACGACGGCGAGACCTACCTCTTCAACCTGATCGACACGCCGGGGCATGTCGACTTCACCTACGAGGTGTCGCGTTCGCTTGCCGCCTGCGAAGGCGCGGTCCTCGTGGTCGATGCCACGCAGGGCGTCGAGGCGCAGACCGTCTCGAATGCGACGCTCGCGATGAACGCCGGACTCGATATCGTGCCAGCCATCAACAAGATCGACCTGCCCTCCGCCCATCCCGATGAGGTGAAGCAGGAGATCGAGGACGAGCTTGCGATCCCTGCCGACGACGCCGTGCTCGTGTCCGGCAAGACCGGCGAGGGCATCCACGACCTGCTCGAGGCCATCGTCTACCTGATCTCGCCGCCGAAGGGCGACCCTGATGCTCCGCTCAAGGCCCTCATCCTCGATTCGTATTTCGACGAATACCGTGGCGTCGTGGCGACGGTGCGCGTGTTCGACGGGCACATCCGCAAAGGCGACCATCTGAAGATGATGGCGCTCGGCGACACGTTCCTGGCTGACGGCGTCGGCTGCAAGCGACCGCTCGAGACGCCTCTCGACGAGCTTGGCGTCGGCGAGGTCGGCTACGTCGTGACCGGCCTCAAGGATCCGTCGATGGTGAAGACGGGCGACACGATCACCTACGAGGACCGTCCGTGCGCAGAGCCCTGCCCGGGCTACCACGAGGCAAAGCCGATGGTCTTCACCGGCCTCTTCCCGATCGACAACAAGGAGTACGAGAACCTGCGCGATGCGCTCGAGAAGCTCAAGGTGAACGACCCTTCGCTCACCTGGACCCCGGAGACCTCTGTCGCCCTGGGATTCGGCTTCCGTGTCGGCTTTCTGGGACTCCTCCACATGGAGGTCGTGAAGGAGCGCCTCGAGCGGGAGTTCGGCCTCGACCTCATCGCTACGAGCCCCTCGGTCGAATACCATGTCTACAAGACCGATGGCACGATGCTCAAGGTCACGAGCCCGCAGGACCTTCCCGAGCCGACCCGCATCGACCACATCGAGGAGCCCTACCTCAAGGCCAAGGTGATCGTCCCGCCCGAGTACATGGGCGCCGTGATGCAGCTCGTGATCGACCATCGAGGCACGACCGAGAACATGGTCTACCTGAGCGAGAAGTCGGTGGAGCTCCACTTCGATATCCCGCTGGCAGAGCTCATCCTCGATTTCTTCGACCAGCTCAAGAGCCGGACGAAGGGCTATGCCTCGCTTGACTACGAAGTGGGAGGCTACAGGAGCTCCGACCTCGTGAAGCTCGATATCCTGCTGGCTGGCGAGGAGGTCGACGCGCTCTCCTTCATCGTGCACCGCGACAAGGCCTACGACCTTGCCCGTGGGCTCTGCGACAAGCTCAAGGAGATCATCCCGCGCCAGCAGTTCGAGGTCCCCATCCAGGGTGCCATCGGCAACCGCATCATCAGCCGCTCGACCGTGAAAGCGGTGCGCAAGGATGTCCTTGCCAAATGCTATGGCGGCGACATCACGCGCAAGCGCAAGCTGCTCGAGAAGCAGAAGGAGGGCAAGAAGCGCATGAAGGCCATCGGCACGGTCGAAGTGCCGCAGGAGGCCTTCCTCGCTGTCCTGAAGGTCGACGATGAGTAGCGAGAAGACGCCGGAAGAGCTTCTCCTGGCCTACGCGGAGGGAGCAGGGCTCTCGAGTGCGCTGGCCCCCTTTGCGCAGGGGCAGACCCTCCGCGAGCGCCTCTGTGCCCATCCCTATCTCATGGCTCCCATGGCAGGGGTCACGGATGCCGCCTATCGCATGATGGCCCGTGCTGGCGGAGCAGGGCTTGTCTACACGGAGATGGTGTCGGTTGCCGGCATCCATTACGGTGGCGAGAAGACCTGGGAGCTCGTCTATCCCAAGGACCCCGAGCCCGACATCGCGGTGCAGCTCTTCGGCTCGAAGCCCGAGCAGTTCCGCGAGGCTTCTGCTGCGGTATCGGAACGGCTGGGGGACCGCCTTGCCCTGATTGACATCAACATGGCCTGCCCCGTGCCGAAGGTGACGAGGAAGGGGGAGGGCTCTGCCCTCATGCGCGATGTGCCACGTGCGCAGGCGATCGTGCGCGCCTGCCGCGAGGAGGCCGAGGTCCCTGTCACGGTGAAGATCCGGCGGGGGTATGCCGAAGGCGAGGAGACGGCTGTCCCCTTCGCCCGTGCCATGGAGGAGGCAGGGGCTTGCGCCGTGGCGGTCCACGGGAGATATGCAAGCCAGCTCTACCGGGGCTCGGCATCCTGGGAGACCGTGCGGGATGTGGCTTCGGCACTCGATATCCCCGTCATCGGGTCGGGCGATGTGATGAGCGCCGATGCCGCCCGGAGGATGCGCCAGGAGTGCGGCGTCGCTGCCGTGATGGTGGCCAGGGGAAGCTATGGGAATCCCTGGATCTTCCGGGCAGCCGAGACGGGCGAGGCGGCAGCGACAAAAGCGCAGGAGCGCCTTGCGGCCTTCGCGCTCCATGTCCGGCTCCTCGATGCGACCGATGCCCATCTGGCACGGGCACGGAGCCTGGCAGGGTGGTATCTCAAGGGGATGCCGAACGCATCGGCGCTGCGCAACCGTGCGATGCAGTGCACCTCGCCTGATGACTATCTGGCCCTCATCGACGAGGTCGCATCCAGCATCTCTGAGGAGCAGGGACGTGCCTAGCCAAGAGCTGCCTTCCTGGGACGAGAGGACCTCTTCCGAGGAGGTGGGCGCCCTCTACCTCCATGTCCCGTTCTGCGTCCGCAAATGCGCCTACTGCGATTTCGCCTCCTGGGCAACGCGGGAAGACGATGAGATCCTGCACCGGTATGCGCAGAGCCTTGGGGCCGAGCTTTCGGTCTGGCAGAAGGCGGGCCTGCTTCATGGCCTCAGGACCGCCTATATCGGAGGCGGCACGCCGAGCATGCTGGGGAAAGACCTGGCCGGGCTTGCCGCCAGGATAGCTGCGCTGGGGGTGCAGGAGCTCACGGCGGAGGCGAATCCGGAGTCCGTCACGGCAGAGCTTCTGGGCACGCTCAAAGAGGCTGGCCTCACCCGAATCTCGATCGGCGTCCAGTCGACAGACGACCATGAGCTCAGGCTTCTGGGACGCATCCATACAGCCAAGCAGGCGCTCTGGGCGCTCAGGGAAGCCTGCGCTGCAGGGCTTGATGTCTCGGCAGATCTCATGTGCGCTCTTCCCGATGAGACGGATGAGAGCTGGGGGCGGAGCCTCGCCGATGTGGTCGCTGCTGGTGTCGGCCATATCTCGGTCTATCCCCTCATGATCGAGGAAGGCACCGCCTTCGCGAAACGCTATGGGAGAGATGCGGAGCCTGCCTGGAACGATCCCGATGTGCAGGCACGGCGCATGGTCGCAGCTGAGCGCATGCTTTCTGCGCAGGGGTTTTCCCGCTACGAGGTCGCGAGCTATGCGAAGCCGGGACGCGCCTGCCTCCATAACCAGGCCTACTGGTCAGGCCTCAGCTATCTGGGGCTTGGCACCGGAGCCTCCGGCATGCTGTCGCGCCCTGCCTATGAGAGGGCGCGGCGTGTGCTGCCACAGCTGCCCGAGCTCGAGCCCGACATATACCGCATCCGGCTCACGGACACGACGTCCCGGAAGGACTATGCAGCCGCTGGGCCGCAGGACCTCCATTTCACGCTCGAGCTCCTGACGAGGAGGCAGGCGCTTGCCGAGGACCTCATGCTCGCTGCCCGCATGAGCAGGCCTCTCGACCCCTCGCTCGTCGCAGCGGCGCTCGCAGAGCCTTCCATGGGGGCTGGTGCCGCCCTTGCGAAGGCGCAGGATGAGGGGCTGCTCGATGGCCGTCTTGCCGTCACCGAGAAGGGGTGGCTCCTGGGCAATGAGCTCTTCGGGCTCTTCTGGGACTGCGCAGGAGATGCCCCCACAAAGGTGCAGAAGGTGTAGAGATGCTGATTTGTGGCATGATTGATGACACGGGAATCATGCGATGAGGTATGAGACACGCAGCTGTGCAGCCAGGCCTGCACCGGACCGACCAGAGATGAGCCAACGCTAGGAGCGACTCCATGGCTTCAATGAACGAGAAAGACTACTACGAAATACTCGGCGTCTCGAAGGATGCCTCGACCGACGAGATCCGCAAGGCCTTCCAGCAGAAGGCCCGCAAGCTCCACCCCGATGTGAACAAGGCGCCCGATGCGGAAGAGAAGTTCAAGGAGGTATCAGAGGCCTATGCGGTGCTCTCCGACCCGGACAAGCGCCGGCGCTACGATGCGATGAGGTCAGGGTCCGTCTTCTCGACCTCGACGCCGGGCACCCAGGGCTACAGCGGCGGGTATGGCGGATACGGAAGCGATCCCTTCAGCTGGGGCGGCTGGCCGTTCGGCGGCATGGGCTATACGGGACGCCGCTCGTCCCAGAAGAGGTCGCGTGCCTTCAATCCGCAGGCAGGGGCCGATTTCGTCTTCCACATCGACCTCGATCCCGACCAGGCGAAGCACGGCGTCAAGCGCGGCGTGACCTACCAGCATTACACGAGCTGCACCCGCTGCCATGGCTCGGGCTCTGTCATGTCCGACCACCCCGAGACCTGCCCGACCTGCCATGGCACGGGCCATATCAGCATCGACCTCGGCACGCTCTTCGGCTTCGGCGAGATGGACATGGTCTGCCCGGAGTGCGAAGGCTCCGGCAAGGTCGTCGCAGATCCCTGCCCCGACTGCGGCGGCTCGGGACGTGTCCTCACGGCCTCCGAGCTCGTCGTCGAGATCCCTGCCGGCTCGCATGACGGGGACGAGATCCGCATCAAGGGCAAGGGCAATGCCGGCACGAATGGCGAGGCGACGGGCGACTTCGTCTGCCGCGTCGGCGTCCCTGCCGAGCGCCTGACCCAGCGGCAGGCGATGGGATTCCAGGTCCTGGGATTCGACCTTCCGTTCCTCATCCTGGGCGCCCTCACGGACATGCTCTCGGGCCTTCTCATCTTCATCGTCGTCCTGGCCGTCATCGGCCTCATCTTCGCAGGGTCGAGCGGCGTGACGGGGCACGGGAAGACCTGGTGGCGCCATGCAGGCTCTGCCTTCGTGAACGGGGCGGTGCAGGGCACCTTCATCGCGATCTTCATCATGGCGATGGTGAGCTGCACGGCGAGCATCGGGAATTCCGGCTACGCGAGCCGCATGGGCGCTACGGGCGTCCATGTCTGAGAGGACTCTGAAAATATGAGTGCTCTGGATGCATATCTGCATCAGAGTGCGATATCGTGGGTACATGTTGCGTGAAAGCTGGGAGGGGCGCCTCGGGCGCCCCTCATTGTGTTGTCTGGGAGCATGGTGAGCGTGAGTTCGAACAAGGATTACTACGAGATTCTCGGCGTCCCCAGGGATGCCGACGCGAGGACGATAAAGCGTGCCTTCCTGCAGAAGGCAAGGACGCTCCATCCGGATGTGAACAAGGCACCGGATGCCGAAGAGAAGTTCAAGGAAGTGAACGAGGCCTATACGGTCCTCTCCGATGAGACGAAGCGGGCGAACTATGACCGCTATGGCACGCCTGATGGGCCCGGAGGCTTCGGTTCGGATTACGTCGATATGTCCGACATCTTCAGCGGCTTCGGGATGGACGATATCTTTAGCTCCTTCTTCGGGGGATCTGGCAGGGGCTCCCAGAGCGCCCGCCAGCAGCGGACCCGCGGTCGTGATATGGGCATCACCCTCCATATCACGCTCGAGGAGGCAGCACACGGCTGCACGAAGACCGTGTCCTACGAGAGGCTCGCGCCCTGCGATGACTGCAACGGCACGGGCGCTGCCGAGGGTGGCCAGACGAAGGCCTGCCCGCGCTGCCATGGCACAGGCCATGTGACAACGGTGCAGCGCACGATCCTGGGACAGATGCAGTCCACGACGGTCTGCCCGGAGTGCGGCGGCACCGGAGAGGTGATCGACCATCCGTGCGAGACCTGCAACGGACAGGGGCGCACGCCTTCCCATGAGACGGTGAAGGTCGAGATTCCGGCTGGCGTGCATCCCGGCCAGACCATCACGATCAAGGACAAGGGCGAGGCCGGCGTGCGCGGCGCTGCCTCCGGCAACCTGGTCGTGAGCATCGATATCGCAGAGCATGAGCGCTTCCAGCGCCAGGGAGACGACCTCTACTGCACGGCAGACGTCGATGCCCTCGATGCCATCCTGGGCAGCGAGATCGAGATCGACGGCATCATGCCGGACGAGAAGGTCGAGGTCGAGATTCCGGCAGGCACGCAGTACGGCGAGCAGATCAGGGTCGAACGCCATGGCATGCCGCGGCTCAATTCGTCTGCCCGTGGCTCTCTGGTCGTCGTCGTGCGCGTCACGGTGCCGACCGATCTCTCCGAAGACGAGATGGAGGATCTGGGCGCGATAGCGCTCCGCCGCACGACGAGGATTGCGGAGGAGAGCGAGAAGAAGGCAGCCAAGCGCCCTGGCAAAGCCAAGAGCAAGAGCTCGAAGAAGCGTCCGTTCGGCAGGCGCTAGATGGACGCCGAGAAGACCCCCACCGTCGCCTTCATCAACCTCGGCTGCCGCGTGAACCGTGTGGAGACCGATTCGATCGCCCTCGTGCTCGAAGAGGCTGGCTGCAGGATAGGCCCGCCCGCCGAGGCTGATGCCATCGTCGTGAACACCTGCGCCGTCACCGGAGAGGCCGAGGCCAAGACGAGGAAGACCCTCCGCCATGCGGCAGGGCTTCCCAAGCGTCCCCAGGTCGTCGCGACAGGCTGCGTGGCGAGCCTCTTTGCCGATGAGCTCAGGAGCCTTGCGGCCAATATCACGGTCGTTCCCCGGAAGTCCGAGGTCGCGCATGCCGTGCTATCGGAGCTGGGAGTGGATGGGGCTTCTGGGCCGCTTTCCTGCCATGGCTCCGCGCCGACCCCGACCGGCCGCACCCGGCCTGGCATCAAGGTGCAGGATGGCTGCGACAACCGCTGCACCTTCTGCATCGTCTGGAAGGCGCGGGGCAAGGGGCGCTCGGTCGCGCTCGAGCAGGTCTTGGCAGAAGTGGATGAGGCCATCTCGCATGGTGCCCAGGAGGTCGTGCTGACCGGCATCAATCTTGGCCAGTACCGATCGGAAGAGGACGGGCGCGAAGTGCGTCTGCCCGAGCTCCTCACATCCCTCATGGAGCGGACCGAGATCGGCCGCGTCAGGCTTTCCTCGATCGAGCCTCCCGATGTGGATGCCCCGCTCATCGAGGTGATGGCCCGCTATCCTGAGCGGATCGCGCCCTTCCTGCATATCTGCCTCCAGTCGGGCTGCGATGCGACGCTTCGGCGGATGGGCAGGAAATACGACGCTGCGCTCTACCGGAAGGCGGTCGAGGCGGCGCGTGCCAGGATTCCCCATCTCGCTCTGGGATGCGACCTGATCGTCGGCTTCCCGGGCGAGACCGATGAGGAGTTCGAGGAGTCCTATCGCTTCTGCGAGGAGATGCGCTTCGCGAAGATGCACATCTTCCGCTATTCGAAGCGCCCTGGGACCCCAGCTGCCACCGCGCCAGGCCAGGTGCCGCCTGAGGTCATGGCAAGGCGCGCACAGAAGATGCATGAGGCGGCGGAGCGGATGCGCGAAGCCGAAGCGGCGAAGCTTGTCGGCGAGGATGAGCTTGTGCTCATCCAGGAGCCGGGGCTCGGCGTCACCGGAGGCCTATTCGAGGCTGAAGTGGACCCAGGCCTTCCCGTGGACACGCTCCAGCGCCTGAGGATCGTACGCACGCTTCCCAAGGGCAGGCTTGCAGCCGAAGCATGAAGATGGACGGATGAGGAAGAGCAGCAGGGCAGCCTCGGCGGCCATTTAGCGCTAGACTGGAGAGGGAGAGCAAGGAGGAGCATGGAGCCCACACACGTCCGCCTGACCATACCGGATTCAGTCGATGCCCGTCTGGTGATGGGGCCGAACGACAGCCTGCTGCGCCGCATCGAAGGGGCGTTCGATGCCCTGATCACGGTCAGGGGCAATGTCGTGAGCATCGAGGGCGATCCGGAAGAGGTCCATGACCTGATGTCCATCTTCACGCAGCTGATACAGCTCGTGGAGGCAGGCGAAGTCCCGAATGAGGCCGATGTGGATCTTGCGCTCACAAGCGTCTACGAGAAGGGGCCAGCCCTGCTCATCGAGCGCGATGCGATCCTCGTGACCTACAGGGGCATCGCCGTCAAGCCGAAGACCGAAGGCCAGAAGGGCTATGTGCTGGCTGTGCGCAAGCATCCCATCACCTTCGCCCTGGGCCCTGCTGGCACCGGCAAGACCTATCTGGCAATGGCGATGGCAGTGGCGGCCCTGAGGCGCCATGAGGTGGGCCGCATCGTGCTGACGCGTCCTGTCGTCGAGGCAGGGGAGTCCTTGGGATACCTTCCTGGCACCCTCGAGGAGAAGATCGACCCCTACGTGCGTCCGCTCTACGATGCCCTCTTCGATATGATGGAGCGCGAGCAGGCGCTCCAGCTCATCGAGGAAGGAGCCATCGAGGTGGCACCCTTGGCCTTCATGCGCGGCCGTACCTTCAACGATGCCTTCGTGATCCTCGACGAGGCGCAGAACACGACACCCGCGCAGATGAAGATGTTCTTGACCCGCCTCGGATTCCATTCCCGTTTCATCGTGACAGGCGATACGACGCAGCGCGACCTCAAGGGGCCTTCCGGCATCGAATCTGCAAGGTCGGTGCTTGCCGGCATCGACGATATCGCCTTCATCGATCTCACCACGAGCGATGTGGTCCGCCATTCGCTCGTCGCCCGCATCATCGAAGCGTATGGGCGCGCAGCCCAGAAGGAGGCTCCCCATGGAGCATGAGTTCGATATCTCGGCAGAAGAGGGCGCAACGGCTGCCATCGGCGAAGATGAGATGGAGCGGATCTCTGCGCTCGTGCTTGCCGAGGAAGGTGTCAAGCGTCCCTGCCTCGTCTCCGTATCGATCGTAGGCGACGAAAGGATGAGGGAGCTCAACCACGAGTGGCGCGACAAGGACACGGCGACCGACGTGCTCTCGCTCGAATGCGAGCGGCCAGACGATCCCAGCCTTGCCCCTGGCGAGCCCTGCGAGCTCGGCGACATCATCCTCGCCCCTGCCTATATCGAGCGCCAGGCCGAAGAGCTCGGCACGACCGCAGCCGATGAGACGAGGCTCCTTCTGGTCCACGGCATGCTCCATCTTCTCGGATACGACCATCTCGAGGACGATGAGGCTGAGATCATGGAGGCCCGCGAGGATGAGATCCTCGCGAAGGTCGCAACCGATGAGCACCTGGGCCATGTGATCTTCACCCGCCATCGGGAGGATGAATGATACCGGGGTCTGACAAGAACCATCCCAGCTTCAAGAAGAGCTTCCTCTTCGCGATGCAGGGATTCGTCTATACCGTCCAGAACGAGCGCAACATCAAGGTCATGCTCACGGCCGGCACAGCGGTGATCGTGCTTGGCCTCATCGTGCAGCTCGATCCTCTGAGCTGGGCCATCGTCCTGCTCTGCTGTGCGACCGTGATCTCGGCCGAGCTCATGAACACCGCCATCGAGACGGTGGTCGATCTCGTGTCGCCCGAATACGACCCCCTGGCAGGGCATGCGAAGGATATCGCTGCCGCTGCCGTCTATGTGCTCTCGACGATCGTGGCCGTGGTCGGACTCATCGTCTTCGTGAATGCAATCATCGCCTGAGGAAGGTGCCTGGATGTCAGAAGAAGAACGCATGGATGTGCCAGAGGAAGACGAGCTCGACCTCGACGAGGAGGAGCGTGCCATGCTCGCGGAGCTGGGCCCCGAAGCGATTGCCCATGCTCCTGCGACGGAGTCGGAGGATGGCTTCCGGAGTGGATTCGTCGCCCTCGTGGGCCGTCCTTCGGTCGGGAAGTCGACCCTGCTCAATGCCTGCGCGGGCGAGAAGATCGCCATCACCTCGCCGGTCGCCCAGACCACGAGGAAGCGCATGCGCGCCGTGATCAACCGTCCGGGCTGCCAGCTCGTGGTCGTCGATACCCCGGGGCTCCACAAGCCGAAGGACGCCCTTGGCAAGGAGCTCAACAAGGTCGCCTTGGGAGAGCTTGCCGATGTGGATGTGGTGGCCTTCCTGATCGATGCGACGAAGCCGGTCGGCAGGGGCGATGAATGGGTCGCGAAGCATGTCGAGGCCTCGAAGGCGCCCTTCAAGCTCCTGGTCATAACAAAGGCGGACAAGGCGAAGCCCGAGACCGTGCAGGAGCAGCTTGCAAGTGCCCGTGCCCTTGGACCCTTCGACGACGAGCTCGTGGTCTCTGCGAAGGAAGGCTTCAACGTCGATGCCTTCATGGACATCGTGAGCGCGCACCTGCCCTATGGCCCGAAGTGGTTTCCGGACGATATGGACACCGACATGTCGGATGAGGACCTCATCGCCGAGTTCATCCGCGAGAAGGTGCTCCTCAATGCCCGGCAGGAGGTGCCGCATTCCGTCGCCGTGAAGGTCGAGGACCTGTCCTGGCCGAAGAAGGACCATCTTTCGGTCACAGCCACGATCCTGGTCGAGCGCGAGGGCCAGAAGGCCATCCTGATCGGGCGCAAGGGCTCGATGATCAAGAAGATCGGCACCGAGGCGAGGAAGGACATCGAGCGCCTCTTCGGCGCTTCGGCCTATCTCGACCTCAAGGTCCGGGTGCAGCCTGAGTGGCGCCGCGACCAAAACGAGATTCGCTCTCTCGGCTACGAGGCCGAGGAATAGGCGTGGCCGCACGGCGCACCCTCCATACGAAGGGGATCGTGCTCGACACGACGAAGCTGGCAGAGCAGGACCTGATCCTGACGACAATCTGCGAGGACGGTCAGAAAAGGCGGGCGGTCGCGAAGGGAGGCCGCAAGCCGGGCGGGCGCCTTGCCTCGCGCTGCGACCTCTTCTGCGAGACCGACTTCCTCTTCGCGCGTGGCAGGGGTCCTCTCGCCATCGTCTCGGAGGCAGCGCTTGTCGACCCCCACGCAGCGCTCAGGGAGGATTTCGGGAAGAGCGCAGCTGCCTCGGCCATGTCAGAGCTCGGCATGCACAGCTGCTACGAGGACATGCCCGACCCCTTCCTCTATGCCATCCTCTCGAAGGCGCTCTCGTCACTCGAGCGCATCTCCGATTCTGCCCACGAGAGCCTGCTCGTGGCAGCCTATGCGATGAAGGTGCTCGCCCATGAGGGATGGCGGCCAGAGCTTGCAGCCTGCGTCGCCTGCGGAGATCCGGCACCGGCCTTCTTCTCCTCGGCGGCAGGAGGGATGCTCTGCTCCTCCTGCGCCCGCGAGATCGCAGGTGCCCATGAGGTGACGGCCTCCGAGCTCTCATGGCTGCGTGCCCTCATACAGGCGACCTTCGACGACCTTCTGGCAGCGCCGATTGATGCGGGAACGGCAGCGCTGCTCCTGCAGCTTGCCCATGAATGGAGCTCGACCCATCTCGAGTGCCGCCTCAAGGCCTGGGAATTTATGCGGGGCTTGTGAGAATTGGGGAATATGGCGGCAAGCTCAGAGGAGCTCCCGCAACTATGCTATAGTTCTTATCCGTTGTACGTACCCCGTACCTGGTCGTCCGCTCATGCCAGGCGACGAACCCAGTTCGGGGCGAATAGCAGAAAGGTGGTTCTACATGGCAGTCAGCAAGGAGCGCAAGGCAGAGCTCATCGCACAGTACGGCAAGGACGACAAGGATTCTGGTTCCGCAGCCGTTCAGGTCGCCCTTCTCACGGAGCGCATCCGTGGCCTCACAGAGCACATGAAGTCGCATCAGAAGGACTTCCACACCCGTCGTGGCCTGCTCATGCTCGTCGGCAAGCGTCGTCGCCTGCTCAGCTACATCAAGTCGAAGGACATTGATGAGTACCGTAGCCTCATCAAGAGCCTGGGCATCCGCGACAACATCCAGTAAGTTCAGGAATTCGGGAGAGGGCGCCTGGAAAGGCGTCCTTTTCCTTGAATGCGTTTCCGAGAAGCGGAAACGCGTGCATGCAGCGATGCATGCAAGACGGCCCGTCTGCAATGGGGCAGACGGAGATAAGGGGAAAAATGAAAGTAACCCATGAATTCGACCTGTACGGCAAGCATTACGCGCTCGAGACAGGCGAGCTCGCGAAGCAGGCAACCGGTGCCTGCGTCGTGAAGGCTGGCGATTCCACCGTGCTGCTCACGGCTGTCGTCTCCAAGGAGCGCAAGGACTACGACTTCTTCCCGCTGACGGTCGATTTCATTGAGAAGATGTACGCCGTGGGCCGCATCCCGGGCGGATATCTGAAGCGTGAGGCCCGCCCGAGCGAGAAGGCAACCCTCACCGCCCGCATGATCGACCGCCCGCTGCGCCCGTCCTTCCCGGATGGCTTCCGCAACGAGGTCCAGATTGTCGCCACGACGCTCGTCGCCGACCAGATCAACCCGGTTGACACCATCTGCGTCATGGCCGCTTCCGCAGCCCTCACGGTCGGTGGCGTGCCCTTCGAGGGCCCGCTTGCCTGCGTGAGGATCGGCCGCAACACCGAGACGGGCGAGTTCATCGTGAACCCGACCTACGAGGAGCGCAAGACCTCCGATCTCGACCTCGAGCTCGGCGGCTCTGCCACCTTCATCAGCATGCTCGAGGCGGGCGCCCAGGAGATCTCCGAGGACGACATGCTCGCCGCCATGGCATTCGGCCAGGAGGCCATCGCTGCCTTCTGCGAGCAGGAGAAGGTCTTCTTCGACAAGGTGAAGGCCGCCAATGGCCCCTTCCCGAAGCATGAGTACATCCTCGACGAGCCGATCGCCGAGGTCCATGACCGCATCTTCGCCCACTACGACGAGATGAGCGCAGCCCTCAAGGATCCGGACAAGCTCTCCCGCATCGACAAGGTCGAGGCCCTCAAGGCCTCCATCACCGCCGAGTTCTCCGAGGAGGAGCAGGCCGAGTGGAGCCGCGCCATCCCGGTCGAGCTCAAGAGCCTCGAGAAGCATGCCATGCGCCGCATGGTCGTCGAGACCGGCGAGCGCGTCGATGGCCGCAAGGCAAACGAGGTCAGGCCGCTCATGATCAAGCCGGACTACCTGCCGCGCGTCCATGGCTCCGGCCTCTTCCAGCGTGGACAGACCCAGGTCCTCTCGGTCTGCACGCTTGGCATGCTCAACGAGTGGCAGCGCCTTGACACGATCGAGCCGGTCGAGGGCAAGCGCTACATCCACCACTACAACTTCCCGCCGTTCTGCACCGGCGAGACGGGCCGCATGGGCTCTCCGAAGCGCCGCGAGATCGGCCACGGCAACCTCGCCGAGCGTGCCCTTCTCCCGGTCATCCCGTCCGAGGAGGAGTTCCCCTACACGATCCGTGTCGTCTCTGAGGTCATGGAGTCCAATGGCTCCTCGAGCATGGCATCGACATGTGGCTCCACGCTCGCCCTCATGGATGCCGGCGTGCCCATCAAGCGTCCGGTCTCCGGTGTCGCCATGGGCCTCATCCAGGAGGAGGGCAAGACTGTCGTCCTGACCGACATCCAGGGCCTCGAGGACTTCCTCGGCGACATGGACTTCAAGGTCACCGGCACGACCAAGGGCATCACGGCCATGCAGATGGACAACAAGGCGACGGGCCTCACGCCCGAGATCCTGCGTGCAGCGCTCCTGCAGGCGCATGAGGGCCGCATGTTCATCCTCGATGCGATGCTCGATGCAATCCCTGCTCCGCGTGAGCACACGAAGCCGACCGCTCCGCAGATCATCAGCCTCCACATCCCGACCGACAAGATCCGCGATGTCATCGGCTCTGGCGGCAAGGTCATCCGTGGCATCCAGGAAGAGACGGGCGCGACCGTCGATGTCCAGGAGGACGGCACTGTCTTCATCTCCGGCATCAATGGTGCAGGAGATGCAGCAGCCGAGCGCATCAAGGCCATCGTGAAGGTCCCCGAGGTCGGCGAGGAGTACACCGGCCGCGTTGTCGGCATCCAGCCCTTCGGCGCCTTCATCGAGCTCCTTCCGGGCAAGGACGGCCTGCTCCACATCTCCCGTGTCGCCAAGGGCCGTGTCGATAAGGTCGAGGACGTCCTGAACATCGGCGACGAGGTCAAGGTCAAGGTCCTCGAGGTCGACGAGAAGGGCAAGATCAGCCTCGATCGCCTCGACAAGCCTGAGGCTCCCCACTCGAATGGCGGAGACCATGGGGCCCGCGAGGATTCCGGCGAGCGCCGGCAGCGCCATACGCGCCGTCCGGGCGACAACGGCGGACGCAAGGGTGGCTCGGATGATGCGCCGCACGGCCGCCAGCCGCGCCGCCATCACGACGCCTAGTCCAGAGCATCTGGCATATTCCAGACAGGAGGGGTGGGGACTGTGAAGGTTCCCACCCCTTTTTACAGAACTCAAGAATAATCATGGCGCTTCATGCGCAACGCTTCCGAAGGTGCTCCAGTCGGGTACTATCAGAGGGTAGGAAAGCGCGGCCGCGCCTGTGATGGCGCATGGCCCCCGAATCAATGCAAGCAAGCACAGCCTGGCAACAACATCAGCGCTGGCTGTGCAGGTACGAACGAAATGCAAACCCATCACATGGAAGGAGATAGAATCCTCGATGGCAAAAACTGAAGTGAAGTCCCTCAAGGTCATACCGCTTGGGGGCTTGGATGGCATTGGCAAGAACATGACCGCCTTCGAGTACGGCGACGACATGATCCTGATCGATGCCGGCATCATGTTCCCGGACGACGATATGCCCGGCGTTGACTTGGTGCTGCCCGACTATACCTACGTGCTGGAGAACGAAGAGAAGCTCCGTGGCATCATCGTGACCCACGGGCATGAGGACCACACGGGGGCGATGCCCTACCTTCTGCAGGACCTCACCCATAAGGTGCCCATCTTCTCATCGAAGCTCACCCTCAAGCTCATCGAAGGCAAGCTCGAGGAGCACCGCATCAAGAATCCGGATTTCCGCGAGGTGACGGACGGCTCGAAGATCGAGCTCGGCGAGTTCACGGTCAACTTCTTCAGCATGACGCACTCGATTCCGGCATCGCTTGGCGTCTACCTCAAGTGCCCTGCCGGCACGGTCATGCATACGGGCGACTTCAAGCTCGACCAGACGCCGATTGACGGCGTGCGCCCTGACTATGCAGCGATCAACCGCTTCGCCTCCATGGGCGTCGACCTCCTGCTCTCCGATTCGACGAATGCGACCAAGCCCGGCTTCACGCCCTCCGAGGCAGCGGTCGGCCCCGCCCTTCGCCACATCATCAAGAATGCTCCGGGACGCGTCTTCGTCGCGTCCTTCTCGAGCCATATCCATCGCCTGCAGCAGATCTGCGATGCCGCCACGGCTGTCGGCCGCAAGGTCGTCGTGACCGGCCGCTCGATGGTCACGAACACCGCCATCGCCCGAGAGCTCGGCTACCTCAACATCGCCGATGAGGACATCATCGATGCCTACGATGTGGACTCCATACCCGACGAGAAGATCGTCGTCATGTGCACGGGATCGCAGGGCGAGCCGCTCTCCGCGCTCTCGCGCATGGCGAACGGCGAGCACAAGTCCCTCTCGATCCACGAGGGAGATACGGTCATCATCTCCGCCACGCCGGTCCCGGGCAACGAGAAGAGCGTCCAGGGCGTCATCAACTCGCTCTCGAAGCTTGGATGCTACATCTACGACAAGAGCAACACGCTCGTGCATGTCTCGGGCCATGGCTCCCAGGAGGAGCTCAAGCTCATGCTCGCCATGGTGCATCCGAAGTACTTCATGCCGGTCCACGGCGAGGCAGTGCACCTGAGGGCGCACGCCGAGCTTGCCCGCCAGATGGGCATCCCCGACGAGAACATCTTCGTCTGCGACAACGGCGACACGCTCGAGATGCGCCGCCACAAGGTACGCCGTTCGGCCCCGGTTGACTCCGGCGTCGTGTACGTGGACGGCGGCTCGGTCTCTGATGCCGATCCTGTCGTGCTGCGCGACCGCAAGCGTCTTGCGACCGACGGCATCGTCACCTGCGTCGTCACGACCTCTTCGCGCACCCACAAGGTCGAGGACGTCGACCTCTCGAGCCGTGGCTTCTCGGCCGCAAACGACGAGGAGCTCATCGGTGGCGCAGAGGATTCCGTCCGTGCGGCCGTCAACAAGATCTCCGGCAATGCGACGATCGATGCGATGCGCAAGGCAGCACGCAATGGACTCTCCAACTATCTCTGGAACAGGACGCACACGAGGCCGATGGTCATCCCGGTCGTCCTGGAGGTGTAAATGGCTTCTCAACGCAAGGGACAGAACGCACAGCAGAAAAAGGGCCGCTCGGCCAAGCCACAGGTGCAGCAGAATGCTCCTGCCGTCATCGAGCCATCCGTCAGGCAGGACATCCTGGCGGTGGCCCTCATCGTGCTTGCCGTCGCGATGGTGGTATCCCTCGTCTTTCCGACGACCGCCATCGTGACTTCCTTGCTGGGTGCCGGGCTCACCTACCTCTTCGGGGTCGGTGCCATCCTGTGCCCCATCGCCATCGTCGTCTTTGCCATCTCCCATTTCATGCAGCGCGACGTCGTGGGGTCGAAGCGCGTGGCGTGTGGCCTCGGGCCCATCGTCCTTGCGATCCTTGCCCTCTTCTCGGTGAATGGCGGCGTGCCTGAGTCGGCCCCCAGCCAGATCTTCCTGATGGAGGGGTACGTGGAGACGACCGGCGGCATCGTGGGCGGCGCCCTTGCATGGGCGCTGCTTGCCCTGGTGGGACGCATCATCGCGAATGTCGTCCTCGTCGCCCTCATCGTCACGGGCATCCTCGTCTGTGGCCTCTCCTTCCAGAAGATGCAGGAGGGCATGAAGCGAACGGTAGAGCAGGCAAAGCAGGGAAGGCTTGCTGCCCAGGCGCAGAGGGCACAGGCCAAAGCCGTGCCGGAGGCTGCCTTCGGCGGCGCTGCTGCTTCCCCCATCCAGAGCGTGGACGACCTCTTCTCCGATATGGACGATCCTGATGGCACCGCTCCCACAAGGCTCTTCGATGAGACGGGGGAGGGGAAGACGACCTATATCGGCGAACGCAAGACGACCGTGCTGAAGCGTGGCAAGAAGGCGCAGGATGCTGCTTCCGATGAGGCCGAGGCCCCCAAGAAGAAGCGCCATCCCCGCCTCTCGCTCAAGCATGCCGAGCCGGCCAAGGATGTGGCCGACGACTCCGATGCATCGAATGTGACGGCAGATCCTGCGACTGCCACGGTGGCAGCTGCAGCGCCGCAGCATGAGAACGTCCCTGACTTCCTCCGCGACGCAGCTGCGAAGAAGGAGGCCGAGGACAAGGCCTCTGCCCAGAAGGAGGGGTCGACCAAGAAGCGCCGCCTCAAGCCGTTTGCGGCCTCCTCCCAGAAGGCGGAGACGCCTGCCATCGTGCCGGCGAAGGATGCCTCTGCCGACAACCCCGAGCTGCCGCCGCTCTCGCTCCTCGAATCGAATCCCGACTCGGCCCAGAGCATGAGCTCGCAGGATGAGCTCAAGGCGACCGCTGCGCGCCTCCAGAGCACGCTTGAGGAGTTCGGCCTCACGAGCAAGGTCGTCGGCTGGGTCTCGGGCCCGATCGTCACGACGTTCCAGATCTCGATGGGCGAAGGCGAGCGTGTGAGCCGCATCACGAACCTCGAGGACGATATCGCCCTCTCGCTCGCAGCGACTTCAGTCCGCATCTTCGCCCCCATCCCGGGCACCTCGCTTGTTGGCATCGAGATTCCGAACAAGGAGCGCCAGAGCGTCTGCCTCGGCGATGTGCTGCCCTATGCGAAGAGCCAGAGCCCGCTCGAGGTGGCATTCGGCCGCGATACCGAAGGAAGGCCCATCACGGTCGATATCGCGAAACTCCCGCACCTGCTCGTGGCAGGCACGACGGGCTCTGGCAAGTCGGTGCTCCTCAATACCATCATCGTCTCGATGCTCATGCGTGCGACGCCTCAGCAGGTGCGCATGATCATGATCGATCCGAAGCGTGTCGAATTCACCGGCTACAATGGCCTGCCCCATCTCTATGTGCCGGTCGTGACCGATCCGCATCAGGCGGCAGGCGCCCTGCAGTGGGGCGTCTCCGAGATGGAGCGCCGCCTCAAGGTCTTCGAGCATTACAAGGTGCGCGACATCAAGACCTTCAATGCGAACATAGACGGCGACAAATGGGCCGACATGGAGCATCCACCTGAGCACATGCCCTATTTCGTGATCGTGATCGACGAGCTCTCCGACCTCATGATGGTGGCGAGGAAGGATGTCGAGGCCTCGATCGTCCGCATCGCACAGCTTGGACGAGCGGCAGGCATCCATCTGATCGTCGCGACCCAGCGTCCTTCGGCCGATGTCGTGACCGGCCTCATCAAGGCCAACATCGACAACCGCGTCGCGCTGTCGGTCGACTCCTCCGTGAACTCCCGCATCATCCTCGATGCGACGGGTGCAGAGCGCCTGCTGGGGTCGGGCGACATGCTCTACCGGCTGCGTGGACGCAAGCCGAAGCGTGCCTTGGGCTGCTATGTCTCGGACGACGAGATCGAGAGCGTGGTCGCCTTCGTGAAGGACCACTTCGAGGCCGACTACCACTCCGAGATCCTCTCGGCGGTGACGCCGGGAAGCGTGGATGGCTCCGCATCGGGCCAGTCTGCCGCCGAGGACGACGACCCCCTCGTGTGGGAGGCTGCACAGATCGTCGTGGATTCGCAGCTTGGATCCACCTCGGGCCTGCAGCGCCGCCTCAAGGTGGGCTATGCACGCGCTGGCCGCATCATGGACATGCTCGAGAGCAAGGGCATCGTGGGGCCGCCGGATGGCTCGAAGCCCCGTGAGGTGCTCCTCGACGAAGCGGGGCTCGAAGAGCTGAGGATTGCTGAAGAGAAGTATCGGGAGGTCGAGTAGGATGGCCCAGGCACGGTTCAGCACGCTGCTGGCTGATCGCCGCAGGCAGCTCGGAATCACCCTCGGACAGGCAGCCCACGATCTCTGCATGAAGGAGCGCATCCTGGATGCCTTCGAACGCGGCGATTTCGCGTCGATTCCGAACAATGGCTATGCGCAGAGCATGGTCGGATCTTATGCGCGCTATCTTGGTTTGGACGATCAGGCAGTGATACGGCAATTCAACGAGGACCTAGACGTGTACGAACATGGAGACAGCAGGGACCGCCGCCGCTCGCGCGATGAGGCACGGCGATCCTATCAGGACAGAAGGGCAGCCCAGCAGGACCGCTACGGATCGCAGCAGGATGCATCCTATCCAGCCGGGCAGAGCCAGGCATATGGCCAGAGGCAGCGCTCCCAGCAGGGCCGCCCCTATACGGCACGCAACCCGCAGCAGGCACCAAGGACTGCGCGCCGGGACCGCACCTCAGGCGCTCGGCAGGGATCGAGCGATTTATATGGCTCCGCGCAGAGGATAGAGACGCGCCCAGTCGAGCAGGGCTATACCGACGACATGCGCTATGGGCAGACGACCTCTCCCTATGAGGCGGCGAACTCCGCCCAGGGGCGCAGGTATTCAAGGAACATCGCCAACCCCCAGCGCCCGAATGTGGACCGCCCGAGACGGCAGCAGCGCCGCCGCAGCCAGCCACAGCCGCTGCTCGGGAACCAGAATACCGTCATCATGCTCGGCATCATCGTCGCTCTGGTCCTGACCCTCATCATCGTCCTTTCGGTCGGATCGTGCGTGAACCATGCGGTCGGCGAATCGGATGATTCGTCCTCGACGGTGCCCGTCACGACGACCACCAGCACGGATTCAGGCACGAGCTCGAATTCCCAGAGCTCCTCCCAGGGCAGCAGCTCCCAGGACAGCACGGCTGCGTCGCAGACGAAATCGACGACCGATACGTCCTCCACATCGACGACGACCACGCCCGAGAAGACGGAAGTGGTCGTGACCGTCTCCGACAACAGCGTCTCATGGGTCGAGATCACGGTCGATGGGAAGAGCATGGTCGCCGAGTCGGTGACAGGCCCCTGGACCCAGACCTACGAGCCGACGGATACCATGAGCATCCAGGTGGGGGATACCTCGGCCGTCACGGTCACGAAGAACGGTGTGACGCAGGCCTTCGATACCAAGACATCGGGGCTGGGCACGCTCACGATCAAGGTGCCCCAGACGACGACCACGACGACAGATGGCTCCAATGCGGCCACCTCGTCCTCTGACGGCACGAGCACGGATGCAAGCACGACGAGCAAGGATGCGACGGCCGATGCCTCCTCTTCTGGCACGGGCTCAACATCCTCGTCCACAGCGGGAACGTCTGACACCTCCACGTCGTCGACCACGTCATCCTCGACGAAGACGTCCTCGAAGAAGAGCACGTCCGCAGCAGCTTCGGCTGGCAAGGCATAAGGAAGGAAGCGAGGGGAAGATGGCAAAGGAATCCAGCTTCGATGTAGTCTCCGAGATCGACCTCATGGAAGTCGACAACGCAATCCAGCAGGCCCAGAAGGAGCTGTCCCAGCGCTACGACCTGAAGGGGTCCGGCGCCCGGATCGAATATGCCAAGAAGGAAGGCGTCATCACTGTCACCGCCCCTTCCGAGTTCGTCGTGGGGCAGGTCTCCGACATCGTGAATTCGAAATGCGCGAAGCGTGGCATCGACCTCGGCGCCATCCGCTGGCAGGCGACCGAGCCTGCGGCAGCCGGAGCTGCACGGAGGCGTGCCGTCCTCGTGCAGGGCATCGACCAGGAGACGGCGAAGAAGATCGCGAAGGATATCCGGGGCACGAAGCTGAAGGCCAAGGCCACGGTCGAGGGCGACAAGCTCAGGGTGAGCTCCGCCTCCCGTGACACCCTCCAGCAAGTGATCGCATTTCTCAGAGAGCAGGATTATGGACAGCCACTCCAGTACGTCAATTACCGCTAGCCCGAAAGACATCCGGGTCCTCTATATCACGCTGGGATGCGCCAAGAATGAGGTCGATACCGACCGCATGCGGTCGCTTCTGGGCCATGCGGGCTTCGGCGAGGCTGAGGGCGTCGGCGATGCAGACATCGCGCTGATCAACACCTGCTCATTCCTTGCCTCGGCGACCTCCGAGTCCATCGAGACGACGCTCGAGCTTGCCGAGGAGGCCACCGAGGAGGGCGTGCGGGGACTTCCGATCGTGATGTGCGGCTGCGTCCCCTCGCGCTATGGGGACGACCTCCCTGAGCAGCTGCCTGAGGTCGCCGCCTTCGTGAAGGCGGACGACGAGGACTCGATCGTCTCGGTCGTGTCGCAGGTCCTGGGCATAGACGTGGCATCGGGCACAGCGCCGCTCGATGCGGGGGCGCTGCGCACCATCGAAGGGGCAAGCGCCTATGTGAAGATCTCCGAGGGCTGCGATCGCTTCTGCGCCTTCTGCGCCATTCCCTATATCCGTGGCCGCTATCATTCCCGCTCCGCCGAGGAGATCCTCTCGGAGGTCAGGATGCTTGCTGAGGGCGGCGTGCGCGAATTCGTCCTCATCGGCCAGGATACGGGCATCTGGGGCCATGACTTCAAGGAGAAGAAGAGCCTGGCCTGGCTGCTCCGGCAGGTCGCCGAGGCCGTGCGGCCCTACCATGGGTGGATCCGCGTGCTCTACCTCCAGCCTGAGGGGATGACAGACGAGCTCATCGAGACCATCCGCGATGTGGATGAGGTGCTTCCCTACATCGATATCCCGATCCAGCACTGCTGCGAGTCGGTCCTGAAGCGCATGGGACGCTCTGGCTCCGAAGAGGAGCTGCGCATGCTCTTCGCACGGCTCCGCCGCGAGATCCCCGGCATGGTGCTGAGGACGACCGGCATGGCGGGATTCCCGGGCGAGACCGACGACGAGGCCGAGGAGCTCCTCGACTTCATCAAGGAGGAGGAGTTCGACTACACCTCCGTCTTCGCCTATTCGCCGGAAGAGGGCACCCGCGCTGCCGAGATGGCAGACCAGGTCCCAGATGATATCAAGATGGAGCGCACGCAGCGCCTCGTCGACCTTGCGGAGCAGATGGGCTTCTCTGCCACGGCAAAGCACATCGGCGAGGTCGTCGATGTGATCGTCGACGGCATCGAGGAAGGCGAAGGCGGCCCCGAGCTCATCGGCCACGCCTGGTTCCAGGCGCCTGACTCGGATGGTGCCGTGCATATCGAGAGCGGAGAGGCTGCCGTCGGCGACATCGTGCGCGTCAGGCTGGTCGACAGCTTCTGCTATGAGCTCGTCGGCGAGCTGGTGGGAGACTGAGCATGGGACGGACGTCATCGAAGCTCTGGACCGCGGCCAATATCGTGACCTGCGTGAGGATCGTGCTCATACCGGTCTGGTTCATGCTGGCCTGCCTTGCCATGGAGCCGGCAACGGATGCTGTGTCCTGGCCTGCGCTCGGCATCGCGCTCTTCTACATGGTGATCTCGGGCACAGACAAGCTCGATGGGTATCTTGCGCGGAGCAGGAACGAGATCACGACCTTCGGGAAGTTCCTCGACCCGATCGCAGACAAGCTCGTCGTGATCTTCGCCCTGGTCTACCTTCTCATGACGGGGGACCTGGGTCCTTTCATGCTCCTGGTGGTGGTCGTGCGCGAGCTTCTGGTATCGGGGCTTCGCATGGTCGTGGCTTCGCAAGGCGTCGTGATCGCTGCCAGCAACCTCGGCAAGGCGAAGACGGCGACGACCATGGTGGGCATCTGCGGCATGCTTCTGGCACGCGCATTTGCGCAGGGGCCCTTCCAGGCCTTGCTTGCAGGTGCCAGCTGGTGGATCCTGGTTGTCGCGACCATCCTCACCATCTGGTCGGGCGTCGATTATCTTGTCAAATCCTGGAGCTATGTGACGGGAGAGTAGAGTATGGCTGATAAGAGCAGGGACATCGAGCTGCCGACGCGGGACCAGATCCTGGAAGCGGCCAAAGAGGTGCTCGACCTGGGGCACAGCAAGGGCAAGACGGTCGGCACGGCAGAGTCCTGCACCGGCGGCCTTGTCTCAGGCGCCCTCACGGCGGTGCCGGGCTCCTCATCCGTCGTCCGGGGCGGCATCACGAGCTATGCGATTCCCGTGAAGCATGCGGTGCTCGGCGTCTCCCAGGACATCCTCGATGCGCCGGGGGTCGGTGCGGTGTCGCCTGAGTGTGCGGCACAGATGGCCCAGGGCGCACGGCGGGTGCTTGCCTCCGACGTGGCGGTCTCGATCACGGGCATCGCCGGCCCTGGCGGCGCCGAGCCGGGAAAGCCGGTCGGCACGGTCTGGTTCGGGATGAGCAACGGGTCGACGATCGCGACCGAGATGCATCTCTTCACCGGCGATAGGCGCGAGGTGCGCATGAAGGCAGTCATGGTGGCGCTCGGGCTTCTGAAGGAAGGCCTCGAGGAGCTCTGATGCTGCTGTCCATCAGAGGCTGGCTCTGGGCTGTCAGGTCCCGGGCCAGCCTCTTTTCATATCGGGGGCGGAGCGCTGGCAGAGTCCAGCCAGCTGCGCCATCCATTCCTGCCAGAGGCATCGGATATGATTGCCGTGCAGGAATTGACTACGAACGCGTGTTCGTCTAGGATGGCTAAGGGCAAAGACGAGACCGGAGGAGACCGGAATGGCTAAGAAGACGGTAGCGCGCGAAGTGCACGAGCGCACCTATGGAGAAGAGCGCGACAGGATGGTCGAGGCGACCACTGCCGAGATCGAGAAGAAGTTCGGCAAGGGCTCGATCATGAAGTACGGCGATGGGGCGCAGAACCTCGATATCGAGGCGATACCGACAGGATCTCTGGCCCTCGATGCCGCACTGGGCATCGGCGGCGTGCCGCGTGGCCGCATCGTCGAGATCTATGGCCCTGAATCATCCGGAAAGACGACGCTCTCGCTCGAGATCCTTGCCGAGGCCCAGGCGATGGGCGGCGTCGTCGCCTTCATCGATGCAGAGCATGCGCTCGATCCGGGCTATGCCGCCCGCATCGGCGTCGATATCGACGAGGTGCTGATCTCCCAGCCAGATACGGGCGAGCAGGCACTCGAGATCTGCGACATGCTGGTCCGCTCTGGCGCCATCGACGCGATTGTCATCGACTCCGTTGCGGCGCTCGTGCCACGTGCCGAGATCGAGGGCGAGATCGGCGAGACGACGGTCGGCGCACAGGCCCGCCTCATGAGCCAGGCGCTGAGGAAGCTTGCCGGCTCCCTTGCGAAATCGAACACCACCTGCATCTTCATCAACCAGCTGCGCGAGAAAATCGGCGTCATGTTCGGCAACCCCGAGACGACACCGGGTGGGCGTGCCCTCAAGTTCTTCGCCTCGGTGCGCATGGACATCCGCCGCATCGATTCCATCAAGCAGAACGGCGAGATCATCGGCAACCGTGTCCGCGTCAAGGTCGTGAAGAACAAGGTGGCAGCTCCCTTCAAGCAGGCAGAGTTCGACATCATGTACGGCACCGGCATATCGAAGGAGGGCTCGGTCCTCGATATGGGCGTCGATTACGGCATAGTCGACAAGTCGGGCGCCTGGTTCACCTATGAGGGAGAGCGCCTGGGACAGGGCCGCGAGGCCGCGAAGGAATTCCTGCGCGAGAACCCTGACCTCATGCAGGAGATCGACCACAAGGTGCGCGTTGCCTGCGGCCTGGTCCTCTCGGATGAGCGCGTCGGCGAGCCGGTCCTTCCGGATAGCGATGCGGCGAAGACGGAAGCATAGCTCCATGGGAGACATGGATGAAAGCGTGGATTGGGATGTCGCCTTCCCTGACCGGAAGGCAGGCTCGTTCGACCTGAGGCGCCCCGTCGCCACGCTCACCTTCCCTGATGGCAGACGGCAGCGCATACCGGTCGAGGTGGGACGCTGCCTGAAGAAGGGACAGAAGGAATCGGGGCATCCGTGGAGCGCAGACGAGCTTGCGGTGGCGGTCAAGCGCTTCGAGCATGAGTGCGCCTGGCAGAAGGCCGTGAGCCTCCTCAATCGCCGCGACTATACCGCACAGGAGATGCACGACCGGCTGGTCCTGCGCGGCTATCCTGAAGCCGTGGCCCAGCAGACGGTGGAGCGTGCAGAAGGCCACCATCTCGTGGACGACAGGCGCTACGCGAAGACATTCATCGAGACGAAGATCAGGGCAGGCTGGGGAAAGAGGAAGATCCTCCTCGAGCTCAGGCGGCGCGGGATAGAGCTTCCCCAAGGCCTCTCGTGGTCTGAGGCTTCAGGAGACGAGTCGGAGGAGGAGCGGGCCCTCGAGCTTGCGCGGCGCAAGCACATCTCTTCTGGGAATGAATACCAGAAGCTTGTGCGATTCCTTGCGGGCAGAGGCTATGGCTACGACCTTGCGGGACGGGTTGCTGCCCAGGTGATGGAGGAGCGCCGGGCTGGATAGGATGGGGCGCAAGATTCATGCCGCTGCATGCAGAGCGGGGCATGAATCTGCCATCCACGAAAAATCCCGACCGTCGAGGCTTACAGACATTTGACAGTTGTGCAGAACGAACATACGATTTAATAGCCAGCTCTGGTGATACACGCCTGCAGTTTCGTCTGTCAGACGTTGCGATATGTCATTGAAGGAATATCTTGTCTGATCGGGCGCAAGCCCGTGAGTGTGACGCCTCAGGTGGCGGGGTCCGCATGCGGATCCCTGCATGAAATGATGATGAACAGCTGAGGAGCCAACATGGAAATCGTACTGGTTGTTCTCGGCGTGGCGATAGGAGCAGTTGCCTGCTTCCTCATCTTCTCGTCGAAGAACAATACGAAAGTGCAGGAGGCGCAGCGCCAGGTCGACGAAGCCAAGTCGCAGATCGATGAAGCGCGTGCACAGGCAGAGCAGATCACGGCAGATGCCAGGCGCCAGGCAGAGACCGAGCAGCAGGCGCAGATCCTCAAGGCCAAGGAGCAGATCCTCGAGATGCGCCAGGCCTCCGAGAATGAGGACAAACAGCGCAAGAGCGAGATCCACACCCTCGAGAACCGTCTTGTGCAGCGCGAGGAGTCCCTCGACAAGCGCAATGATTCGCTCGATCGCCGGGAGCATCAGCTCCAGAGCCTCCAGGGCCAGCTTGACCGCCGCAAGAACGACCTCGACAAGATGGAAGCACAGAAGACTGCCGAGCTCGAGCGCATCGCTGGACTCAATACGGAAGAGGCCCACGACGAGCTGATCGCACGTGTGCGCAAGCAGAGCGTGCATGAGGAAGCACAGATCCTGCGCGAGTCCGAACAGCGCGTCCGGGCACAGGCAGACAAGACTGCCCGCGAGATCGTCTCGACCGCCATCCAGCGCTGCGCAGCAGATCAGGCAGGCGAGATCACGGTCACCTCTGTCCATATCCCCTCCGACGATCTGAAGGGCCGCATCATCGGCCGCGAAGGCCGCAACATCCGCACCTTCGAGCAGGTCACTGGCGTCTCCCTCGTGATCGACGATACGCCTGAGACGGTCGTGCTCTCCAGCTTCGATCCGGTGCGCCGCGAGACGGCCCGCGTCACCCTCGAGAACCTCATTGCCGACGGACGCATCCATCCAGCGCGTATCGAGGACATGTACAAGAAGGCAGAGACGCTCGTGAACGAGCGCGTGCGCGAGGCAGGCGAGCAGGCTGCCTTTGATATGGGCATCCACGATCTGCATCCCGAGCTCGTGAAGACCCTCGGAGCCCTGCGCTACCGCACCTCCTATGGGCAGAATGTGCTCCAGCATTCCATCCAGGTCGCCACGCTCTGCGGCATCATGGCATCGGAGCTTGGCATGGACGAGGCGCCCGCAAAGCGCGCAGGACTTCTGCATGATATCGGCAAGGCCATCGACCACGAGGTCGAGGGGCCGCATGCCGTGATCGGCGCCGACCTCGCCCGCCGCTACGGCGAGAAGGCCGACATCGTCCACGCTATCGAGGCGCACCATGCCGACGTCGAGCCGGATACGGTCCTCGATGTCCTGGTGCAGGCAGCTGATGCCATCTCGGCCGCCCGCCCGGGCGCACGCCGCGAGTCTGCCGAGAACTACATCAAGCGCCTCGAGAAGCTCGAGGAGATCGCCAACGCACACGAGGGCGTCGAGCGCACCTACGCCATGCAGGCGGGCCGCGAGCTTCACGTCATGGTCGAGCCGGAGAAGATCTCCGACTCCGAGGCTGTCGTGCTCGCGCACGATATCGCGAAGCAGATCGAGGACGAGATGGAGTATCCCGGCCAGGTCCGCGTCGTCGTGATCCGCGAGTCCCGCGCGGTCGATACGGCGAAGTAGCATGGTCCAGGACGCAGGAAGCCTTGCAGATTTCGTCGCCCTGACGGGGCATGCAGGGAAGCTGCGCGTCGAGGAAAGCTTTGGCGGAGGCTTCGTCCGTCTTCGGGTGGACGAAGCCGAACGCCGCCAGGCGAAGCATGATATCCGTTCGGTCGAGGATGCAGCGATCGAGCTCCTGCGCAACGCCCGCGATGCAGGGGCGCATACGATTCTGATGGCTACGACGAAGACAGACTCCCTGCGCACACTGACGGCCATCGACGATGGATCGGGCATTCCTGAGGCTATGTGGGAGCGCATATTCGATGCACGTGTGACCTCAAAGCTCGACTCCATGCATATGGATGCCTGGGGTGTCCACGGAAGGGGCATGGCGCTCTTCTCGATCAGGCAGAATGCCCAATCAGCCCAGGTCATGGCATCTGCTCCCGGCAAGGGCACAGCGATCCAGGCAGTCTTCGATACCGAGACGATCCAGGAGAAGGCAGACCAGTCATCGTGGCCTGAGATGGGCACAGACGATGCCGGAAAGCCTCTCATCGAGCGTGGCCCCCACAACATCTGCCGTACCTGCTGCGAGTTTGCGCTCGAGGACGAAGGGGATTGCGAAGTCTATGTCGGTTCTGCTGCTGAAGTCATAGCGGCGGCTCGCCGGCACGTCCGCATTCCCCGTGAGGTCCGGGAGAAGCTCCTGACGACAGCGCTCTCCGACCTTTCGCTCCTGCAGCAGCTGAGGCTTGCTGCAGATGCGCAGGAGCTTGCAGAGATTGCCGGAAAGCTTGGCCTGGTGATATCGGAGCGGACTGCCCACCGCATCCTTGCGGGCGAGATCAAGCCTGCCCAAGGCGCCTATGCCTGGTGCTGCGGCGCCAAGCAGAAGGCAGCTGGCGCGCAGGCACGGCACAAGGTCGATCTTGCGAAGGATTCCCGGGGCCTGAAGATTGCCGACGAGGATATCGAGCAGTTCCAGGAAGTGCTCGCGAAGGATTTCCAGCAGCTGGCCGAGCGCTACTACTTGGTGCCCACAGGCAGGCCCGAAGTGCGGGTATCGTCGGGAAAAGTGCAGGTCAGCTTCGATTTCATGGAAGAGGACTGAGCGCGAAAGCGTAAGATGGTCACATGGCATATGTGCTAGACCAGATGCTTTAGGTCGTTGTAAGATACGACACAAGATAGAAGATGTGCCAGGAGCAGGTATGGACTTCCTCAAAGTATCAAGCAAATCGTCGCCCGCATCGGTTGCGGGTGCCATTGCCGGCATGGTGAAGGATGGGGTGCCGGTGAATCTCCAGTGCGTCGGCGCTGGAGCGGTGAACCAGGCCATCAAGGCGGTGGCTATCGCCCGAGGTTTCCTGATCCCGACAGGTGTCGATATCTCCTGTGCGCCGACCTTCTCCGATATCGAGATTGGCGGAGAGAGCAGAACCGCCATCCGCATCGCGATCTATGTCCACAAGCTGACGCCGCAGTCGCTCAGCTCCTCTTCACCCACTGACTCCAGGATGGTTTCATAGCATGCAGCAGTACCCCAAGCTCGCCGGCAAGACCTACCACGTGAAGACGTTCGGCTGCCAGATGAATTTCCACGACGCAGAACGGGTGGCAGGCCTGCTTGATTCCTGCGGCTGCCTCGAGGTGGAGACCATCGACGAGGCAGACATCGTCGTATTCATGACATGCAGCGTGCGCGAAGGCGCGGACACCCGCCTCTACGGCGTGGCATCAGGCGCTGCAAGCGCTCCGACACCCCCTTCAGGCAAGCGCATCGTCTGCGTAGGCGGCTGTGTCGCGCAGCGCTCTGGCGCTGACCTCAAGAAGAACATCCCCTGTGTCGATGTGGTCTTCGGCACCGGTGCCTTGGCAGCGCTGCCCGAGCTTCTTGTCGAAGCGATGGCCGAGAAGAAGCACAAGGTCCTCGTGGATACCGAAGAGGATACGGAGCATTTCTCGACCGACCTGCCCAGCAGGCGCGCTGAGCGCTTCCATGCCTGGGTGCCGATCATGACAGGATGCGACAACTTCTGCACCTACTGCATCGTGCCCTATGTCCGCGGCAGGGAGCGCTCCCGCACCATGGAGAGCATCCTCATCGAGTGCGAGGGCCTCGTTGCTGACGGCGTGCGCGAGATAACGCTCTTGGGCCAGAACGTGAACTCCTACGGACGGAACATCTACGGAAAGCCGCGCTTCGCAGAGCTTCTGCGCGAGGTCGGCAAGACTGGTGTCGACCGCATCCGCTTCACCTCATCCAATCCGAAGGATCTTTCGGATGAGGTGATCGCCGCCATGGCGGAGACGCCGAACGTGATGCCCCATATGCATCTTGCGGTCCAGAGCGGGTCGACACGCATACTGAAGGCCATGAACCGCCGCTACACCCGCGAGCAGTATATCGACCTTGCTGGGCGTCTCCGCTCCGCGATGCCGGATCTTGCGCTTTCGACCGACATAATCGTCGGGTTCCCTGGCGAGACCGCAGAGGACTTCGAGGACACGCTCTCGCTGGTGCGTGAGGTGGCCTTCGATTCCGCCTTCACCTTCATCTATTCGAAGCGTCCTGGCACCCCCGCCGCCAAGATCGAGGATCCAACGCCCCATGAGGTGATACAGGAGCGGTTCGACCGGCTTGCCGAGCTCGTGACCGATCTCTCCCATGCGTCGAACGCACGCGATATGGGGACGCTCTCCGAGGTCCTCGTCGAGGGGGTCTCGAAGCGCAACGACAAGGTGATGGTAGGACACAGCCGCAAGAACCAGACCGTCCATTTCCCGCTGCCAGATGGTGCCGCACCTGAGGACTTTGTCGGAAAGCTTGCCGACATCCGGATCGATGAGACGAAATCCTGGTATCTGGCAGGGTCGCTCGAAGGCGACCCCCGGTGAGGGGAGACAGGGTCCTCTGCATCGTCGGCCCGACGGCATCGGGCAAGAGCGCGCTTGCAGATGAGGTGGCATGCCGTCTCGGCAGCTCTGTCGTCTCCATCGATGCCATGCAGGTATATCGTGGCATGGACATTGGCACGGCCAAGACGCCCGTGAGCGAACGCAGGTGTCCGCTTGAGATGGTCGATGTGGCCGATGTCGGAGAGAGCTACTCGGTGCAGCTCTTCCAGACCGATGCACGGGACTGCATCGACCGCCTCCAGTCAGAGGGGAAGCTCCCGATACTCTGCGGAGGAACCGGGCTCTACCTCGATGCGGTGATCGACGACATGAGGTTCCCGAAAGGGGACACATCTTCACCGGCGAGGAAGCGTTACGAGGAGATGGCAGAGGCGGAGGGTGCAGATGCTGTCTTCGAGCTGCTGCGCAGCCGCGATCCTGAGAGCGCCGAGCTGATCCATCCGAACAATGTGCGCCGTGTCATACGTGCGCTCGAGCTTCTGGATGAGGGGAAGAGCTACGCCAAGCAGCATGCCGGGCTCCGCCATACGGCACCTTGGTATGAAGCCTCCATCTACGGGATCCGAATGTCGCGTGAGCGCCTCTATGCGCGTATATCGGAGCGGGTGGACCAGATGGTGGCAGAGGGCCTTGTCGAGGAGGTGCGCTCCCTCATGGACCAGGGCTTGGCTAAGACGCTCACCGCCATGCAGGCCATTGGCTACAAGGAGATCGTGGCGGCGCTCCAGGGCAGCTGCACCATGGATGAGGCCATCGATCAGATCAAGATGCGGACGCGCCGCTATGCGAAACGGCAGATCTCCTGGTTCAAGCGCGAAGGACGGGTCATCTGGCTCGATCTCGATGCCATGGACACGAACGAAGCGGCTGACAGGATACTTGCCCAAGAGGAGCGATGAGATGCCACGTTTCAAGCCGGAATCGACGACCTTGCAGCCAGAGCGGGCCATACTGGTAGGGGTCGACACCGGGTCTTCCGAGTGGTCGCTCGACGAGTCCCTGGCCGAGCTGGGGCGCCTGGTCGAGACCGATGGGGGAGAGGTCGTCGCCTCTGTCTCGCAGAAGCTCGACGTGCCGGTCGCGCGCACATTCGTGGGCTCTGGCAAGGCGGAAGAGATCGCGCAGATGGCAAAGGGCATGGATGCGGATGTGGTCGTCTTCGACGATGAGCTCACGCCTTCGCAGCAGTCGAATCTCGAGCATATCATGGGATCGCATGTGAAGGTCATCGACCGCACGGCCCTCATCCTCGATATCTTCGCCGCCCATGCGACGACGAAGGAGGGACGCCTCCAGGTGCAGCTGGCGCAGGCCAACTACCTCCTGCCGCGCCTGAGAGGCATGTGGAGCCATCTCGTCGGCGAGCAGACGCGCGGCGGCATAGGCTCGCGCTTCGGCCAGGGCGAGTCCCAGCTCGAGGTAGACCGCCGTCTCGTGAGGAAGCGCATATCAATCCTCACCCAGGAGCTCAAGAACCTCTCGACCCAGCGCTCGACGCAGTCGAAGGCACGCTGGGAATCAGGAGTCTATCGGGTCGCCTTGGTCGGCTATACGAATGCCGGCAAATCGACGCTGCTCAACCAGGTCACAGGCTCAGCGGTCTACGTGAAGGACGAGCTCTTCGCGACGCTCGACCCGACGACGCGTGCGGTCGAGCTCGAAGAGGGACGCAAGATCACGATCACCGATACGGTCGGCTTCATCCAGAAGCTGCCGACACTGCTCGTGGAATCGTTCAAATCGACGCTGGCTGAGGTCGTGAATGCCGACCTCATCCTCAAGGTCGTCGATGTCTCGGATCCCCATGCAGCAAAGGAGCTCTCAGTCGTGGACGAGATCCTGAAGGAGATCGCAGCCGATCGCATCCGGAGCGTCGTCGTCTACAACAAGTGCGATCTTCTGGATGGAGAGGAGCTGCAGCAGCTGCGCCTGCGCTTTCCCGATGCGGTGTTCATCTCCGCGACGGAAGGCAAGGGCATACGTGGCCTTCTGTACCGGATCGCCCAGGAGGCCGGCCGTGGCGATGTGACCATGACCGTGGAGGTGCCCTATGGGAAGGGCCTCCTCATGAACATGCTCCATGAGCGGTGTCAGGTCATACACGAGGAATACCACGAGGGAGGGCTCAGGGCCACGGCAAAGGTGCCTGAACGCCTCGTTGGGACCTTTGGCCCCTATCGGCTCGACAGCGGCGCCAAGACGCTCTGAGCGCCTAGAAGAGGCGTGTGCCGGTCGCCGCAGCGCAGAGGACGAGAATGACGGGCTGGTGCAGGATATAGAACGCAAGGGGATGCCTGCCGACGAACTCGAGCGGCGGGAACGTAGCCTTGCGGACGGGCTCGGGATATCCTGTCTTCTTCCACAGGGCTCCCAAAGAGGCTCCTGTGAGATACATGAACAGGAAGGGGAGCACCGGGTAATAGTCGCCCGAGGCGAAATGCGGACCTGGGATGCCAAGCCAGGCCAGACCTGTTGCCTGATAGAGCGTGTGCGGCAGTGGGAACGTCCAAGGCCCGATGCCAAGATACCCATGGGGAAGGCCGAAGAGGATGAGGAAGAGCGCGAGGAAGGCTGTGGCAAAGCCCCATCCCCGAGGCGCAAAGCCCAATTTCTGCAGCGCTGCATAGATGAGCGTGCAGGCACCCATGCAGAAGATGATCCCGAAATTGATGGGGGTATCGACCGCAGCCACGGTCGTCGCTATCCATATCAGGAGCGCGACAGCAAGATAGCGTCCAGATCTCCTGAAGTTGCTCCTCGAGAAGCTGCACATGACGCCAGCTATGAAGAGGAAGGTCCAGGAGATCGATGCGCGCCAGATATCGATGAAAGGCGTCTGGAACCAAGGGATATCCATCCCGAAGATGTACACCAGGTCATAGGTGGCATGGAATCCCATCATCGAGACGACCGAGACGCCCCTCAGGATATCGAAGAGGCGAAGCCGCTGCTTCATGCCTGCCATAGAGCTAGCCGATGGAACGTATGAGGGCAGTCACGCGGCCAAGGATGCGCGGATTCTCGGCATAGATTGGCTCCATCGTGTCGTTCTCCGGCTGAAGGCGTATGCGGTCCTTCTCGCGATAGAAGGTCTTGACCGTTGCGGAATCATCGATCAGGGCAACGACAATCTCGCCATTATGGGCTTCATGCTCCTCTTTCACGACGATATAGTCGCCGTCGAAGATGCCGGCGTTGATCATCGACTCGCCGTGGACCCTGAGGATGAAGGAAGAGGAGTCGCCGACGATGCTCGTGGGCAGGCTCAGATGCTCTTCGACGTTCTGCTCTGCCAGGATGGGCTGGCCAGCCGCGACACGGCCGACGACAGGCAGGGAGATCGTGTTCTTGTCGGGATCTTCCGATACGGCGGCCAAAGGTGCCGAGGAAGCTGCCTCCTCGGAGTGGCTCTCAACGACCTCGATGGCACGGGGCTTCTTCGAGTCGCGCTTGATGTAGCCAAGATCCTGGAGCACCTGGAGATGCATGTGCACTGTCGAAGGGGAGGCAAGCCCCACGGCTGCCCCGATCTCGCGGACAGAGGGTGGATAGCCATGCTCCGAGCTGTAGGTGCAGATGAAGTCATAGATGCTTTTCTGCCGTTTGGAAAGCTTCTTTGCCATGAGATCCTCCTTGGTCTCCTCTCATCATACGGTATCCTGCGCATTTGTGCAAACAAATGTTCTGGTTTCTCTTGACACGTACAGATGTTCGTTAGATAGTATAACAAACAGACGTTCGGTCTTTCATTGTTGTCTGGGGCGCTTGCTATAAAGAGGGCGCAGACGATGAGAGAAAGGTTCCATATCATGAAGAGCACAAACCGCTACTACGCCGATGGAAATACAGCACTGGCCTATGAGGAGTCGTCGGAATTCATCCTGCATGAGGGACGCAGGCATGCACAGCCCGCTCAGAAGAGGCGCCCATCCTCTCATCTGCTGGCAGAGATTGCGGTCGTCGTCTTCATAGCTGCGCTCTGCGGTGCGCTCTGGCAGGTCAATGATGCACTGCAGGCAGCCAGGATTCGCCAGGCCGAAGCGTCCATTGAGACCGAGACCTATACCGTGAGCGCTGATGACACGCTCTGGAGCATCGCCTCATCCCACCATGTGGATGGCATGAGCACCCAGGAGATGGTGGATTGGATCAAAGAGACGAACGGTCTTGACAAGTCCATCATATTTGATGGCCAGAAGCTGACGGTTTCCGTCGCTCAGAAATGAGATCCTGCCACTCGCTTGATAAGCCCTTGTATTTCATTTCGAATTAAATTTGAAAACAGAGCTGGCATGCATCCCTTTCTGTGTTATGTTCTTTTCGTTGAAGAGCACAGGAGGGATGTATGCGCTGTCCAAAATGCGGCTGCGAAGAATCTAAAGTAGTAGATTCACGCCCGTCGGAGAACAATGATGCCATACGGCGCAGGCGCGAATGCATTCAATGTGGCTACCGGTTCACGACCTATGAGAGGCGCGAAGAGACGCCCATCGTCGTGATCAAGAAGGATGGGTCCAAGGAGACCTTCAACCGCCAGAAGCTCATGCGCGGCCTTGTTGCTGCTACGGTGAAACGGAACATCCCGATTGCGAAGCTTGATGCGCTCATCGATGATATGGAATCGGAGCTCCGGGATTCTGGCGTGACCGAGATCAGCTCCAAGGAGATTGGCGAGATGGTCCTGAAGCGCCTCGTCAAGCTCGACAAGGTGGCCTACGTGCGCTTTGCCTCGGTCTATCGCGACTTCAAGGACATCGATGAATTCAATGAAGAGCTAAGGAGCCTCAGCAAATGAGCGAGGAGCACATCATTCTGCCCATAAAGCGTCTGGATCCTGCCGTCGAGCTTCCGTCATACGCCTATGAAGGCGATGCGGGGCTCGATCTTCGTTCCAATGTCGATATCGTGCTGAAGCCGTTCCAGCGCCGTCTCATCGGCACGGGCCTGGCCATTGCGATACCGGATGGGTATGCAGGCTTCGTGCAGCCCAGAAGCGGCCTGGCCCTTCGCGAAGGGCTCTCCATGGTGAACACGCCTGGGCTCATCGATTCGCATTATCGCGGCGAGCTCAAGATCTGTGCCATCAACCTGGATCCCCAGAATGTGATCAGGATCTCCCGAGGCGAGCGCATCGCCCAGCTCGTCATTCAGCGCGTTCCCCGTGTCAGCCTCATGGAAGTCGATGAGCTCGACGAGACGGACCGCGGCCAGGGCGGATTTGGATCTTCCGGCGTCTAAGAGGGGACGCCGTCGATCGGTATGTAGTGCAGCGCGGAGAATGCGGCACCACATATCTTGTTCGTGCAAGGTTGTAAAGGAAGGAACCTTACCATGGAACAATTCTTCAAGCTGAAGGAGCGTGGATCGTCGGTTGGCCAGGAGGCACGTGCTGGCCTCACGACGTTCCTCGCAATGGCGTACATCATCGCCGTGAACCCCGGCCTCATGGTCGTTGCAGGCGTTCCGGCAAATGCAGCCGTGACCGCGACCTGCGTCGGCGCCGGCATCATGACTATCATGATGGGCATCTTCGCGAACCGTCCTCTGGCCTGCGCCTCCGGCATGGGCATCAACGCCGTCGTCGCCTATTCGCTGACGGCAATCGACGGTGGTGACTGGCATGCCTCGATGGCTGTCATCTTCATCGAGGGCGTCGCCATCCTCATCCTGGTGCTCTGCGGCCTGCGCGAGGCCATCATGGATGCCATCCCGGTTCCTCTGCGCCACGCCATCTCCGTCGGCCTTGGCCTCTTCATTGCCATGATCGGCCTCAAGGACGGCGGCATCATCGTCGCCAATGAGTCCACGATGGTCGGCCTCGGCAATGTGACGAGCGCCACCTTCATCGTCGGCGTCATCTCCATTGTCGCAACTGCCATCCTCTATACGATGGAGGTGCCGGGATCCCTCTTGATCGGCATCATCATCGCTGTCATCGCCGGCATCCCTCTGGGTGTCACCCAGATGCCGACCGGCATCGTCTCTCCGCTTGATTTCTCGAGCTTCGGTGCGCCGTTCCAGACCGATGCCAGCGGCGTGATGGGCATCGCGAAGGTCATCGTGAACCCGATGCTGCTCGTCTTCGCCTTCTCGCTCATGATGAGCGACTTCTTCGACACCATGGGCACCGCCATGGCTGTCGCAAAGCAGGGCGAATTCCTGAACGATGATGGCTCGGTCGAGGACATCAAGCAGATCCTGATTGTCGACTCCGCTGCTGCAGCTGTCGGTGGCTTCGTCGGCGCCTCCTCGATCACGACCTTTGTCGAGTCCTCCTCGGGCGCTGCCGATGGCGGACGCTCTGGCCTCACCTCCATCGTCACGGGCATCCTCTTCATCATCGCAGCCTTCTTCGCACCGATCATCTCCATCATCAGCTCTGCTGCTACCTGTGGTGCCCTCGTGATCGTCGGCTACCTGATGATGGGCGACGTCGTCGATATCGACTGGACGAACATAACGGATGCGTTCCCTGCCTTCATGATCATCGCAGGCATCCCGTTCACCTACAGCATCTCCGACGGCATCGGCTTCGGCTTCATCGCCTATGTCCTCATCAACCTCGTGACGGGCAAGGCAAAGAACATCAAGCCGCTCATGTGGGTCGCTACCATCGCTTTCGTCGTCTACTTCCTGCTGTTGTAGCCGATTCTGCGCAAGGTTTTTGGAGCCCGCTGCTTTATGGAGAAGCAGCGGGCTTCTTTTGTGCTGAATGGTATCGTGGATGAGCGGGAAGACTCACTAACAGAAAATATTCCTGTTATTGATAGGGGAGACATATGGAAGAGAACAAGGTGCTCGATCTCGTGATCATAGGAGCTGGCCCTGCAGGGCTGACTGCTGCCATCTACGCACAGCGTGCGATGCTCAATAGCGTCGTGCTCGAGCAGGAATCTGTGGGCGGACAGGTCATCCTGACCGATTCTGTCGACAACTATCCAGGTGTCCCGCATACGAACGGCTATGAGCTAGCGGACAAGATGCGTGGGCAGGCAGAGGACCTCGGTGCGACCATCAAAAGCGAGCAGGCCACGAAGATCGAGCAGGATGCAGCAACGAAGATCTTCACCGTCACGACAGCAGAAGGCAGCTATCAGAGCCGTACCGTCATCCTTGCGGGAGGTGCCACGCCGAGGCATGCTGGCTTCGAGGGCGAAGAGACCTTCGGTGGCCATGGCGTGTCATATTGCGCAACCTGCGACGGCATGTTCTACCGCAACAAGCAGGTCTTCGTGGTTGGCGGCGGAAATTCTGCCGTCGAGGAGGCGCTCTTCCTGACGCGCTTCGCCTCGAAGGTCACGCTTGTCGTCCGCAAGGACCATGTGCGTGCCCAGCAGGCCATCCTCAAGGAATTCGAGGAGAGCGAGAAGACAGAGATCCGCTATCTCACGAGCGTCGAGAGGCTCGAAGGAAACCAGCTGCCGACAAGCATCACCTTCCGGAACAACGAGACGGGCGATCTCAGCAAGGAGACCTTCGATGAGGGAAGCTTCGGTGTCTTCGTCTTTGTCGGCCGCGTGCCCGCCACAGAGCTCATCGCCGATATGGCCGAACGTGACGACCGTGGCTATGTCATTGCAGACGAGAGCACGGAGACCAGGACGCCCGGCCTCTTTGTCGCTGGCGATATCCGCCAGAAGAAGCTGCGCCAGATCGTGACGGCAACGGCAGATGGAGCGCTCGCTGCGACTGCGGCCGCTGCCTATCTGGGCCAGCACATCGATTCGTGAGCATCGCATCATATATATGTTGCGCATCAAGGGGAGCCGTTCCGAGAGGGCTGGCTCCCCTTTCTTCGCCGCTTCTCAATATGTACGATAATATATCTTATGTAAAGTAGAGACTTCGAACCAAATCTCATCTCACGACAAGGACCTCCCCTCGCTATATATGAGGTTCAGAGGTCCAGATCCCATTGAATGGTTCTGCGGCCCTTAGAACGCCTCTCAGCGCCTCGTCTGGCTGGGGTTTTAGAGGATGCTCTGGATCGTGCTTTGATGCGAACGTTCTTGCTTCGGCTGCGATTTCTTGCGGGTATGCGGCGCTGGGCAGACGATATCGAGCCGCTGCGGACGAACCTGGAGTCCCTGTGGCTCGACGTGCCCTGCGCCTGAAGACATGGCCCGTCTGCTCTGTCCCAATTTTCTGCACTCTGCACTCGCTTATGGAGAGCATGGCGGGACGGCTCCTGCGGCACTCCGCAGCGAAGCATTAGGGTGAGCCAAAGGGCGCAGACATCGGCTCAAGATGTTCTTTCCGGAGGCTGGACTCCCCTTCCAGATGGCTGGAAACGTTTCCATATTGCTCGACGATCATAGCGCAAAGCATGCGGCAACCCCGTATCAGGATTGCCGCTGCTGGTTTCGCGCCTCAGGATGATGTAAGGGATGTCTTCAGGCCTGGAGCTCCATCAGACTTGTCTGGCCTATTCTCCGGTGGTCCGCAGAGGACCCGTATCTCGCGGTCATCCTCCACAAGCGATGCGGTTGGGAGGATGACGGTTATGACATCAGTCGGCTCGAGTCGGGTGCTTCCATGAGGTGTGATGCGCCCTCCTGCCCGCTCGATCAGGACGATGAGGCAGCCTTTGGGCCATGGGATCTCTGCGATGGTACGGTTCTCCACAATGCTTGCGAGCGAAACATGATACGTGCGCAGGGCGACGCCGTGGCTCTGCTGCAGCTCCTGCTCAGGGGCAAGGCCGCCCAGCAGCTTGTGGAGCAGATGCTCGTAGAACGGGTCGACATTCAGGAGATTGGCGGTCACATAGGCGATCATCGAGACGATGCTGACCGAAAGCAGGGCATCCAGGCTGCCCGTCAGTTCGAAGACCAGGACGATGGCCGTGACAGGGGCCCTCACGACGCCTGCGAAGAGGCCGGCTATGCCGAAATAGATGAAGTTCATCATGTAGAGCTCAGAAGTGCCCAGCAGGGCATTCGCTCCGTAGCCGAAGAGGGCTCCTGCCAGAGAGCCCATCACGACAAGCGGGAAAAGCGTCCCTCCTGGAGCTCCTGAGGCGAAGCAGATGGTCGTGAAGAGGTATTTCCCGATCAGGAGGAAGATCACGAACGTGACGGGCAGCGCCTGCGGATTCATGAGCTGGTCGATGATAGCGTCACCGCCGCACATGAGATCAGGCAGCGTGAAGGCCACGATGCCTGAGAGCATGAATGGGATGGCAAGGCGGCTATAGGGCACGAAGCGGCCTATCTTGTCGTAGAGCTTCTGGCAGCCGAACATGCCTGCGTTGTGGAGCGCTCCGAGCAGGCCGCAGTAGATGCCCATAACGATGATGAGAGGATAGCTCATATGGGGCAGGTTCGAGACGAGACCGAAATTCAGGGTCGGCTTCACGCCGAGCACCTGGGATACGAAGAAGTCTGAGACCACTGCCGATGCCATGGCGGTGACGACCAGGGACGCGGAGAACACCTTATGGATCTCCTCGACCGCGAAGAGGACGCCGGTCAGGGGTGCATGGAAGGCTGCTGCCATGCCTGCCGCCGCTCCGCAGGTGACGAACAGCGATTCATGGTCGCGGTCCTTGTGGAGCGCCTTCGAGACGGCCTTGCCGGACATGCCGCCCAGCATGACAGAAGGGCCTTCGCGGCCCAGAGAGAGCCCTGCGAAGGCGCAGAGCGTGCCTTCGACGAACTTCGCGCCCATGACGCGATGCCAGGGCATATCGATGCGCTCGATGGCTTCTGCATCGGTCTGGGGAATGCCCGAGCCTTGGGTATAGGGCTCCCAGAGCATGAGCTTGCAGACCACGATGAGGACCGCTGCGAGGACGAGGAACCAGAGCGCCACCATCAAAGGATGGCCGGCCGCCTGCCCGGTGATGGCACGGAGGAGCTTCTCTGCCTGCGAGAGCGCGAGGCGATAGAGCGTCACGACGCCGCCGCCCACGAGGCCTACCAAAGCGCCTTCGAGCACAAGCCGCGCCTGGTTCGGATGCGAAAACTTGTCCTCGAGGAATCCTATATGCTTCACAAAGGTCCTGCCTTCCAAAACAGAAAGAAGCCGCCGGGCACATGACCTGGCGGCTCCCACAGTGTCCTTCTTGTTCAAGAATACGACTACTGGACCTTGATGAGGGTGAAGACTTCCTCGTCGTACTTCTTGGCGATCTCCTCGCGCGGATGGAGATAGGTGAGCTCGAGCATGAAGGCGAAGCCATCGACCTTGGCGCCAGACTTCTCGACCAGCTCGGCGGTGGCGACGGCGGTACCGCCGGTTGCGACGAGGTCGTCGACGATCAGGACATGGTCCTCAGGCGTGAGGGCATCCTTGTGGATCTGGAGCTCGTCCGTGCCATACTCGAGGGCGTAGGTCTGGGAGTAGACTTCACGCGGAAGCTTGCCCGGCTTGCGTGCCGGCACGAAGCCTGCATTGAGGCGATAGGCGACCGGAGCGCCGACGAGGAAGCCGCGGGCCTCGGCGCCGACGACCTTCGTGATGCCCTTGTTGATGAAATGGTCAGCGATATCGTCAATGGCGGCAGCCATGCCTTGGGCATCGGCGAACAGCGGCGTGATGTCCTTGAAGATGACGCCCGGCTCAGGATAGTCAGGGATGCTGACAACCAGGCTCTCGTAATCCACGCTTGACAAGATGGGTCCTTTCCTAAAATGGTTACTTATGCTCAGGGTCTGTGGTCTGGGCAGATTCCAGATCGAGATCCTTGAAAGCCTTGCTTAGCATGCGGCGAATCAAGGTGTCACGGATGGTATCAGTGAGTGCGAGCACCTCGTCGGTCGCCTGGGCGAATTCGATGCGCTCCGAGGCGGAAGGGTCCTCTCCCCTCTTGGCATAGAGCGTACCGAGCGCCTGCTCGAACATGCCTTCCTCACGGTTGGCGGCAATCACATACATGCGGAGATTGCGCGGGCCGATGCCGTAATGGCGGAGGCGTTCCGCTGCGCGGATGATCATGAAGTCCTTCCCGTCCACGAGATCGCGGCCATGGGGTGACTTCTTGAGGGTGATGACGCCGGCATCGGCAAGCTGGCGTACGAAGCTCACGGGAGCTCCGGTGAGCTCAGGCATCTTATCGATGGGATGGAGCTTGCTGATGGTCTCCTCGTCGTCCTGCGGCAGGGTGGCGGCTCCGCTCTGGACCAGTGCCTCCTGTGTGAGAGCCTGCTCGAGCTCCTCGCTCGAGGCATTCTCATGCTTGCCCAGCTCTTCCTTGATCACAGAGAGCGGCAGGAAACGTGTCTTCTGGAGATACAGGATGGTCTCCAAGCGCTTCACATCGCGCTGCGAGTAGAGACGGTAGCCACCCGGTGTGCGGGCAGGAGTCAGGAGCCCTTCATCCTCAAGGTAGCGTACCTTCGAGATGGAGAGCTCCGGATATTCAGGCTGCAGCTTCTTGACAACCTTGCCGATAGTCAGATATCCCGCATCTGCCATGCTGGCTAAGCCCCAGTCTTAATCCTCGAATACGTGCGGTTGGCATGGAAGATGAGGCGGAAGGTGCCGATCTGGATGGTGGAGCCATCCTTGATATACGCCTGGTTGATGATGGCACCATCGACCCAGGTGCCATTGAGCGAGCCGAGATCCTTGATCGTGACGACGCCCGAGGCGATGCCGGACAGATCGATCACCGCATGATGGCGGGAGACGGTCATATCGTTCAGCCACACATCGTTCGAAGGATCGCGGCCAAGGGTGACCTCGCCCATCTCGTTCAGCTCGAAGACATCGCCTGAGCTCGGGCCCTTCACGATGGTGAGGGTCGGTGCAGCATGGATGGCCGTGCCGCGAAGGTCAGGGATTGTGGTATCGGCAGTCGGGACATGGAAGATCTTGGTCTCATCGCCGGATGGCATCGTGTCCCTGTCGTCGCTATTGAAAGGCATCGGAAGCTCCTTCGTTCATTGCATTCATATCGTTCATATTCTAACGCTATCTGCAGGCTATGCAGTCCATCTCAATCCGTGCATCGAGAGGAAGTTTCGACACCTCGACGACAGAGCGCGCAGGAGTCGGCCGGCCAAAACGCTTCACGAAGACCGCATCCATCGCGTCGAAGTCATCGAGGCTTGCGAGATAGACGGTCGTCTGCGCCACATCCGTGAGGTGGCAGGGGCACTCAGCGAGCAGCTCCTCGATCAGGTCGATGACGCGGTTCGTCTGGGCTGTGATATCGTCTGCAACCAGCTTGTCTGGATTCTCATCAGAGACAGGGAGCTGGCCGGAGATGAAGACGAAGCGGCCTGCTTTCGTTCCCTGCGAGCAGGAACCATAGGCGTTGGGCACCTCGTGCGCATTGATGGCGTACTTCATGGAATCCCTCCGTATCGATGCTCATTGTGCCAGAGCACGTGCTCCGATGAAATCGTGGCTTGCACGAATAAGGCCAGCCGAGCTGAGCTCGTCCGCATCCATCGCATGGGGCATTGCCTCATCAAGCGAAGCGAGCCACGGCAATGACTGCGTGGCCAGGGTCCGCAGTGCCCGCTGTCCGGTTGGCGTCACGGTCTTGAAGGAAAGTAGGCTCCGCCAGACGATCTGGGCATAATGCGGATCCACCAGAAGGAGCAGACAGGGCTTCCCATCGAGACGCACCGAGGCGACAAGGCTTGGTATATGCCCGTCAAGCGCCACATCCTTGATATGGCCTTCCTGCGGAAGCTTCTCATCTGCATCCACATAGTCGCGGATGATGGCAGAGGCAGGGCCACCCCAGAGGACGAGCGGCACCAGGCTTTCGCTGGCGTCCTCGAGCTCGAGCCCCTCATAGGGGCGGTAGCCATCCTGCTCGATGTTCGCGAGGAAGGAGAGCCAGGCGCAGAGCATGTCAGCAGAGGCCGTCGCATCCCAGAGGACATATTCCTCATCGCCGGTGCGGGCGATGAGCGGGATTGAGCAGACGCGTCCATCGCCCATGAAGGCAGGCTCGAAAGCGCACTCCCCTACATCGAGCTTCTTTCCCGCAAAGGCAGCTTCGGCGAAGGCTGCGGCAGGGGCACCGCCGATGCGCGCACAGTACAGCCCCGAAAGGTCGGCGAGGCCGCAGCCATCCTTCAGGCTGCTGTACTCGCCCGCTTCGTTCCCATAGCTGAGAGGGACGGCCATGCCTTCCTCTTCGAGGCATCCCATGAGCGCCCCGAGCAGGAGATGCTCCGCCTCAAGCGGGATCGCTGGCTGTCCTTCTGCATTCTTGTTCCATGTCATCGCATTCGCGCTTCCAGAGGAAAGAGGATGGTTTCGAGCGAGGCAGCTTCAGGATGCGGCGTTGAGACCACATAGTCGGCCTCAGCAACGGCCCTTCCCGATTGCGTCCAGGTGGAGGTCCCCCAGAGGCTTCCAGGCAGCCCCATGGACGCAGTGCTGACCACACTTGTCTGTTCTACCCCAGCCTCGCCAGGGCATACATAGCCTATGGCAGATGAGATGGGATAGACATCCGAGACCCAGCCGAAATGGTCGGAGAAGCTGACGGTCGTGACTGGAATGCTCTTCGATGCATACACCTTGCGCACATAGGCATCGGAGAAGGCCCAGTCGATGAGGGAGGTGGTATCCCTAAAGCGGCCGCTCTCGGTGCTGCAGCCAAGGACGCAGGTGTAGACCCTGGTGCCATCCTGCTGATAGGCGCCGAGGAAGGAGGTGCCAAAGGCCACAGATCCGGTCTTGATGCCAAGCATGCCGGGCGTCATCTGCAGGAGGCTGTCTGTCGCCGTGAACGTCTTGGCATGGCCACCTATGGTGGCAGTCGTGCTTCTGAGCCGGATGGTCTGCGCTATGAGGGGATAGTGCTCGAGCGCGTAGCGCCCCATCAGGGCAAGGTCCGCAGCAGATGAATAGTGCCCATCCTCTTCAAGCCCGGTCGGGTTCATGAAATGGGTGTGCGTCATCCCGATTTCCTGGGCCTTCTCGTTCATCTTCTCGATGAAAGCTTCGCGGCTACCTGCGGCGTCGGTGGCCAGGTTCTCGGCAGCATCGTTTGCAGAGGGTACCAGCATGACGCGGAGGAGCTCGAGGCCGGTCGGCGTGTCGGCGGAGCTGTAGCCTGCGACCACGGTGCCGCTCTCGAGGCTGGTGTCGATTCCCTGATAGGTGGCCGAAAGGTCCATGCCGGAATCGATGGCGACCATCGCCGTCATGATCTTCGTGATCGAAGCCATGGGCAGCTCTTCGTCCTCATTGATGCCCCAGAGCTCGTTTCCCTCCCCATCCACGATGATGGCAGAGGTCGCTTCGGAGAGTGCAGGGGACGACGCTGCGGCAGAAGCGCCCACCTGTTGGGTCGTGGCAGTCGTCTTCTCGGCAGCTGCGACAAGATCCGAAGCTGCATCCCTTGAAGGATGATTCGTTGCAAGGCAGCTGAACAGCAGGGCAGCGACGACGAGGATGGCAGCAATGGCGATGAAGCGGACAGGCCATCGTCCACGCACCCGCTTGGGCTTCGGAGCAACATGGCTTCCATGCCTGGCCGAATGCGGATCCTGGGCTGGATGATGGCTGCTGCCTGGATGCTGGTTCTGGACGGGACGATGACTGCTGGAATGCCGGCCGACATGCGTGGCCGTGCTCCTGGCATGTCTCGGCTGCTCTGCCATCAGCGTCCGCTTCCCTCTGGGCTATCCTTGGCGCCCTGGGGAGCTTCAGCTGCATGGGAGAGGGCCTCTGCCTTGATCTGGAGCCCCTCCTTCGTATAGATGATGGCCGTGATCGTGGAGCAGATGATTCCGGCATAGACGAAGAAGATGCCAAGAGGAGCGCTCGTGCTGTTGAGGCCAGGCAGCCAGGATACCGTGGCGATGCCGAGGCCGGAGATCTGCGGCAGGCCCAAGAGGAGGTCGCAGAAGCCGAACATCAGAAGGGCAGTCGTGACCTTGCCGATATAGATGACATCGACCGGGCGCTTGCGGTACTTCTGCAGGGCTATCATGCCGCCGAGCAGGTAGAGGTCGCGGCCAATAACGAAGATGGCGACCCAGAGGGGAAGCTCGCCCGTGATCACAAGGCCCAGGACGCCCGTGAACAAAAGCACCCGGTCCATGATTGGATCCGAGATCTTGCCGACCCAGCTGACGGTCTGGGTCCTGCGCGCAACCTGTCCATCAAGGAAGTCGGTGATGGCGGCAATAGCGTAGCAGACAAGCGCTGCGACCCGATGCTCATGCTGCACGAAGAGGATGAGGAAGACGATCGTCAGGATGAAGCGGCAGAGCGTGATCAGATTGGCGACCGTGCATATCTGGTTCGAGGGATTGTCGGGCGTGCCGACGGGACCGAGGTCTTCGCCAGATTCCTGCCGTGCCAGCACTTCGGGAGCCACCTGCGCCTTTGCGCGGCGCTCCAGTTTCTTGCCTAAAGACAAAACGCACCTCAAGTCTTGTTCCGGTGTGGATGACAGATACCTATGACAGATACATACTACCCAATGAGTGGCCGGGGTGGCAAAGCTTCACCGCTCTTCCCCATAAATCCAGCCGCACCTTGGCTGACCTGAAGGAATTCGGGCATACTGTCCTTGTCCCGCACATTCTCTCCAGGAGGTAGTTCATGGGCAGGGTCAAAGGCGTAGGCGCAGCATTCTGCGGCGGAGGCTTCCGCTCGTTTGCCGAAGTGGCCGCCATAGAGGATATGGAACGCAACCATATCCAGATCGGAGCGGCGGCAGGCACCTCGATGGGTGCGCTGGTGGCATCGCTCGTCGGTGCCGGCATCGAATCGCGCCGCATGGAGGAGCTCCTCGTTATGATGGACCAGCAGATCGTCGACGAGGGGATCCTGAAGATGAATCCCCTGAAGCTGCTGAATTCCATCGGCACCCATGGCATCATCGATTCGTCGATCATGGAGCGCTTCGCCCGTGGCGTCCTTTCCGAGGTGGGCGTCGAGACATTCTCCGACTTCAAGATGCCCGTCGCCCTGGCCGCAGTCGATGTGGTATCGGGGGAGCTCTGCGTCTTCACGAACGATGAAGACCTCTTCCACGACGAGAATGGGAGCTGGCGCACCCTTTCGGACGAGAAGCTCGATGTCGCGAAGTGCGTCGTCTGCTCGGCCTCCTATCCGCTCGTGATCACGCCGACGGCCTATCTGGGCCGCACCTTCATGGATGGCGGATGCCGCATGAACCTTCCGACTCCCCTCTTCGACCGCTCGATGGTCGATGCCGTGGTCGGTGTCGGCATGATCCGCAGCGCCCGCCCCATCCCGGACATGACGCCACTGTCGATCGCGAAGCAGACCATGAGCTGCGGCGCCAACCAGCTTGACCGCATCTATTCCCAGGCCGCGGACATCTACATCAACCTCCCGGTCTCGGGCGATGATGCCTTCCAGGCGGGAACGGGCGAGCAGGTCATCGCAGAAGCCCGCCAGATGATCGCAGAGCATCCCATCGATTGGGAGCCGGCACGCCCCTCGGCCTTCACGGCAGTCAAGCGTGCCGCTGTCGATGCCATATCGCGCATGGTGCGCCAATACACAGCGACCCAGTGATCGGGATCCAGTTCCCTCTGTGCCGAAGTGCCGATTGGCTACATTCAGGCCCTCATGAGATGGCAATCGAGGCCACCTGCCCGGCAGGTGGCCTCTTCATTCTGGCTGCATGTTTCCTGCTGGCTTGTGGCGCACCTGCAGACTCCGTTATGCACCATATCCTGCGCGGGCATCGTATTCTTGGCCGCCTGGCAGTGTCCTGCCAACCATATTTTCTCAAGAACATTGCCTGGACAGGATATCGGTTTTGGCGCTCGTCCTCGATCCCCAGTGCATGGGCTGGCATGTAAAGCTGACTTGACACATAAATGTAAAGCAGACTATACTAGGTAATGTAAAGCACGCTTTACCCGCAGAGCCAGAGAGGAGGGCGGATGAGGACGAAGGTGAGAGAGCTCCGCAAGCAGAGAGGCCTCAGCCAGGCCGACCTCGCTTCCGCCATGGGGGTCACGAGGCAGACCATCATCGCTATCGAGAATGAGAAGTACACCGCGAGCCTCGTCCTGGCATACAAGCTTGCCCACTACTTTGGTCTGGCGATAGAAGACGTGTTCGACTTCTCGGACCTGGAAGGATAGCCATGAACGTCGCTGCCATCAAAAGCAATATCAAGCGCAGGATCATTCTCCGCACGATCGTCTTTGCGATCTGGGCTGCCGGCCTTGCCACTCTCGCCCTCTCCGGCCATGATCTGGGGGCCGATAGCAGCACATACCTGTATGCAGCATGCGCACTTGCTGCCATATGGGCTGTGCAGCTTGTGCGCGATCTGCGCCGGCTCCGGAGCGATGGCTATCTGGCAGAAGCCGCCATCGCCCAGACTGACGAGCGGAACATCCTGATCGCCTACAAGGCGACAAGGCTGGCTGCGGTAGTGTGCATCACCATCGCGCCGATAGCGATGGCCGTGCTCGGCGTCCTGGGTATGGCCGAGGCCTTCAATGCCCTGGCTGGTGCGCTCTGCGTTTTCGCGGTGGCATATGTCATCTGCTATGCCATCATCAACGCCAGGAACTGACGCCATTCAGTCCATAGCGTCCTATCCATCTCCCGCATCACGCTCTTGTACAGGCGCCCGGCAAGAGCCACATGAGAAGGGCCCCGAAGCTATCGTGGCTTCGGGGCCCTCTTGTCTCTTAACGAGTGAGCTACTTGCTGACGAGCTCAGAGGACTTCTCGGATACATCGGCGAACTCGGTGCCCTCGTCGATCTCCTCGTCGAGCTGGGCATCCTTCTCGCGCAGCATCTTGGCCTTCTCGTCGACCGGCATCATCGAGATGTCGTCCTCGTAGACCTTCTTTCCGGTCGGGTGCTCCTCACGCCACAGACGGTCGGCAACCGGTGCCCAAGCCTGGGCATAGGGAGCGGTGCGGGCGCAGAGGTGGTCGACATCCTCCGGGGTGACATACTCGGTGGACTTTGCGTCGGCCTCATGCACGATCTGCGGGAGGATCTCAGGATTCTCGAGCATCGGGCACGGACGGAGCATGTTGTCGTTCCACGGCCAATGCTTGCGGTAGGCCTGGAAGACCGGCTGCTGCAGGCACTCGAGCAGGGACTTGTCATGGATGTTCGCGTTGGAGTAGTGGATGAAGACGCAGGGCTCGACGTCGCCACGTGCCGTGATGTGGCAGAAGACGCGGCCGCCAGCGATGCAGCCACCGACGAACTCGCCGTCGTTCTGGAAGTCCATTGCCATGATGGGCTTACCGCCCTCATAGTCGCGGACCTCGCGGATGCGGTGCAGCATGTACTCGCGCTGCTCGAGCGTCGGCATGAGGTCGGCGTTGGCGCCTTCGCCGACGGGCATGTAGTGGAAGTACCAGGCCCAGAGCGCGCCCTTCTCGATGATCAGGTCATAGTACTCATCGGAGGTGACGGACTCGACGTTGTTGCGGGTATAGGCGGTGGAGACGCCGAAGGCAAGGCCGTTCTCGCGCATCAGGTCCATGGCAGCCATGACCTTGTCGAAGCAGCCATCGCCACGGCGGCCATCATTGGCATCCTTGAAGCCCTCGAGGGAGAGCGAGAAGACGATGTTGCCAAGACGCTTCACGTCGTCGCAGACCTTCTGGGTCACGAGCGTGCCGTTGGTGAAGAGGCCGAAGATGCAGTCGTCGTGCTTCTCTGCAAGCTTGACGATATCGCGCCAGCGGACCATCGGCTCGCCGCCCGTCATCATGAAGAAGTGGCAGCCAAGGGCCTTTGCCTCGCTGACGATCTTGTCCATATCGTCGAGGGAAAGGTTGAGCGACTTGGAGTAGTCGGCAGCCCAGCAGCCGACGCAGTGCATGTTGCAGGCAGAGGTCGGGTCGAAGATGATGATCCAGGGCACATTGCACTGGTACTTCTCAGCGGACTGGGTCGTCTCGCGCAGGCCGCGGAATGCAGCCTCATAGGCACCATTCAGGGTGGCGGTCTTCAGGATATTGGGATCGAGGCGGTTGACGAGGCCGATCAGGAAGTTCTCCCACTTGGAGCCAGGGTAGAAAGCTTTGCGCAGAGACAGTGCCATATCAGGAGCAGTATCTGCCAAAAGCTTGCCGCCCATGTCCAGGAAGCGGTTGATGGCCTCCTCGGGATGGTCGCCCTTGACACCCTTGATGGCCTGATCCAGCGCAATGCTGAATGCCTTGCGCTCAGCAGCATGGGCAATCTTTGATTGCATAGTTCCACATCCTCTCATTATGGGAAGCGAAGTCCTCGCAATGCTCCCCTTGCTGAACGCAGCCTATAATAATTGAATCGGATTCAAAAATAAAGACAAACTTGCATCTGCCATGCCAGAACAAGGGGAAATCGTGCCTTTGCTCCACGCTTCCACCATGTTCATAGACGTTGCCAAGAGGGCTTTCGTCAATCATAGCCACTCCAATAGGACGGTTTGAAAAGGACATATGCAGGCTTTGCAACGAATTCATTTCCCATTCCATAAAATTCTGCAAAACAGCTGCCGCATTTGCTTTGATGGATATGTCCTGAATGGAAGATGCCTGCATTGCGAGATGCGGGCATCTTTGTGTGCATATGGAGTAGGAAACATGAAGATTTTTGCCTTCAGCCTGCGCCCCTATGATGAGCTGGGCTATCTGGAAGATTTTGCGGCGCAGGAAGGATTCGAGTTCGGCTGGACCTCGGAGTATCCGGGCATGGACAACCTCTCTCTTGCAGAGGGCGCCGAGGCCGTCTCCATCATCACGAACCCGATGACGCCTGAGATCCTGGACGCATTCCATGCGATGGGCGTGAAGGCCATCGCCACCCGCTCGATCGGCTACGACCATATCGATATGGACCATGCCCGCAAGCTCGGCATCCGCATCGCGCACGCCGCCTATCCCCCTGAGGGTGTCGCGAACTACGCGATCATGCTCATGATGATGGCGGCGCGCAAGGTGAAGTTCATCAGCCGCGAGGACCGGGTGCAGGATTTCGGCCTCGAGGGCAAGATCGGCCTCGATATCTCCTCGGCTACCGTCGGCGTCATCGGCACGGGCAGGATCGGTGCGACCGTCGTGAAGCATCTCTCGAGCTTCGGCTGCAGGATCCTGGCAAACGACCCCTATCCAAAGGATGAGGTGAGAAAGTCTGCGGAGTATGTCGACCTCGACACCCTCCTCGCCTCTTCTGACATCATCACCCTGCATGCCCCGGGTCTCGAGAGCAATCACCATATGATCGACGCAGCGGCATTCTCGAAGATGAAGCCTGGCGTGATCCTCGTGAACGCGGCACGTGGCTCCCTCATCGACACGCAGGCCCTCATTGCGAACATCGAATCGGGCCATGTCGGCGCTGCAGCGCTCGACACGATCGAGAACGAAGCCGGCCTCTACTATCTCGACCGTTCCCGCGATATCCTCCCCAACCGCGACAAGGCCATCCTCGCAGCCTTCCCGAATGTGATCGTGACGCCGCACATGGCGTTCTACACACAGGAGGACGTCCGTGAGATGATCACGAGCTCCACGGGAGCCCTGGTCAGCTTCCTCAGGGGCGAGGCCACGCCCTACGAGGTCAAGTAGCGGTGGCACGCAGATAGATGCAATGCAGCAGCAAGGGCTGGCCCTTAGGCCAGCCCTTGCTCATATCCATGCATCAGAGCGTGTCGAGCGCCAGCTGCTTCATCACGACCGCGCCGAAGCTGTCATGCGCGAGGATGTTCACATGCTTGAATCCGCAGCGTATCGCTTCTGCCACCGCCACATCGAAGGCGCCATTGAGGCGCTCCTTCTGGTGGGCATCGGCGCTGATGAAGATCTCGCCCCCGAAGCCATGGAGGGCGCGGAGCAGCTCATGCCGGGGGTAGAGCTCCTTCTTGCGGCCCCTGTTCACGGCGCCGCAGTTGATCTCGAAGGGCACGCCCTCCCCTGCCAGATATTCCATCGACTCGAGGGCAGGTTGCAGATAGCGCGGATCTTCCTCATCCAGGAAATGCCCCTCGTCGTTGAAGCGGGTCACGAGATCGAAGTGCCCGACGAAGGTGCACTTCAGCCGGTCATGGACCTTCGCCTCCAGCTCGTAGTAGGCCTTGGAGAGCGCGTAATAGTCTCCGCCGAAATAGTCGCGCGCGAGCGCCTGCATGTTCTCGGGCGAGCTGTCGACGCTCATGGGCTGAGGAGACTCCACGTCCAGGAAGTGCGTCGAGCCAATGATGTACTCGGCACCGGGGCATGAGGCGGGATCGTAGATGTTATCGAGCTCGACGCCCATGAGGATGTCCATCCTGCCCGCATAGGCCTGCTTGAGCTCGGAGATCTTCTCCACATAGACCGGCCAGTCCATGTGGATGTCCGGGTCCATATGGCCCGAGAATCCCAGATGCTCGAACCCGAGACTGAAGGCATAGGCGCAGACATCCTCGGGCGTGTCATCGCCGTCGCAGAGGGTCGTGTGGGTATGGTAGTTGGCACGGAGCATGGGCTATCCTCTCTAATCGCCTTCCCTGGATATGCTCTCATAGGGGCTGATCTTACGGAAGAGCCCTGTCGAGGTCTTGGCGCAGCGGTTCTCGAATCCCATGCAGAAGGACTCGGGATCTGCGACCTGCGAGAGGTCTCTGCCTGCAAGGCCTTCCCTCTCGAAGCGGATCGAGACGATGTAGACATCCTTGAGGTCGCCCTTGCTGTCCCGCCGCTGCGTATAGCCGGAGCACACGATATGGGCGAGGCTGGGGACCTCTGAGAAGATCGTGGCTGCCAGATAGAGGCAGAGGCTGAAGACGCAGGTGGCATAGTGCGCATGGGCATCGGCGGCCGGGATGCGGCGATGCACCGTCTTGCCGGCTTTGCCGATCTCGTCCTCCTCGTCGGGGATGTCCTCGATCTCCGGCAGGTCGATATCGAGCAGGAGCGCCTGGGTGCCTTCGTCGTACTCGTAGGAGGCCGAGAAGACATAGGGCACGCAGAGCTTCTTCAGAACCCCCTCGGTGGCGCCCTCGACAGCCGTCTCGTCTGGAGCGGTGCCCGCATGGAGCGCGCCTACCGTGGGAGCTTGCTGATGGAGCGTCAGATAGGGCATGAGCGTCTCTTCGAGCGAAGGCCCTTCGGGAGGCATTGCCTCTGCACGCTTCGACGGAGAGGCTGCCGCCTTCCCTTCCTCCCCTTCAGCTTCGGTGCCCTTGCCGGATGCGCCCTTGATCTTCTCGCCAATATCCCTGAAGCTGACGCCGACGCCTTTCCCGGAGAGCTTCGTCCTCGACGAGAGGCCGGTGCCGGGCAGCCCTGCATTGAGATAAGTTCCCTTCGAGCCGGTGCTGAGGGACAGTCCCTTCATGCCCGGGACGCGGGCTGTGAACGAGAGGCCTGACTTCGATATGTTGATCTTGAAGGCAGGACCAAGATTGATGCTTTTCCGGAACCGGATGCTCATGGCGCCATCCCCTCCCAAAGTCTGTAAAGCGTATGCAAGCGGCTTCAGGATGAAGTATAGAGCACGCAGGCTACCTGCGCCTCTCCTGCACGGCATGTAAGCATTTATCCAAGTATATTAAGGCAAAGCCCGATTTTGGTAATAATTATGCATGTACAGATGCAAGGAGGGTACATGCCAAGCAAAACCAAGGTAGAGATAGAGGATGCTGTAGCCCAGGCCATGCGGAGCCTTGGCAACGGTGGCATCCTTCTGACGACGAAAGGCGGCAGCAAGGTCGACTCCATGGTGATCGGTTGGGGTACCTTCGGAATCAATTGGGGCAAGCCCGTCGCGGTCGTCTATGTCCGCAAGGGACGTGACACCCGCGGCAATCTCGACCGTACCATGGAATTCACGCTCAACATCCCCGACGGCAGGCTCACGCCCCAGATCGTGATGACCTGCGGGACCATCCATCGCCACGATGTGAACAAGGCGAAGGAGCTCGGCTTCACGCTCGTCGATTCCGATATCGTCCGCGCCCCTGGCATCGCCCAGGTGCCGCTCACGATCGAGTGCAAGGTCATCTATCGCCAGAAGGAGAAGCTTGGCCTGTATCCGGACAAGATCCAGAAGAAGTACTATCCGCAGGATGTGGACTCCGATGCGACCGGCTCCAACCGGGATGTCCACATCGCCTACTACGGCGAGATCGTGAATGCATACCGCATCGAGCCTTGATGCATCTCGCAGGAAGAACGCACGAGGAGCGGGTCTGCGCCAACGTAGCGCAGACCCGCCCTCTTTTGGCTAGATGGCCTTGATGTCGCGGATCGTCACATCCCGGCCGGTGATGAGATAGGTGTCATAGCTGCCGCAGTAGGGGCAGGCCTTCCCGTATTCGGTCGTGCGGTACGTCTTCCTGCAGGAGCGGCAGTACGACTTGCCTTCGATAATGATGAGGTTGAGCTTGCAGTCCTGCATGTAGGTGGTCTTCTTGATGGCCCACTCATAGCAGTCGCGGAAATAGTCGGGCACGATGGTCGACACCTCGCCGACCTCGAGATCGAGCTCCATCACCTTCGTGACATGGTGCTCACTCGCGGCCTTCTCGACCATATCGACCACATGGACGACGATACCGAGCTCATGCATGCGTGCCTGCTCCCGAAAAGTTTGGCTGGTTGGTGTCTTGAGTAAGGGGCATGGCAGCTTCCCGTCATGCCCCTTCTCCTCCTCATTGCTGGTGGCTAGTCGATCTTCTCGGCATTCCCGGTATAGGGATGCTCCTTCTGCCACTGCTTCGAGTGCGTGCGCTCGAATTCCTTGCGCTTCTCGCGCATGATCTTCGCCTCTTCGGATCCCGAATTCGCGACGATCTTCACCGCACGCTTCGCCGCGTAGGCCATGAGGCCGCCTACCTTGTCCTCGGCCTTGCGCATGTCCGTCATCTCTGGATGGTCGCGATAGAGATGGATGGCATCGAACTGGCAGCGGGTCGTGCAGATGCCGCAGCCGATGCACTTGTTCGGGTCGACGACCGAAGCGCCACATCCCAGGCAGCGCGAGCATTCCTTCTCGACCTGCTCGGCTGTGAGCGTGCCTGAGACATCGCGGAGGCGGTCTGCGCCTTCCGGTGCGGATGCAGCCTCTTGGCGCTTGAAGGTGTCGTAGGAGCCGAAGGAGAGGTCATCCTTATTGAAAGGCTGGTAGTCGTGCCTGTCCCTGCCTATCCTCATCGATGCATTTTCATGCACGAAGCGGTGGAGCGACTCTGCGGCATAGTGTCCTTCGGCAATGGCATCGATCACGAACTTGGGGCCGGTGTAGACATCGCCGCCGACGAAGATCGAAGGCTCGGCTGTCTGGAAGGTGAGCCCATCGGCCTCAGGATAGTTTCCATGGTGGAAGGCGACCTTGCTCCCCTCGAGGAGGCTCCCCCATTCGATGGCCTGGCCGATTGCGAAGACGATGCGGTCGCAGGCAATCGTGCGGGTCACCTCTTCGTCGTAGAGGGGCGAGAAGCGGCCGGTCGCAGGATCGATCGTGCGGGTGCACTTCTTGAGGACGATGCCTGAGACCTTGCCATCCCTGTCGGTGAGGACCTCCTTCGGACCCCAGCCGTTCTCGATCGCGACGCCGTCCTCGCGGGTCTCCCGCACCTCGTCATCCGATGCGGGCATCTCGTCTGCCTGCTCGAGCGAGACCATGTGCACCTCATCGGCGCCGCGGCGGGCGGCATTGCGGGCACAGTCGACCGCGACGTTGCCGCCACCGACCACGACCACCCGTCCAGAAAGGGCAGGATTGCCTTCCGCCATGGATCTCTGGAGGTAATGGACGGCGATATCGGTGCCTTCGGCCGTGTCGCCGGGGACACCGGGACGCCTGCCGCCCTGGCAGCCAATAGCGATATAGAATGCCTCGTAGCCCTCGGCCCTGAGGTCGTCCAAGGTCACGTCCTTGCCGACCTCGACGCCGCAGCGGATCTCGACGCCGAGCTCCTGGATCAGCTTGATCTCGGCCTGGAGGACATCCTTCTCGAGCTTGTAGGTCGGGATGCCGTATTCCATCATGCCGCCTGGAAGCGCATGCTTCTCGAAGACGGTCGGCGCATAGCCGAGCAGGGCAAGATAGTAGGCACAGGAAAGACCGGCCGGGCCAGCGCCGATGATCGCGATCTTCTGGTCGAAGCTGCCCCTGACAGAAGGAACCGCCTTCTTCGGGACATACGGATGCTCCTGCGCAAGGTCGAAGTCAGCCACGAACTTCTTCACGGCGTCGATCGAGACGGGATTGTCGATGGTGCCCCTCGTGCAGGCATCCTCGCAGCGCTTGTTGCAGACCCTGCCGCAGACCGCCGGGAAGGGGTTCATGGTCTTGATGAGGGCAAGGGCCTCCTCATACTTCCCTTCGCGGGCCTTCTTCAGATAGCCCTGCACCGGCACATGGGCAGGGCAGGCAGCCTTGCAGGGAGACGATCCCGTCGGCCAGGAATTGTGCATGCGGGCGGTGTCGCGGTAGTTCTCGTCCCAGGCATACTTGCCCCAGGAGATCGCATCCGGAAGGATCGCCTTGGGGTAGTCGGGCAGCGTTCCATCCTTGCGGCAGAGCTTCTGGCCGAGCTTCACGGCACCGGCTGGGCAGGATTCGACGCAGAGGCCGCAGGCGACGCAGTTCTCGGGCGTGACCTTTGCGGTATAGGCGGAGCGGGAGAGGTTCGGCGTATTGAAGAGCATGCTCGTGCGCAGCGCATTGCAGATCTTCACATCGCAGTTGCAGATGTCGAAGATCTTGGTCTCGCCGTCGATGTTCGTGATCTGGTGCACGAAGCCGTTGTCCTCGGCCTTCTGCAGGATCTCGAGGGCTTCGTCCGACGTGATGTAGTGGGCGCGATGGGTCTCGACCGTATAGTCGGCCATATCGCCGACCTGGATGCACCAGTCATCCGGATCGTCTGCGCAGCCCTCCCCGAGCTTGGTCCTGGAATAGCGGCAGGAGCACATGCCGGCAGAGATGTGGCCCTCGTACTTCTTGAGCCAGTAGGAGATGCGCTCGAGGTCGACGGCCTCGTTCTGGAAGTTGACGGCCTCCTCGACCGGGATCACGTGCATGCCGATGCCATCGCCTCCTGGCGGCACCATCTCGGTGATGCCCGCAAGCGGTATGAAGGTCATGCGCTCGAAGAAGGAGGCGACGGCAGGATTCCTGTCGATGCGGTCCTTCGAGGAGTTGAAAAGCTCGGCAGATCCCGGCACGAAATAGGGCACGCGCCAGCGCTTCTCGCGCGGCGCATCCTTGATGGGGCCGTTGTCGTCGTAGTGGTCGCCGTAGTCATACTCGAGGATGCCGATGACGGACATGTCGTCGAGGAGCTGCTGGAGGTGTGCTGGCTCCATGTCCGGCACGAGCTTCATGCAGTCCTCGAAGGTGTAGAACTTCCTGACCTTCATGCGGTTGGCCAGGTCGACCATCTCGTCAGACAGCACTTCCTTGAGACCCCAGTATTCTGGATCCTCGGTCGAGATGCCGGAGATCTTGTGCTGCACCGAATCGGTGACGCTGCGCGCAAGCTTCGCCAGGCCAGCGTCCCTCTTCTTCTCGTTCTGGTAGATCGACCGGGGCTTTGGAAACTGCTCAGGCATGTGCTACTTCCTCCAGGCTTCCATCTCGTCTGCGACCCAGGACGCGAGCTTGTCCATTCCCTCTCCGGTCTTGGCAGAGATGGGGATGAGGTCGCAGTGGCTGTTGCGTGCACGCAGGTACGTGGTGAACGTATCCATCGAGAAATCGAAGTAGGGCAGGACATCGATCTTGTTGAGGATCACGACATCGGCCTTCTCGAACATCAGGGGATACTTGAGCGGCTTGTCGTCGCCTTCGGGGACCGAGAGGATCACGGCGCACTTCGAGGCGCCGGTATCGAACTCGGCGGGGCAGACCAGGTTGCCGACATTCTCGAGGAAGATGAGGTCCAGCCCATCGGCATCGAGCGACTCGATACCCTGCCTTGTCATCCCCGCATCGAGGTGGCACATGCCGCCCGTATGGAGCTGGATGGCGCGGGCCCCCGTCTCACGCTGGATTTCGTCTGCATCGACAGCTCCGTCGATATCGGCCTCCACCACACCGATCTTGTAGCGGCCCTTCAGGGATTCGATGAGCTTTGCGAGCGTCGTCGTCTTGCCGGAGCCAGGCGAGCTCATGAGGTTCAGGAGGAACTGTCCTCTGGCCTTGAGGTCGCCTCTGAGCTTCTCCGCCTCGGCGTCGTTGTCTGCGAAGACGCTCTCCTTGAGCTCGATGATCTTCAGCTCTTCCATGCCTCTATTCCCCGTCTTCCGTGAAGAACCTGCGGACCAGGTCCTTGCTGTACTCAGCCGTCTCCTCCATGTCGCCGAAGGCCATGACCTCGCCGGCGAAGAAGGTGTTCTTCTGGCCCTGCAGCGCCTCTACCTTGTCGTACCAGCCATCAGCGTAATCCTTGCTGGATACATGGGGGAAATAGTACCAGTCATCGATGCGCTCGGTCTTCACGACCGGCAGTCCGCTCTTCTCCATATCGGCGAGCGTCGTGTCGCGGGCCTCCTCGAAGGGGACATCCTCCATGCCTTCGTGGTTGCGCAGCGTGAAGGTCACGAGCGGCTGGGGGCCGCAGTCCGGCCAGCGATGGTAGAAGACCATCAGGTGGCCACGGGTCTCGTTCGTCATGTTGTCGAAGTAGTAGTAGGAGATGTCAGGCGACTTCTCGTCCTCGGTCCTCACGGCCATCGTGAAGTATTCCTTGTTCTGGATCTTCGAGAAGAGCTCGCGCTCCTCTGCGGTCGGATCACCGTAGTCGAGGAACATCTCGAGCGGCGTGCAGATGATGAGCTTGTCGAAGGTCTCCTTCTGCGTGCCATTGAGGGTGACCGTGACCTTCCCATCCGTGCGCTCGACGCCCGTGACCTCGGTGTTGAGGACAACAGGATGGGTGAGGTGGGCGTTGACGCCCTGCCAGATCGACTCGGTGCCCTCCTTCCAGGTCCAGAGCTTGCCGGTGGAGAGGAACTGCTTCACCGTGAAGGCATCGAGGTACTTGAGGACATAGGCTGCCGGTATCTCATCGAAATAGCCATAGCCGAACGAGGTGAAGGGTCCCTTCCAGACAAGCTCGGCATCCTCGCAGTGGTTGAGCTTCAGGAATTCGCTGAAGGGAAGCGACAGGTCCTTGAGGTTCGGGTTCTCCCCTTCGATATGCGCGAGCTTCAGCTCGGGCGACGGGCAGAGCCCCTCGTAGCGGCCCTCAGCCACGCCTCTGTGGCCATTGACATCGTAGCCCTTGTACTTCGTCGCAAGAAGCTTCGAGAGCTTCCGCATCTTCATGACCTTCTTCAGGAGCGACAGCTTGGACTGCTTGATGGGGGTGCCATCGGTGTTCGTGAAGCGGCGTCCCATAGCCGGGCCATCTTCGTGGGTGGCACCTCCGAACTCCTCTGCCTCATGCACGGCGAAATAGGTGTCGCAGCCCATGACAGCACCCATCTCGATGGTGCGCTGCTCCTTCTTGCCGTCCTGGGTGGTGACCTCCATGCGCGGAGAGAAGGCCTTGCCGCCGACCCGTCCCGTCTTCTCGTAGATCGTGTAGTTGTCGAATCCCTGCTTCTGCAGATACATCGCCATGGATGTTCCCGCAGGTCCGCCACCGACAATGCAGATGCGCTGATGCTTGTCCATACATTCCCTCTCAGATGTGTATGTTTTTCGCCACAGTTTTCGTATTGTAGTGAATGCTGAAAGGGTCTGCAGAAATAATCGGGATCTCATGGGGATACAAATTGCCTGAAAGCTCTCAGGATAGCGATGGGGCAGGAAGCCCGAGAGCCTCCTGCCCCATCTAAGGTGATGCATGATGCGCATTGCGCATGCCATCTATGCGAGATCTGCCACCACTTCGTCCGTCGTGGCGACCTTCGTGCCGAAGCACTTCTGCATATGCTCGAGCGCCCCCTCCTGGGTGCCGACCAGGAAGGTGCGGGTGGCGTCGGAGACGACCGTCGTCTCATACCCGAGGTTCCAGGCATCGGCCAGCGTATGGAGGACGCAGATGTTCGAGTCCTCTCCGACCGCCAGAAGGCGTTTCACGCCGAGCTCCCGCAGCGTGAGGTCGAGATCGGTCCCAAAGAAGCCCGAGTAGCGGCGCTTCGGGACGATGAAGTCGAGGTCGCTCGTCCCGGCATGGAATTCGGGGTTGGGGCGGGCATCGCCCTTGATGCCATGGGCGCCCCAGAGCTCGAGCTCGCGGTCGACTCCCGGGATATGCTGATCGCAGAGGAAGAAGACGGGAAGGCCCGCCTTGCGGGCAGCTTCGACGACCTTCACGGCGTGCGACACCAGCGCAGCCTCTGCAGGGTCCTGCTTGTAGAGGGTGTCATCTGCTCCGGTCACGAGCACATCGATTACGAGGACGGCAGTATCAGCCATTGCAATCTCCTTCAGATGATTCGCCAGACAGGCCCATTCTAGTGCTCCTGGCCACGGGGAATCTCCCCTACCGCAAATCCCACTGATGTCATCTTCGCGACCTTGGTCCCCAGCTCGTCCGTGATATCGGCAGTGTAGAACGCGAGATGGCGTCCATCGCGGTCGGCCTTGGCCTCAGCGATGACACGGCTGCCCTTCACGGTCGTGAGATACTCGATGTTGCAGTTGACAGCGACGTGCGCCATGCCTGAGGCATTGGAGGCGACAGCGATCGCGAAATCGCCGAGCGTGAAGAGGGCCCCTCCCATCACCTCGCCGCGCTGGTTGCGATGCTTCTGCTGGATCTCGAAGCTGCAGCGGGCATAGCCCGGCCGCGCCTCCTCGATCGTGCAGTCGCACGCATCGGTGGCATAGTGGTCATGCTTGAAGAGCTCGCGGAGCTCTTCTTCTGAGAGCGCCTCCATCGGCAATCCTTTCTGGTGGGCAGGGAGCGGTGCCCTGCAATGCTGCTGTGCATGAGCATCTCACGAAAGCAGGGCCTGCCGCATGCTGCGCAACCCAACGGAAACGTCTGTGTCATGCCAGGTGGGGATGCTCCCTCAAGAGCCTGCGCACTTCCCGGTATCCTGGGCAGGCGCGTCCCAGCTCCTTATAGAAGACCTCGCTGTGGTTCGGGACGAGCAGGTGGCATGCCTCGTGGCAGGAGACCGCCTCTGCGCAGGAGATGGGATAGGCAGCAAGCTCGCTGTTGAGGCAGATCCTGCCAAGCTTCACCGAGCATGATCCCCAGCGTGTCTTCATGGTCCTGACATGCCATTCGGTGGCATGGGCACCGACACGCTCCTCGGCGAAGGCGGCAAGGCGGGGAAGCTCCTTCTCGAGCTCTATCCGGCGCATAAGATCGATGGCCTCTTTCGGGATGGTGCGTGCCCCATTTGCTTCCTCGACGAGCGTTGAGCTCAGGCGAAGCTCGATGGCATGGCATGCAGGGTCGACGTCCGGCCTGAAGACGCTGCGCTCCCAGGGGACGAAAGAGAGCCTGTAGGGCTCGCCCCAGAGCATGGTCGCCTCGCCTTCCCGGTAGCGCTCCTTCATGAGGGGGCCCACACGCTTGTCCACCTTTGCCCGGCTGCGGGCGATCCAATCCTGCTCACGGGCAAGGAATGCCGCCGCATCGCTTTTCGTGCACCAGGCAGGGATGCTGAGCAGCACCTTGCCTTCGCGGTTGATGCGCAGGTTCATGTTCTTGATGCGTTTGCGGGTGACCAGGACGTCGATGCCGGCGCTCTTGATGGTGAAGGTCTGTGGCGTTCGGGTGCTCAATGGGCTGCCTCGGCTCTCATGGGGCGGGAATCTGCAGAAAGAAAAGGCGCTGGCGGCATCGGCCACCAGCGCCCAGCATGTCAGCCGACATCATCGCTAGCTGTTCGTGCAGGCCACCGCACCGGCAACCCCTGCCGCAATCGCCAAGGCCGCAACAGCCGGAATTGCCAGAAGACCCATCACCACGCCTGCCAGTATGACCCAGACAAGGATCTTGAAAGCGAGCCTGATGGTCCACCATGCCACATGCACCACTGCGCAGATGACACAGCCAATGAGCCAGAAGCCGAATATCATGCCCAGAATCGTGAACATGGTCTTTCGCGCCTCCTCAGAAAGCTTCAGGAATGTACAAGCCCATTCTACCCGCAGGGCCGCCTCTCCACACGGAATCGACCATTGCATGGAGCATCTGTGCTCAGCGATGCCGGAAGAGGTCTCCCAGGCTGAAGGTCGTCCGGGAATAGATGGCCTGATAGGCCTTGCGCCGCGGATGGAACATGCCCATCCCCCTCTTGCCATAGCCAGGGATCAAAGCGCGCTTCATCGCACGTGTCGCCCTCCCCTTCGTGCGTGCTGCGAAGGATTTCCTGGGCGATATCTTCCTCATGCCAAACTTCATGCTGACCGGCCTCCCAAGCTGCGGGCGCACCAGGTTCTGCGCCATTTCGGTCCATGGTAGCGCGCGGGTCCGACAGGATTGGGCGCATGATGCCGTACTTGATGGAAGCAATCGGGGGAAGCTGCTCCGCTATTCCGTGATCTCCACGCGGATATCCTCCGGTCCCAGGATGCAGCTCTCGTAATAGCCATCGCCGGTCGTGCGCGGGCCGCTCAGCACCTCATGCCCGTCGTCCTTGAGACGGGCGGTGAGCTGGTCCACCTCATCTTTCGAGCCGACGCTGAAGGCGATATGGGCATAGCCGGTGCGCTCAGGCTCCTTCTCCTCATCCCGCACGCCTGCCTTCTGCATCACCTCGAGGCGCGCCCCCTCGCCAAACGAGAGGAAATACGAGCTGAAGCCCGTACGGGGGTTGTGGTAGAGCTCGCCTTCGGTGGCGCCGAAATAGCGCTCGAAGAACTCCTTGCCACGCTCGAGGTCGTTGAAATAGACGGCGACGTGCTCGATCTTCATGCCCATGTGCTGGTCCTTCCTTCGGATATCATTCTGGCAGTGACAAGTATCCTATATGGCGGAGACATGCAGGCACGGCACAGGCGAGCCTGAGACAAAGATGCCTGTCTGCACCGCTCTCGGCTCGTCTGGTGACACCTTTGCTTCAGATGGCTGGCGCAACCTGCACGCAAGGCCAGCTTGGCACGCCATCTCAAGGCAGGTCTGGGAAAGGAGCTTCTGGCATACATGGGAGCAGTCTTCGAGGTGCTCACGACACCTCCTGCCTATCTCAAGAAGGCGTTGGTCAGAGACCAGGATGCGGGACGGAGCACAGAGCCGCACCTCATCCCCTTCGGGCCCCATCGCCTGCAGCACTGCGTGCTCTGGGAGCCCGATGAGGTGAAGCACGACGAGTGCGTCATGTATTTCCATGGCGGAGGGTATCTGGTCGGCACGCCCGAATCGATGATCGATGCTGCCAACGTCTACAACTCAGAAGGCTACCGCTTCTGCTCGGTCGGCTTCCGTCTCATGCCCCATGACCGGTTCCCTGCCCAGGTCGATGATGCCTTCGCCGGCATCGCGGCAGCGCGTGCATGGCTGCTTGAGCATGGACGGCCTGCCGGGCGCTTCTTTGTCGGCGGAAGCTCCTGTGGCGGGCACCTCGCCACGCTGGTCGGGTATGCCTCATGGCTCCAGAAGGAGCATGGCCTCGATCCTCGTGACATTGCGGGCGTCATCTCGGTCGCCGCGATCGTCGATGCGGACGATATGCTCCTCAAGTATTTCCCGGGCCCGATCTGGCCCTGCTATATCGGCCTGCCTTCGGCTCCTGGCACAGCCTCCCGCCACGAGGCGCTTCTCCCCTATTCCCCGCTCCCGCTTCTGGAGGAGCTTCCGGAAGGCGCCATCCTGCCGCCTTTCTTCGCTATCCATGGAAAGGCTGACACCCTGAGCCCCTATCGGCATGAGGAGGAGTTCGTGCGGCGGATCGAGGAGCTGGGAGGAGAAGGCGCAGCCACGCTCTGCAGCATCGATGACCCGCTCTGGCAGCATATGTGGACGACAGTCACGCTCCACAAGGACAAGGTCGCGGCGTCCCGGCCGCTCTCTGGGCTCTTTGCGTGGATGGATGCGCAGGAAGGCTGCTGAGATCGGGGAATCTGCAGGCTGGGCGCACCTGCCGGGACAGGGAGCTTCCCTCACGCCTCCCATTGGCACTGGGCAAGGTCGACCTTTCCGTCGGGCAGGAAGATGATGCCTTCCTCCTCCAGCATCTGGCGCTGGATGCCAGGGCCGCCAAAGGCGAAGCCCCGGGCCAGGCTCCCATCGGCGAAGACGACGCGGTGGCAGGGCACGCCTTCCCGCATGCCAGGGCTCGCGTGCATCGCATAGCCGACATAGCGGGCGCTCCTGGGATGGCCCATCATGCGGGCGATCTGCCCATAGGTCGCGACGCGGCCTTCAGGTATCTGCTTCACTATCTCATAGGCCTGGGCGAAGAAACCTTCGTTCACGGCAAGCCTCCTCAATTGCCTTGCAGCGGAATCCGCGGCGCATCGCTTCCTATGATAGCGCAGGTAGCGCCACCAATCACCGCGCATACCTGCATCTATTGCGTAAGCATCTGAATGGACTCTGAAATATAACAATATATTATATTTCAAATGAGATACATTTTGCCTACTTCGAAGTAACGGGAATGCGATTCTGGCTGTCTATTCAGAAATTTGGAGCGATTATGCATTTTGCTCGTTCTTGCCATTCAAGATTTCCGGATGCGCTCTTCGGGACGCCTCCCGGGAATCCGAAAGGGGGATCTACAACATGGAATCTGCTCGTGAAATTTCCCGCCGCACTTTCATCAAGATGATGGGGGCCGTGAGCGCAACATCTGCCATGGGCCTTGCCGCCTGCGGAAGCCAGCGTGCATCGAGCGCGAGCGGCTCTTCGGATTCAGGCAGCTACGCTGATACCATCACCTTCGGACAGGGTTCCGACCCGCGCGGCCTCGATCCTGCCTACGTGGACGACGGAGAATCCGCCAAGGTCATGTGCCATGTCTACGAGAACCTCGTGACCTACGACGACGAGAACTGCGACATCAAGCCCGAGCTCGCCGATTCCTACGACATCTCAGATGATGGCCTGACCTATACCTTCCACCTGCATGAGGGCGTGAAGTTCCACGATGGCTCCGACTTCAATGCCGATGCTGTCAAGAAGTCGATCGAGCGCCAGCTCGAGCCGAACCGCACCGACGACATGACCTATGCCTCGTTTGTCTACGGCACGGCATCCGAGGGCTCAGGCGTCGAGTCCGTCACGGCGGTCGACGACCACACCCTCGAGATCAAGATGGCTGCCGTCAACGCCGCATTCCTGAAGAACATGGCCATGGTCCTCGGCGCCCCGGTCGTCGCTCCCGTCGCAGACTACAGCACGCTCATGGAGCACCCGGTCGGCACCGGCCCCTACGAGTTCGTCTCCTGGGACAAGGGCCAGAACGTCAAGCTCCAGGCCTTCGATGGCTACTGGAACGACGAGAAGCGCGCAAAGACCAAGAACCTGATCTTCCGCTTCATCACCGAGAACGCCTCCCGTGTCACGGCCCTCAACAACGGCGAGGTCGATATCATCGACGGCATCGACGACTCGGTCGTCGACCAGATCAAGAATGGCGGCGACGAGCTGTTCACCCGTGACGGCATGAACATCAACTACATGGCGTTCAACACGACCTCGTCCTCCATCTGCCATGACCAGGCAGTGCGCAAGGCCATCGCCCAGGCCGTGAACGTCGATGAGCTCGTCCAGTCGCTCTATGGCGACTATGCCACGGTCGCGAATTCCGTCATGCCTACCTGGATGGCGCCCTACGACGAGGACATCGTCCAGACCGCCTACGATCCGGATGCAGCAAAGGCTGCCCTGGCTTCGCTCGGCGTCACGAAGCTCACCTGCATCACCTACTCGAACCCGCGCCCCTACAACACGAAGAACGGCCAGACCCTCGCTGAGGCCATCCAGGGCTACCTCTCCAAGGTCGGCGTCACGATGGACATCACGCCGTATGACTGGACGACCTACAAGACGAAGGTCACGACCGACCCGTGGGATGTCTGCTTCTACGGCTGGACCGGCGACAACGGCGACCCGGACAACTTCATGAACCTGCTTGCCGACGCCACCCCGACCATGAACATCGCGCAGTTCGACGATGCCGACTACAAGGCGCTGATCGCCCAGGGCATCACGACGACCGACGACAATGCGCGCAACGACATCTATCACCAGTGCGAGCAGATGGTTGCAGACAAGCAGCCTTGGCTCGTCATCTCCCATGGCTCCGAGCTTGTCGGCTACAACCCGAAGGTCTCCGGCTTCGTCGTGCATCCGACTGGCATCGTCCGCCTCTGGGCTGCGCAGAAAGAGGCATAGCCTCCTCTTGCATCTGTGAAGCATGGACCGGCCTTCACCGTCCTCACGGTGCGGGCCGGTCTTCAGGTTGCTCCTGATCTGGCGCTTTTCCCTGCAAGATCGCCCTGCCTGCGTATTGCATATCTTCGGGATATCAGTCACAGGAGCCGCTCGGCATGCTGACTGGAATGGGCGCTCCGCCGCACGGAGGGCGAAGACGGCGCATATGGGGGTCCTGAAACCAGCCCGAAAAGTCGTGTATGAGAATTCGATATGTTTCGAATAAGAAACTTTTCACTTCCATAAGAGTTTCGTCAATCCCATTGAGGCTCTAATTGAATGCGTCCCGCAGCATCATGGTTGATGCTTCCGGATGCATATCAGCAATCGCCCGGAGATTGGCGGGAGGAAGCCGATCCGGGCACAGAGGGGAGATTCCTGAACATGACAGAAGCGCACGATCTTTCGCGCCGCACCTTCATCAAGATGATGGGTGCCGTGAGCGCAACATCCGCTATGGGCCTTGCAGCCTGCGGCAGCCAGCGGGCTTCCGAAGCAGGCGGCAGCTCCGCAAGCGGCACGGCAGATACCATCACCTTCGCACAGGGCGCCGACCCGCGCGGCCTCGATCCTGCCTACGTGGATGACGGCGAGTCTGCAAAGATCATGATCCACATCTACGAGAACCTCGTCACCTACAGTGATGAGTCCTGCGATGTGGAGCCGAGCCTTGCCGATTCCTGGGAGATCTCGGACGATGGCCTGACCTACACCTTCCACCTGCATGAGGGCATCAAGTTCCACGACGGGACCGACTTCAATGCCGATGCCGTCGTTTGGGCAATCAGCCGCGAGCTCGAGCCGAACCGCACGGACGACATGACGTACGCATCGTTCATCTACGGCACGGCCTCCGAGGGCTCGGGCGTCGAGTCCGTCACCGCTGTCGACGACCACACGGTCGCGATCAAGCTTGTCGCTGTCTCTGCCCCCTTCATCAAGAACCTCGCGATGTGCGTCGGCTCGCCGCTGCCCGCTCCTGTCAGCGATCCTTCCACCCTCATGGAGAACCCGGTCGGCACCGGCCCCTACAAGTTCGTCTCCTGGGACAAGGGCCAGAACGTCAAGCTCGTCGCGAACGACGACTACTGGAACGATGACCGCAAGGCGAAGACCAAAAACCTCATCTTCCGCTTCATCACCGAGAACGCCTCCCGCGTCACCGCCCTCAACAACGGCGAGGTCGACATCATCGACGGTATCGACGATTCCGTTGCCGACCAGATCACGAGCGGTGGCGACAAGCTCTACTCGACCGACGGCATGAACATCAACTACATGGCATTCAACTGCACCACGAACTCTGTCTGCCAGGACGAGAACGTGCGCAAGGCCATCGCGAAGGCCGTGAACGTCGAGGAGATGGTGAAGTCGCTCTACGGCGATTACGCGACCGTCGCCAATTCCGTCATGCCGACGTGGATGGCTCCCTACGACGAGGACATCGTCCAGACCGCCTATGACCCGGATGCTGCCAAGCAGGAGCTCGCCGACCTCGGCGTCACCTCCATCACCTGCATCACCTATTCGAACTCCCGCCCCTACAACACGAAGAACGGCCAGACGCTCGCCGAGGCCATCCAGGGCTACCTGTCCAAGGTCGGCGTCACGATGGACATCACGCCGTACGACTGGACGACCTACAAGACCAAGGTTCAGACCGATCCCTGGGACGTCTGCTTCTATGGCTGGGTGGGCGACAACGGCGACCCGGACAACTTCATGAACCTGCTTGCCGATGCCACGCCGACCATGAACATCGCGCAGTTCGACGATGCGGAGTACAAGGCTCTCATCGCCGAAGGCGCTGCCGAGACCGACGAGGACAAGCGCAACGACATCTACCACCAGTGCGAGAAGATCGTCGCTGAGAAGCAGCCGTGGCTGCTCGTCTCGCATTCGGCCGATCTCTATGGCTACAGCCCGAAGCTCACGGGCTTCGTGGTGCACCCGACGGGCGTCGTCCGCATGTGGGGCGCAACGAAGTCGAACTAGCGTCCGTCACGAACGCGCGCGGGCTTGAGCTAGGAACCAGGACGAGCCAGCCACGACGGGTTGGCTCGTCTTCGTTATCAGCCAACCACCCTGCCGGCACCGAGGCAGGCATCAACACAGAAGGAGGCAAAGGTGGCCAAATACATCCTCAAGAGGATCCTGCAGTCGATCGGCGTGCTTCTGGGCGTCTCGATTGTCGTCTTCTTGATCATGCGTGTATTCTCGTCCGACCCGGCACCAGTCGTGCTCGGCGAGCATGCCACGCCTGAGGCCATGGAGCAGTGGCGTGAGAGCTATGGCCTCAACAAGCCGCTGGTCCAGCAATACTTCGATTTCCTGCTTGGAGCCCTGCATGGGGATCTCGGCACGTCCTACTACACCCACACGGCGGTGGCTGATGAGATCGCATCGCGCTTCCCGGCTACCGTCGAGCTCGCTCTCGTCGCGATCATCATCGCGTCGCTTCTGGGCATCAAGCTCGGCGTGACGTCGGCTACGCACCGCGGCAGCTTCCGCGATGGCGCCTCGATGGTCATCTCCCTCATTGGCGTCTCCATGCCGGTCTACTGGCTCGGCATCCTCCTCATCATCTTCTTCTCGGGCGTGCTCCACATCCTGCCCTCGACCGGACGCTGCGACCCGATGCTCCAGCCTGTCGGAGGCACGGGCCTCTACGTCTTGGACACCCTGCTCTCCGGGGATTTCGAGGCTCTGGGCGATGTGCTGGCGCACTTGGTGCTCCCCGCCCTCACGCTCTCGATGTATTCGATGGCGATCATTACGAGGATGACGAGAAGCTCGATGCTCGATACCCTCAATGAGGACTACGTCAGGACCGCACGCGCCAAGGGCCTTCCTGAGAAGGGCCGCAAGGGCGTGATCCACCACCATGCGCTCCGCAATGCAATGCTGCCGATCACGACCGTCATCGGCCTGCAGCTGGGCTCCCTTCTCGGCGGCGCCATGCTGACCGAGACCGTCTTCGCCTGGCCCGGCATCGGCAAGTACACGGTCGACTGCATCCTGAAGTCCGACTTCCCGGTCGTCCAGGGCGTCGTCCTTCTGATCGGCGTCATCTTCGTCGTCCTCAACCTGATCGTCGATATCATCTATGCCTATCTTGATCCGCGCATCAAGTATTCGATGGAGGAGGGATAAGCCATGGCAGAAGAAGCAGCTGTCTCCCAAGAGGAGCTCGAGGAAGAGAAGCCTGAATCCACCTGGAAGGCCATGTGGTACTCGCTGTCCGAGAACAAGTGGGCCATGGCGTCGCTCATCGTAATCGCCATCCTCGTCGTGATCGCGATCGTCACCGCCATCTTCCCGCAGACCCTCCCCTATGACCCCTATGAGCAGGACCTCTCGGTCTCGCTCCAGGCTCCTTCGGCCGAGCATTGGTGCGGCACGGATGAGCAGGGCCGCGACATCTTCTCCCGCATCCTGGTCGGCACGAGGATCTCGCTCTCTGTGGGCCTCCTCGCCGTCGCGATCTCGCTCACGGTCGGCGTCACGCTCGGCGCCATCGCTGGCTACAAGGGCGGCAAGGTCGATACCGTGATCATGCGCATCATGGACGTCATGCTCGCAATCCCCTCCCTCCTTCTTGCAATCGCCTTCATGGCGGCATTCGGCCGCGGCATCGAGAAGGCGGTCGTCGCCATCGGCCTCGTCTCGATCCCTGAGTACGCAAGAATCGTACGTTCGCAGATCCTCGCGGTGAAGGAGAACGACTATGTCTCCGCTGCCCGCGTCATCGGCGACAACGACGCGAAGATCATCTTCCGCCACGTGCTCCCGAACGTCCTGCCGTCCATCATCGTCCGCGCGACCTTGGGCATCTCAGGCGCCATCCTCGACTGCGCAGCCCTTGGCTTCCTCGGCCTCGGCGTCCAGCCGCCTGCAGCCGAGTGGGGCGACATGCTCGGACGTGGCCGCAACTACATCTTCTCCGCATCTTGGCTCATGATCTATCCCGGCCTTGCCATCACGATCTCCGTCCTTGCCTTCAACCTGCTCGGCGATGGCATCCGCGATGCGCTTGACCCGAAATCCCGTAGGAGGTGATCTTGCATGCTGCTTGAAGTGAAGGACCTCCATACCGACTTCCCGACCCGCAAGGGCGTCGTGCATGCCGTGAACGGCGTCACCTTCAATGTGGATGCAGGAGAGACAGTCGCCCTTGTCGGCGAATCAGGTTCCGGCAAGTCCGTGACCTCGCTTTCCATCATGCGCTTGCTTCAGGCGCCTGGACATGTCGCCTCAGGCTCCATCACCTTCGATGGGACCGACCTCTTGTCCCTCTCCGAGAAGGAGATGGAGCAGGTCCGTGGCGGCCAGATCGCGATGATATTCCAGGAGCCCATGACATCGCTCGACCCGGTCTATAGGGTCGGCGACCAGATCGTCGAGGCCATCCAGCTCCATTCCGATATGGATGACAAGCAGGCCTGGGCCCGCGCCGTGGAGTCGCTGCGCCAGGTCGGCATCCCCTCGCCTGAGGACCGTGCCCACGACTATCCGCACCAGATGTCAGGCGGCATGCGCCAGCGCGTCATGATCGCCATGGCACTTGCCTGCAACCCGAAGCTCCTGATCGCCGACGAGCCGACCACGGCCCTCGATGTGACGATCCAGGCGCAGATCCTCGAGCTCATCTACAACCTGCGCGAGGAATACAACATGGGCGTCCTGCTGATCACCCATGATATGGGTGTCGTCGCTGAGGTCGCCGACCGCGTTGTCGTCATGTACTGCGGGCAGGTCGTCGAATCCGCTCCGGTCATGCAGCTCTTCACGAAGCCGCAGCATCCCTATACGCTGGGCCTCCTGAACTCCATCCCGAAGCTCGAGGACGACGAGAACAAGCGCCTCTACACGATCAAGGGATCCGTGCCGAACCCGCTCCACCTCCCGAAGGGGTGCCCCTTCTCCGACCGCTGCGAGCGCTGCATGGACATCTGCAAGCAGGCAATGCCTGAGCTCAGGTCCTTCAAGGATGCCCCTGAGCACGCAGTGCGCTGCCATCTCTACGACAGCGAGGAGGCATAAGCTATGGCTACCAATGACAGCAAGGATGAGATCCTGCTCGATGTCCGCGGCCTGACGAAGAGCTTCGTCGCGAAGACCACCTTCTTCGGCCGGCCCACCTCCTATGTGCAGGCTGTGGACGATGTGAGCTTCCAGATCCACAAGGGCGAGTGCTTCGGCCTTGTCGGCGAGTCTGGCTGCGGCAAGTCGACCATCGGCAAGATGATCGTCGGGCTCCTGCGTCCGACCAAGGGCGAGATCTGGTTCGAGGGCAAGAACATCACGGCCCTCTCCGAGAAGGAGCGCCGTGCCTACTGCAAGGACATCCAGCTCATCTTCCAGGACCCCTATGCATCGCTCAATCCGAGGATGACGATTGGCAACATCATTGCCGAGCCCATCCGCACGAACAACATCCTGCCGGACGACCAGGTCGAGAAGCGCGTGGACGAGCTCCTCGAGTGCGTCGGCCTTGCCCCGTACATGAGGAACCGCTACCCGCACGAGTTCTCCGGTGGCCAGCGCCAGCGTGTCGGCATCGCCCGCGCCCTCGCTGTGAACCCGAAGCTCATCGTCTGCGATGAGCCGGTCTCCGCGCTCGATGTCTCGATCCAGGCACAGGTCCTGAACCTGCTCGACGACCTGAAGGACCAGTTCGGCCTCACCTATCTCTTCATCGCCCATGGCCTGAACGTCGTGAAGCACATCTCGGATCGCGTCGGCGTCATGTATCTCGGCAAGCTCATGGAGATAGCCGACGAGCATGAGCTCTACCACGAGCCGCTGTGCCCCTACACGCAGGCCCTGCTCTCGGCCATCCCCTCGACTGACCCGACCCTGCGCCGCCGACGCATCATCCTCGAGGGCGATGTCCCTTCCCCGATCGATCCGCCGGCGGGATGCCGCTTCGCAAGCCGGTGCTTCGCGAAGATCGGTGCCTGCGATGTCGCAGCTGCTGACCTGACCGAGCAGGTGCCAGGCCATTGGTGTGCCTGTCATCGCTATGCGAATGCCAACACGCCGGAAGAGGTCAAGAAGGTCGCCATGCAGATCCAGTACGAGGCAGCGCGTCCGACCTATGGACGTGGCCGTACGAACGAGAATGGCGACCCCATCGACCAGGAGCCGAACAGCGCTGAGCAGGCCTCATAGGCCCACTCCCGTACATATCCCGAACAGCAGGCAGGGGTCCGCATCAAAGCGGGCCTCTGCTTCTCTATGGCTCTGATTGCGCTCTCCAGAAGATGCCGGCTATCGCTTCATCACGGCGTGCTCGGGGCAGATGCTCCAGCAGTTGCCGCAGTGCAGGCAATGGTCCTGCTCGATCTCGAATGGCTTCTTCCCGTGCTTGATGCAGTCCTGCGGGCAGACTGCAAGGCAGGCTCCGCATCCTATGCAGGCGGGGCCGATCAGATAGGGATAGTGGGGTGCTTCTGCCTCGCCAGCCCCCACCCGGAAGCTCTTCCTCGTGATTGGCTTCGTGGAGAGGTCGAAGAGCTCACCTTCGCCTTCCTCCATGCAGAAGACCACGAGCGCCTGACGGGAGGCATCGGTCGGATAGATCTGGGCCATGTAGGGGTTCTTCTCGAAGATCTCGTCCAGCTTCTCCTGGCCGATGCATTCGACCGTGCCCCGAAGCGATATGGCCTTGATCGCAAGGGAGGCATGGGCACGGTCCAGGCTAGCCCCTCCCGTCATGCCCGTGAGCGCGATGAAGCCCGTATCCATGAGCTGGCCGGCAAAGGCCTTGCCTTTCGCCGTCAGGAAATAGATGGTCTCCCCATCGGAGAGCATGATATCGATGACACGGGTGACGGGGTGCCCTTCGCTGTCGGTCGTCGCAACCACGACCGAATGGATCTCATTCGCAAGCATGTCAAGATAGCTGGCTGTATCGTCCACGATGGTCCTTTCGGGGATATATCTGCATTCTGGTGCATGCGGGGAGCTTGAAGAATTGTATCGCTGCCAGCGAGTGCTTCTGAGGCATGCAGCAATTTATGCATCTGGAGCCTCATCTAGCAGAGAACAGAGTGCAGGTTTGCTAGAATGGCTGTGAGCGGCCCAGATATGCGGATATCGGGCCACAGGTGGCATCCCTAATACGGCAGCAAAGCCGACGCGGAGGATATGCGCATGAGCGGACAAAGCAGACCGGGAAGCTCTTCTGTACCTACCCTGCTCCATTGGATTCTGGCGCAGCCCAGTCCCAGCAAGGAGGTGCTCCTCCAGGTCTTCTCAGGGACGCCGGAGGGGGAATGCGCAGCCAATCTTGGGCTCCCCCTGGTCCAAGTGAAGGACATCGTGCAGACTGTTGCCAATGACAGGCTCACCTTCGCAGAGGACAACTATGTGATGAGCTATTTCGCAGCGCAGAACGAAGCGGAGTTCTGCCGCAAGACAGGCCAGAGCGCCGGTGTCTACAAGCTGCTGTCCCTCCGCTTCCACAAGAGCAGCAATGCTGGTTCGGTTCGTCCGGCGACGAGCAATTCGGCGCCCGATACGACGGTTGCCCATGTCCATGCTGCGAGCGCCCGCACGACCAAGCCTGCCGGCAAGAAGGCTCCCTCCCAGAAGCGCTCCTCATCAAGCCGCTCGAAGGCCACCGCTCCCAAGGCAGCTGCGGCTCCGACACCGCCCGAGCCGCCGAAGCCGAAGGTCATGACCGAGGAGGAGAAGGCTGCAGCCGAGCAGCGGCGCCTCGAGCGCCAGGCGCTCCGCAACCGCGCACGGAACAGCCGCTTCGACTGATCCCTCAGCAATCCCATGCAAGACAATGATGCCCAGAGACCTTTCACGTCTCTGGGCATCTCTTTGCCGCTACGCCAGTAGTTTCTCGAACTCGGGGCACCTGCGGTCGAGCGCCTGGGCCAGTGCCCGCACAATCAGGCGGTGGTCTCCCCCTTCATGGAGCCCCGATACGAGGATCGAGGCAAGCAGATTGCCTTGCTCGTCCTTCAACGGGAAAGCTCCCCCACTATAGACCATATCCATCGTAGATGCGAGTCCATGGATCTGAGAGTAGACATAGCCCCAGGCGCTTGAATGGCCCAGCGCGAGCTCCGCAGTGCGCTTGCCGGCGCAGAACCTGAGGTTGCGCTCTGCCTTGTCGTCGTCCACGAACTGGAACATCACGAGCTGGTCATGCTCACGCACGATCTGGAGGGCGATGCCGCGGTCATATTCATGCCGGAGGCTGAGGATGGCCTCTGCTATCGGGAGCAGGATGCTGCTGTCGCATCCGTCGAGCACAAAAGCCTTCTCCTGGTTCTCGAGAATGGCCAGGTCGTCTTCTGTATAGAGCATGGTGCATCCTTCCTGTCTCATACGAAGGGAGCAGTTCCAACTTTCAATGATCGTGCTGTCTGAAGCTAGGCTTCCTTGTGCACCTCGTTGTACATGAGGGCATAGAGCAGATTGAGCACGTAGCTGAAGGCGAACTGCGAATAGAAGGTCGCATACTTCTCGCTGCTGTCCCCTTCGAGCTCGGGTATCGCGAGGAACTCATCGCTTGCCTTGGCGCAGGCGCTCTGAGGGGTGGCCGTGATTGTGAGGATCGTGCATCCCCGCTCTTCGAGAATCGGGATGCAGCCAGCGATGCGCCTGTTCTCGCCGCTATAGGAGACGATCAATGCCACATCGCCGTCTCCTGCGCTCTGGCAGACTGCTTCCTCATCGCCGAGCTCCATCGCGTCGCAGGCCATGATGGAAAGCTTCACGAGCTTGTTCCTGAAGGAATCCAAGGTGACCATTGAATCGCCGACTGCAAGGCAGTAGATGCGCTCCGCATCGAGCAGCTTCTGCACCAGCGAGGAGCAGGCATCCAGATCGAGCGAGCTCTCGAGATAGACCAAGGCATTGCGGTAGAGCGACCCCATGTCCTGGGCTATATGCGCTGTGCTCTCGCCGACGCTGAAGGGCGCCGAGAAGTCGACCGCGCCTGCAAGATGCTTCCGTGTCTCCAGCTCCTGGGAGAGCCTGATCTTGAGGGCACGGAAGCCATTGCAGCCGAGCTTGCGGGCCACGCGGATGATGGTGCCATTCGTGCTGTAGGTGAGCTTTGCCAAGGTGCCAATGTTCATCCCGACAACCTCTTCGGGATGCTTGGCGATGAAGTCCACAACGACCCATTCGCTGTCCGTGAACAGCGACCTCATCTTCCTCATGTCATGCAGGGCACCTGAATTCTCCATGCCCCGATTCTATCAGCTTCAGCTGATGTGGCCTACGACCTGATAGGAGTCTTCGGTGTATTGCATGACCTCGAACTTGTTGCCATCAGGGTCCTGATACCACTGCTGGTAGGTGCCGGAAGGCCCCTTCGAGATCACCGTATCGGGCTCGACGCCACGGGCCTTCATCTCCGCTTCCGTCTTGTAGATATCGTCGGTCAGCAGGGCGAAGTGGGAGTAGCCGTGGTCCTCATTCCACTCCCTGTGCGGCTTCTGTCCGGGCATGGCCGGGAAGAGCTCGATGAACTGCCCGGGTGCGATCTCGAAATAGATGTAGAAGATGCCTTCTGGATCTTCCTGGGCGAGCTTCTGGTAGGCAGGGCGGTCGGGACGGTCAAGGTATTCCTTGTAGCGGACGAGCGACTTCACGGTGCAGCCGAGCTTGTTCTGGTAGAAGTCGACCATTTCGTCGAATTGCTCCGTGTAGAAGGAGACGTGCATGATGGAGGTGAAGAGCATCGGATCTTCCTTTCTGCTTGTGCTGCGGCTCTCTTTGGTGGCTCAGTTCCAGCGGGCATCTGCATCGAAGACGATGCCGGCATCCTGCCGGGCGGCATGCATGATCTTCGCTACCTCATGGGAGACATCGAGGCGACGCTGCATCTCGTCGAAATCCCCTTCATCGACCATGCGGATGAACTCGCGGAACTCATAGGACATGCGATGGGTGCCTGCGTCGCAGGCGATCTCTGACTTCTCCCCGTCATTGCGATCGAACGTGAATGCGGTCATCTGGTTCACGGGCTTGAAGATCTCGATCGCCCCTTCATCGCCCTGGAGCGTGTTCATGACAGGAGCCCTGCAGTCCTTCGCGGCAATGGCGACGGCTTGGAAGCTGCCATAGTCCAGGGTCACGATGCCGGACGTGTCGATGCCGCGCTCGATGTTTGCCTGATAGCGGACCTGCTGAGGCGCGCCGAAGAGGTTCACGATAAGGGAGATGTTGTAGACATTGAGGTCCATGAGGGCGCCGCCCGACTTGTGCACATCGAAGGCCGGAAGGACCGTGCCTGCCTTGAAGGCATCATAGCGATGGGAGTACTGGCTGTAGTTCAGGCTGACGATGCGGAGCCTGCCCAGATCGGAGAGATGCTCCTGGATCTTCTGGAAGGTGGGCGTGTACGGTATCGTCATGGCCTCCATCACCATAAGATGGCGCGCATCGGCCAGAGCCATGAGATCCTCGAGCTCCTGGGGATTGGAGCAGATCGGCTTCTCGATGATGGCATGCTTGCCAGCCTCGAACGCACGCTTTGCGAAGGCGTAGTGCAGGTGGTTCGGAAGCGCCACATAGACCGTATCGATATCTGAGGCCAGGAGCTCGTCGTAGTCGTAGAAGACCTGCGCGAACCCATGGTCGCGTGCAAGCTGCTCCGCCTTCTCGCGGGAGCGCTCGGTGCCAAGCAGCACCGTCTTCTCGATGGGGAGGCTGTCGTAGGTCTGCATGAGGTCTGCCACGATCATGCCGGTGCCCAAGATGCCAAGCTTCATGATAGGTCCTTTCCTCGCTGTCCCTGTCCTGTGATAGTGATAGCCGATATGGGAGGCGGAAAGGATGGAGAGGCGTCTCTTGGTACCTGAAGTCCCAGCAGCGGGCAGGGCGCATTCGCTCTTCCCTACCTCAGGTACACGCCGGGCCATAGAGAAGCCGCCAGGTCCCGAAGGCTCCTGGCGGCTGTGTGAAGGATATGGGAAAGACCTCAGTCCTGCTTCTTATCACGCTTTGCATGGACGAGCGAGGCGTTCGAGGAGATGCCTGCACTGACTGACTTCTGAGCGTTCTTCAGGTATCCGCTGCCATCGAATCCCGTCACGATCTTGATGATC
>OMTG01000044.1 GCA_900313905.1 uncultured Actinomycetes bacterium | reverse complement strand
AGGCCGCATCCGATGCCAAGGCCGCGCAGGACGCCGCAGGCAAGGCAGCCACGACGAACCCGTCCGACTCCGACATCTCCGATGCAGAGAAGGCCGCATCCGATGCCTCCTCCAAGGCGACCGAGGCACAGAAGACGGCCGACGACGCAAGCAAGGCCGCCGACGACGCGCAGAAGACGGCCGACGAGACGAAGAAGGCCGCCGATGACGCCAAGGCCAACGTCGACAGTGCCACGAAGGCAGTAGACGAGGCTCAGTCAAAGCTCGATGAGGCCCAGAAGGCTGCCGACGCGGTCGCGGATCCTGCCAAGGCCCAGAAGGAGGCCGACGCTGCCAAGGCAGAGGCAGAGAAGGCCAAGAGCGATGCCGAGGCCAAGGATGCCACCACCGCCGATGCCAAGTCCAAGCTCGACGACGCCAACTCGAAGGCCACGCAGGCCAAGGATGCTGCCGACAAGGCAGGGCAGGCCAAGGATGCCGCCGACCAGGCAGCTGCCGATGCCAAGTCCAAGCTCGACGATGCCACCAAGGCAAAGGATGCCGCCGACAAGACAGCAGCCGAAGACAAGGCTGCCGCCGATGCTGCCGGCAAGGCCAAGGCCGCAGCCGACCAGGCCGTGACCGATGCCAAGGACAAGCTCGACAAGGCCAACGCCGCAGCCTCCGCTGCCAAGTCCGACGCCGAGGCCAAGGACAGCGCGGCCCAGTCCGCCAAGGACGCCCTCGACGCCGCCCAGAAGGCCTACGATGCAGAGCCTGCCTACAAGAGCATGACCATGACGGAATTCCTCGACTCCATCTCGAATGGCAAGTATTCCCAGTGGCTCGCCAAGGCCAACAATGGCGAATACTTCAAATTTGGAGACACAAGCAAGATTGCCCACGCCGATGGGTCGAACATGACCTACGACAACTTCCTGAATGCCCTTGCCTTGATCGACTACCTCAACGAGTACCGCACCGAGCACGGGCTTGACGCCATGACCGTCAGCGGCAGCCACATGGCGAGCCAGATGCTCGAGGACGACTTCGTCGACGAGAAAGGCGGTGTCGAGGGCCATACCACGTTCTGGGGCGACACGGAGTTCAAAAACCTCTACGGGGGCATCTCAAATCCCATGGCAGGCTGGCTGTATGAGGGGGTCGTCTTCAAGAAGGATGCTGAAGCCTATCGCGATTCTGGAACGGCATCCGATGAGTACAAGGCTGCGATCGCTGCCGTCGATTGGAACAATGAGCCATCGATTCACACCTTCTTCAAGAAGTACCTCCACAGCGTCTTGGCCTATGTCAAGAAAGCCAAGAGGGTAACGAACGCCTCTAAAAATGCATATGGACACTGGGAAAGCCTCACCGATCAGTCTAACAAGTACATCGGCGTGGGCTGGAGCGCTGGCGGCCAGGAGGGTGTCAATCCAAGGATTGGTGCATCTGGCGGATCTCGCAAAGCACCCAAAGGTGACATCACCGGCACAACGGATTACTTCCGCGACCTCGTGGCGAAGGCGCAGAAGGGCACGCCCAACCCGAAGAAGGCCGAGCTGAAGGCCGCTCTCGAGAAGGCCCAGACGGCCTACGGCAACGCCAAGGCTGCCTCCGATGCGGCTGATGCCGCCTATGCCACGGCCAAGCAGGCTGCGGCCGGCGCGCAGACAGCCTACAACACTGCTGCTGCCGATGCCGCTGCAAAGGCCACAGCCGCTACGAACGCCCAGACGGCCTACGAAGCGGCCGTCAAGGATGCCGCAGCCAAGGCGCAGGCCGTGACCACGGCCAAAGCGAACCTCAAGGCTGCCCAGCAGGACGCTGCCGCCAAGGACGCTGCTGCGGAGAAGGCGCAGTCTGATTACGACGCCGCCAACGATGCCGCCTCCAAGGCCCAGGCTGCCTACGACACCGCCAAGGCTGCCTCCGACAAGGCAGACGCCGCCGCCAAGGATGCCCAGGCCAAGGCTGACCAGGCAAAGAAGTTGGCCGACGCGGCGAAGACCGACCAGGGCGAGGCCCAGGCTGCGCTCGAGAAGGCCAAGGATGCCCTCAAGAACGCCCAGGAGAACCTCACCAGGGCGAAGGATGCGAAGAGCAAGGCCGATCAGGCCGCTTCCGATGCCAAGGCCGCGCTCGAGGAGGCCCAGGCGAAGGCCACAGGCGCCAGGTCCGCTGCCAAGACCGCCAAGTCCGACTCCGACGCAAAGGCTGCGGCCCTCAAGAAGCTGACCGACGCCCGTGCCGCCTACGATGCCGCCCAGAAGGCAGCATCCGATGCCAAGGACAAGGCCGAAGCCGCCAAGAAGGCCGCCCAGAAGGCGGCAGACGAGGCCGAGAGGCTCGCAGGCCAGCAGGCTGGCCTCGACGAGGCCGCAAAGGCCGCGCAGGAGAAGGCGGATGCCCTCAAGGCGATCGCGGACGAGATGGGCAAGCTGCCCTCCGACGCCGCCTTCCTCGCCGACCCCACGACGGTCGAGCCCGTGATCGGGTGGCTGAATGCCTACGGGACGGACGATGCCGATGCGAAGGCCGACGCCGCGGGCTACGCGAAGCGCCTCGCCGACGCGGAGGCCCTGGCCAAGGCCGCCCTCGCGATGCAGGGCCAGGTCGACGCCGACCAGAAGGCTGCAGACGACGCAGCCGCCGAGGCCGCCGACGCCAAGGCCGCCCTCGACAAGGCCAGCTACGACCTCGCCATCCAGCAGGCCATCGACCGCGCCGTGGCCGGGAAGGGGGCCGAGAAGGAGGGCGCAGGCGCCGGCAGGGCCGGCGTGAGGCCCGCCTCCTACGTCCCGCAGCACATGGCCCAGACGTCAGAGGGCGCCCTGCCCGACACCGGGGACACGGCCGATCCTGCCGCGCCGCTCGGCCTTGCGGCCGGCTTCATCTCGCTCGCCGCTGCGGCAGCGATGAGGCGCAGGAGCCGCGCATAGCGTCCAGGCAATGGATGCAG
>OMTG01000045.1 GCA_900313905.1 uncultured Actinomycetes bacterium | reverse complement strand
CCCCGCGCCGCGCCCAGCTGCGCCCGTGCAGGAGGCCCCTCAAGCCCAGCCCGTGGCAGAAGCCACGGAGCCCCAGCCAGCGGTGCCGCATGCCACCGGCAGCGATGCCGCACGCCTTCAGCGCCAGTGGAAGCAGGTCTGCGACCTTGTCCTCAAGAAGGATCCTGCCCGAGGATCGCTTCTCGTCTCCTCGCGTGCCGTGGCAGATGACGGGCAGACGCTCACAGTGGAGTTCCCGAAGGGCTCGTCCTTCGCACTCCACATGCTTGCCCGCGCCGATGTGGAGAATGTCGTGCGGCCTATGATCGCCCAGGTCTTCGGTGGCCGTGCTCCGGTCTATGTGGAGGCTGCCGCAAAGCCGAAGGCAAAGCCACGCTCCGGGCGCCCTGCCGCCCCTGCGGCACGTCCTGCGCCTGCAGCCCAGGCTCCCGCGCCGCAGCCTTCGGCGCCACAGGGACCATCCCCTGCGCCAGCCGTGCCCGAGCCAGCTGTGGCTGCTCCGGCACCTGCCCCACAGGCTTCTGAGCCCGCAGACGAGCCCATGCCGTGGGACGAGGTGCCGAGTGCGCCTATCGATGAGGTGCCCTATACGGACAGCGATGCTGCAGGCTACCTCGAGGAGGAGATGCCTCCCCAGCCTGAGGCCCCCGCGCCCGCGCCCCAGCCGGCCCCGGCCGCGCCATCTGCGCCGGTTCCTTCGACATTTCCTGGAGGCGCTGAGGAGAATGCGGGAAGAGGGACGCCCCTCAAGGAGACTGAGGGTATACCACAGGATATCGCCGACATGCTCGAGAGCGTCTTCGGGAAGGGCATCAACGTGATCATCGAGCCTTCGTCGCCCGAAGAGGATGCAGAGCTCGACGAGGACACCGAAGAGGAAGAAGAGGATTCGCTCGGCATCGACGAGCCTACCGATGATGCAGACGACGAATCAGACGGAGACGAATAGCAGAACATAGAGGAAGTGTGGACATCATGGCACAGCATCTGGATATGGATTCCCTGTTGGAGCAGGCCCGTGCGATGCAGGACCAGCTCGTGAATGCAGAGGGCGGCCTGAAGGACCAGGAGGTCTCGGCCAGCGCAGGCGGCGGCACCGTGAAGGTCGTGGCCACGTGCGACATGAGGATCAAGTCCATAGCAATAGATCCTTCTGCGGTCGATCCGGACGATGTGGAGCTTCTGCAGGACATGATCATGGCTGCCGTGAACGAGGCGCTCACCTCTGCCGAGGATGCAGCCAGCCAGCAGCTTGGCAACATTGCGGGCGGCCTCAACATCCCGGGGCTCTTCTAGGATGGCCGAGACCTATGCCTCAGATGGCCATGCCCTCCAGCGTCTGCTCGACGAGCTGGGACGCCTGCCGGGCATAGGCCCCAAATCGGCCCAGCGCATCGCTTACTATCTGCTCGAGTCCGACAAGGCGGAAGCCGAGCGGCTCGCCCATGCGATTCTCGAGGTGAAGCAGGAGGTGCATTTCTGCCCCATCTGCTTCAACTATGCGACCGCGGAAACCTGCGATATCTGTGCAGACCCGACGCGCGACCGCTCCGAGATCTGCGTGGTCGCAGAGCCCCGCGATGTGGATGCCATTGAGCGTACGGGCAGCTACCATGGGCTCTACCATGTTCTGGGCGGCGTCATCAGCCCGATGGACAAGATCGGCCCCGACCAGCTCCATGTGCGCGAGCTCATGCGCCGGCTCGGCGACAAGGAGGTCCAGGAGGTCATCCTGGCGACGAGCCCGAATGTCGAGGGCGAGACGACGGCAAGCTATCTCAGCCGCACGATCAAGCCGCTCGGCATCACGGTCAGCCGCCTTGCAAGCGGCCTCCCGGTCGGAGGGGACCTGGAATACGCCGACGAAGTGACCTTGGGCCATGCCATCGAGGCAAGGCGGACACTCTAGGCTCAAAGTGTTGTGTGGTACTCGCTCTTTTTTCGGGGGCGGAGCATGCCGCGCGTGTCTTTGACCGACAATATACAATGGAGACTTTCTCCCGCCGTGCTTTCCGGCAGGAATGGCTGTGCGTGCAGCCATCATATGAATCTTACAGAGGAGCGTGGATAATGGCTCTAGACAACAGCCGTACTCCCCGCCATGCGCGCCACGCACGCACGGAGCAGGGATTCAGCCCAGATGTGACCGGCTATCCTTCATCGAGTTCCTACCGGGGCGGCAGGCCGCTGGTCGGCGAGGACCCCTTGGCGAACGAGGGAGATGCTCCGCGCCCCATCGGCGTGGATCCTGCCGAGACCGGTGCCTTTCGCAAGCTCTCGGGCGGCGAAGGGGCGGTCCTCACGTCCCGTGACAATGCGGAGGAGGCAGCTGCCGCCGCACGTTCCCACATGCAGCGCAAGGGCCGCAGGGGTTCGGTGCGCCTCCAGGGGCGCAACCGTCCCAAGGTGTCCCACAACCCCCAGGGCCTGCAGGTGAACCGCAACCTCTTCATCGGCATCGCGATCGCTGCCGCTGTGGTCGTGATCGCGCTGGTCATCGTCTTCACGAGCGCGCTCAATTCCGCGACGCAGTCTGGCGATGGCACGAGCGCACAGAACCAGGAGCAGCAGCAGGTCGCCTCGACGGACTACCTCACCTACCATGGGCAGAACTACGGCCTCGTGAATACCGACAGCGGCTGGGTCCTGGCCCAGCTCGACGAGAATGGCGCCTACAAGGCAACAATGGTGCAGCTTGCGGGCACCCCGGTCTCGCTTGCCCTCTACAATGGTGCCTTCATCATCCCTGAGAACCTCGAGGGCACTTGGGATGTGATTGCCTATGTGCCGGCCGATGGCTCCATGGCATCGGCGGTCGTGGGCTCCGATGGCAATCCTGTTGGCGGCGATGGGCAGATCTCGGAGGCGAAGCTCGATGGGTCCGATCTCGTGATCACGACCGATTCCGGCGACGTCACGGTGAGCCTCACCTAAGCCGACAATTCCTCCACAAGTTTGTCTAACAAGGCTCCTGCCTGCGCAAATGCAGACAGGAGCCCTTCTTTTTCGGGAATTTGCCGGCTTCGCAGAAGTTTTTTCGAAAAAGCTCTGGACTTGGAAGGGCGATTCCGTATAGAATAGCTCTCGCACCGCACGGGGTATTAGCTCAGCTGGTTAGAGCGCCGGCCTGTCACGTCGGAGGTCGCGGGTTCGAGCCCCGCATATCCCGCCATTGCACGTTCAAGGGCTCCTTCGGGAGCCCTTTTTCGTACCTGCGTGAATTGAATTTCGAAAAGCAATCCTGTTGCACCAAGTCGTGCAGCGGCCA
>OMTG01000007.1 GCA_900313905.1 uncultured Actinomycetes bacterium | reverse complement strand
ATATCAGCGGCATCGGCTTGGCATATCAGCGGGTATCTTTGCTCGCAAATATTCAGACAGCGTTCGATCCTGTACCCAGCGGCATCGATGGCCTGGATGAAGTGCTCGACTCAATCCGGCTGGGCGACAACGTGGTCTGGCAGGTGAGCTCGCTCGACGAGTTCCTGCCCATAGCCAACGCCTTTGTGGCGCGTTCGGTGGCTGACGGCCGAAACGTTATCTACCTGCGCTTCGCCTCGCACAAGCGGCTCATCGCCCGCGACACGCCTGGCGTGACCGAGATAGACCTCGACCCCAACAAGGGCTTCGAGACCTTCACCATGCAGGTGCATGACATTATCACGCGCGAGGGGCAGGAGGCATTCTACGTATTCGACAGCCTGTCCGATCTGCAGGTTGCCTGGTCTGCCGACCTCACGATGGGCAACTTCTTCCGGCTCACCTGCCCCTATCTCTTCTCGCTCGACACGGTGGCGTACTTCCCCATCATCAAGGGCGGCCATTCATTCGCTGCCATCGCGAAGATCCACGACACGACGCAGCTCCTCGTCGATGTCTCGCCAGATGAAGGCGGCCTCTTCATCCATCCCCTGAAGGTCTGGCGCCGCTACTCCCCCACGATGTTTCTCGCGCATCGCCTCGACTTCGCCACAGGAGAGGTCCGGGCACTCACCTCCGGCGTCGATACGAGCCGCTTCTACGCCCGCATGAGCGAGGAGATGAACGACGCCTCCGACCGTGACATGGACTCCTGGGACCGGTTCTTCTCGCAGGCAAGAGCCAGCTACCAGCATGGTGACGATATGTCCCAGGACTGCCGCAAGATGTGCAACATGATGATGACAAGAGACCCACGCATGAGGGCACTTGTGCAGCAGTATTTCTCGCCCACCGACTACTTCGATGTGCGCCGCCGCATGGTGGGGACCGGCATGGTAGGCGGCAAGTCGTGTGGCATGCTGCTCTCACGCAAGATCGTCGAGAAGTGCGCGCCAGAGGTCGTTGGCCTTCTTGAACCGCACGATTCATTCTATGTCGGCACAGATGTCTTCTACACCTTCATCGTCGAGAACGACCTGTGGCCATTGCGCATCGCACAGCGCGGAGATGGCTATCTGAGCGTGGCAGACAAGCTCGCCCAAGGCATCGAGAACGGAACCTTCCCGACGGAGATCGAGCAGGGCTTCCGCCGCGTGCTCGACTACTTCGGCCAGGTGCCGATCATCGTGCGTTCGTCCAGCTGCCTTGAGGATGCCTTCGGGAACGCATTTGCCGGCAAGTATGATTCAGTGTTCCTGCCCAATGTAGGCGATCCGGAAGAGCGTTTGCAGGAGTTCGAGCGCGCCGTCAAGCGCGTCTATGCGTCGACCATGAACCCCTCAGCCCTGGAATACCGCCGCCGCAACAACCTGGATACCGCTGAAGAGGAGATGGCCCTCCTCGTGCAGCGCGTGAGCGGCTCGCGCTACGGCGAGAGGTACTTCATGCCCACAGCAGCGGGCATCGGCTATTCCAGAAGCGCCTACCGCTGGCTTCCCAACATGGATCCTGCTGCAGGGATGCTGCGCCTCGTAATGGGTCTTGGCACAAAGGCCGTGGACCGCACCGAGCGCGACTACCCGCGGCTTGTGAGCCTGGACAGGCCGACTGCCACCACAATGGTCACCGATGCTGACCGGCACCGCTTCAGCCAGCGCGGATGCGACCTCATCGACCTGAGCGAGGGTGTCTTTGCCGAGAAGCCCTGCACGGATATCGCACCCCTCATGCCTGCACCGGTGCAGTCAATGGTGATGGAGCACGACCGCGATGCCGAACGCACCCTGCGCGAGCGAGGGATACGCCGGGAGGTGACATTCGCCTCGTGTGCAGGCCTTGCACAAGACCGCCGCTTCACCAACGCTATGCGCAAGATCCTGCACGTGCTGCAGGAGGCCTACGACTACGCCGTCGATATCGAGTTCACCGTGAACGTGGACAAGAGCGCCAGCACTCAGGAGGCTGAGCCCCGCTTCGTGATCAACCTGCTCCAGTGCCGGCCGCTCCAGTCCTTCAAGGGCACCGGGACGGTCGAGGTTCCTGCCGCAGTAGGCGGCCCCGTGCTTCTCCGCTCTTCAGACAACACCATGGGCGGCTCGATGCAGGCAGATCTCGACTTCGTATGCGTGGTCGACGCTGCAGGCTACCGGACCTGCCCGCATGCAAAGCGTCCCGGAGTGGCACGCGCCATAGGCGAGGCCGGACGCAAGCTGCACGAGATGGGAGACGTCACCGCGATCCTGCTTGCACCAGGACGCATTGGCACCTCATCCCCAGATCTGGGCGTGCCGGTCACCTTCGCTGAGGTCGCCAACTTCCAGGCACTCGTCGAGTATGCTGACGCCGCCCACGGCTTCTCCCCCGAGCTGTCATACGGCAGCCACATGTTCCAGGACCTCGTCGAGGAGAACATCCTCTATTGCGCGGCGCTCGAGAAGGGCACAACCGTCTTCGACCGCAGCGTGCTCGACGGCCTGCCACAGGTGGAGCTGGAAGCCGCCGAGGCCGACCCCGACATTGCGAGCTGCGTGCGTCTGCTTGACGCACGCGGCCGCGGCCTCAGCCTGTACCATGACCTCGTGAGCGGACAGACGCTCATTGCATTTGCATGAGGATTCGTGGCGCCCGAGCAAATGAATTGATTGGCCCGATTGGCTGATTTCCTACGCCTCCGGGCGCCCATCCTCTTCCGGCTCGCATGTGGCCGAACTGGTCCAGCGCCCACATTGATGCCTCGCAGCCTCCATGTCGGACTCCGCTTCTTGCATCTGTGCATAGCAAACAGGCCAGAGACGATGCCTCTGGCCTGTATCTGATACATATCAGAATATCTGGGCTTCTGCCCGTACGCGCCGAGATGAATCCCGTGCTGGATGCTGCCTTGTCGAAGTGCTAGCCGCGGATCCTGTGGCGCATGAATGCAGCCGCTGCGAGCGCGACGAAGCCGGCCGCGGCCACCGGGGCCGCCATCACGTTCATGTCGCCCGTGTCGGGCATCGCCGCCTGGCTGGCGGCATCCGTCCTGTCGGCCTTCGGCTGCGCCTTGCCGCCGTCCGTCGCGCTGCCGGGCTGGGCAGGCGAAGAAGCCTTCTCCCACACCGCCGTCAGGGTGTCGTCCGTGAGGAGGCCGTCATCCCCGCGCGTGTCGTACGCATCCCCCGGCTGATAGGAGCTGCCCTCCCAGCGCACGAAGCGGTAGCCCTCGCGGGTGGGGGCGTCCAGAATCGTGGCAGGCTCGGACGCCTTGCCGTAGGTCATCGAGACCGCGCCCGTAGTGCCATCGGCCCAGGTGCCGCCATTGGGGTCGTAGGTCAGGGTGTAGGTCTGCTCCGACCACTGGGCGTAGAGGGTGAGACTAGACGTGGTCGAAATCTGGGAGGCATCCGCATAGGCAGTGCCGGTGCCGTCCTTGGCCGTATTCCAGCCGGCGAAGTCATGCGCCCTGCAGCTGAACCCGCACGCGGGGAGCTCGGTAGCCACACCAGGCACGACCGTTATCGGGTACATCGTGCCCGTACCGCCATTCGCGTCGAACGTGATAACGGGATTCGCTGCCCACTGGGCATAGAGGGTCACGTCAGCCTTGAGGGAGAGCTCGGCGTCGTCGGCGTATGCCGTGCCAGAGCCATCAGCAGCCGTGTTCCAACCTATGAAATGATAGTTGCTCCGCGCAAATGTGCAGGCAGGCAGGGCAGAAGTGGCACCATATCCAAAGGTTATAGGATCCATGGTGCCGGTACCACCATTGGGATCAAACGTGATAGTTGGATTCTTGGCCCAGACTGCATAGAGGGTATACGCGAACTCCTCGCCCTGTGCGTCGCCTTTAACGCGCTGCGCCTTCTCGGTGACGGCATCGAAGTTGAGCGACTCCCCGTCCGTCACCGTCGCACTCATCGCATTGGGGTCAGGAGACCAGCCAAGGAATGTGTAGCCCTCACGCTTATATACGTTTGCTGGAAGAGGCGTTGCGCCTTCGGAGTAATAGTACAGGAGGGTGTCGTCCATGGAGCCACTGGTGGCACCGTTGCCATCGAGGGTGAGGGCCGCTCGCACCACATAGACCGCCGCGCCGTCGGGGATAACCTTCTGGCTGGCGAACTTCTCGTGCGAACCATCGTCAATTCGATACATGGTCTTGGGGAAGCCAGATTTATAGACTCCGGGATTCTGGACAAAATCGGGACCGGTCACGATCTTGTAGAGGTCAGCGTCGTAGGACTCAAATGTCTCGCCCCAGCCGGAGTAGTAGCCGCCAAAGATTCCGCTCATTCCCGCCCAGCTAGACTTGACGACAGTCCTCGTATTAATGGTGCTAATGTCACCCTCTCTGAGGGATGTGCATCCCCAGAAGAGGTGGCCCATGTCATTCAAGCGCGGATTGCCGATCTTTGGAAGCTTTGCGCTCGTAAGAGACGTGCAATTAACGAAGAGACTGCGCATTGCCGTGACGTTCGAAAGGTCCCAAGAGCTTAGGTCAATTGACTTGAGTGCACGGCATTCCCTGAACATTGCTGCAATATCGGTGACGTTTTGCGTCTCCAGTCCGGACGTGTCAATTGATTCGAGGCAATAGCAATTCTGGAACATGCAGGACATGTCCGTAGCGGCAGACGTATCAAGGTTCCCAAGACTTACGATGTCCTTGAGATTTTGGCAATCGTCGAAGAGACCGGCGGTCTCGTTGCCAGAGAGGGCGATGCTTCCGGCCTTCGAAAAGTCGATCGACGTCACATTGGAACGGTAAGGATCGATTGCGGCCTTCAGACTGGCAACCGAGGCGTCGTCCGAAGAAGCGGGCGCCTCTGCAGTGTAGAAAGAGAGCGAGCCGTTCGTAGCATCCCAGTGGGAATAGAGCGTTCCCTCCGCAAGCGCGACGCTGGGCACCAGCGCCAGCGCGAGCAGCACCGCCGCCAACGCAGCGAGTGCGCCGCCCAGCCTCCTCCCGAAGCGTCTCGAGCCCAACAGGCCTAAAGCGCAGTTCTTCTCCATCTAGCCCCTCCAATGACGTGGTGAATGCCATCGTTACGAACATTCAGGCCACTTTCAAAATTACGCGTTTGCGGCGGTTTCATCAAGGTCTGAACGACGCCTTATAGTGACTCAATTGCGCGACGGATTCCGCGTGCCCCTCGCCACGCGCGCAAGCCGCGAAGAACCCGTCTCAGAAGCCCTGCGGGCCCTCCGGAAATGGCTCTCATTGTCTGCCGCCCATCACCGGACGCGGCCCGGACGATGGCTGCGGGGCGTGAATCTCCCTGCAATCAGCGTTCAATCGTATCGATACAAGAAAGGCCGGAGACCCGAAATGACCTCCGACCTGCGATTCTTCATCCTCCAGACAACGTGACGAAACCATCACCTGATATTCAGGCCTATTTCAGAATAATCACATTGGAATGTCCGATGGCCCTGGTTTCGGGGAATCCCCTGCTGCAGACGGCTACAGAACCGAACTGGACAAAGAATGACGGGCCTTTGCATCCCCAAAGGAAGTGCAAAGGCCCGTCTGGCATACATTCTGTCCTGTCAGGACTTACTCATCAGCATGCGAGCGTCCCCGCAGGCCAATGGCAGCCAGCAGAGACCCGAGCAGTCCAGCAAAGGCGATCGGAGCCCTGGACTCATCGCCCGTATCCGGTGTCTTCTCCGAGCTTGCCTTGGCGTTTGCCCTATAGGTGGCCTTGACTGCAGGGGTGGTGTTTGCATCGGTGGCCGGGACATCATCTGTCGTATCCGTGCCAGCGTCCGTATCATCGTCAGTGGTTGCGGGAGACGTCGGTGTCTTCTCCCAGACGGCGTACAGGGTGATCTCGTCGCCCGCATCTCCGGCCAGGTTGCCCACGGTCTCGCCGTCCTCGAAGGCAGGCGTGCCATCCTGCTGCAGTGCCCATCCTGCGAAGCGGTAGCCGTCCCGTGCGAATGCCGACTTCGGGAGCTGCCCCTTCTCGTCAATCCCCAGCATGAGGTCGTCCATCTCTCCCGTTGCGTCTTCGGCGTTCTTGTCGAAGTGCACGGTGTAGATGCCGTTCCAGACGGCATACAGATCGATCTTGTCGCCCGGCTTGTCGCTCAGGTTGCCATCCAGAGCCTGCTCGTCAGCGTAGCTCACCGCTCCTTCTGGATCTGTCGCCCAGCCCAGGAAGCGCCAGTTCTTGCGGGTGAAGCCATTCGGGGTCAGCTTGTTGATCTGCACGTCCTTGTCGTGGAGGCCAATCTCCTGATCTGCCATGGTCCCTTCGGCGTCGTCGGCATTGGCGTGGTACATGATGAAGTACGTCTGCGCATCGGCCTTGAGGCAGACCGGCGAGGAGGGAACCTTGAACTGGAGCTGCATGAAGGAATCGGACACGTTCCTGACGTAGCGGTTCCCTTCAGTGTCGACGTACCAGCCATCGATCACATGGTTGTCCTGCGTCCGTGCGCCGTTCAGGCCCATATCGAGGGCATTGCGGAGCACGACCGAGGAGCCATTGGCTGCATACACATCATCGCCAGCAGTGCCCGCCGTGTTCCCGTACAGGAAGGAGCTCGCATCCATGGTCGCAGAGCAGTTCCTGCTGCCGTTGGCCGTGCCGACATAGATGCCGCCGCCCCAGGTCTGCGCCTTGTTGTTCTTGACGGTCGAGTTCTCCAGCGTGAGGGTCGCAGATCCTACGCCGCTGTTGAGGAAGATGGCGCCGCCTCGTCCGATCTGCCCATTGTTGGACTTCGTGTCTGCCCATGCGCTGTTATCGAGGACGTTGCAGTCCTTCATCACGACATTCGCATTTGTCGCATAGATGGCGCCGCCGAACTCGCCGACGTTGTTCTTGAGCGTGCAGCCCTCGAAGGTGAGGTCGACAGGGCCGCGCGTGATCGTTCCATCTGCGTTCCTCTTGAAGCTCGCCGGCTGATGGGCAGACGAAGTCGAGACCGCTCCGCCAAATGTGGCCCTGCAGCCATCGAAGACGCAGTTCTTGAAATCGATGGGGGCATAGATGCCCGCGATGGTCACGCCACCGCCGCAGTCGTAGCCAGAGTGCCAGCCACCGTTGTGCCAGCAGTTCTTGAAGGTGACATTGCTGAAGTTGGAGACCATCCCCACGCACTGGTCCTTGTCCTTCGCCACGATCCACTGCTCGCCGTGGCCGATGAAGATCAGGGCGCCACCGTGATGCCATGCCTGGATGTCCTCGAAGGTCGTATCGCTGATGTCCATCGCATAGCGGGTGGTGACGATTGCTCCGCCATACGTGTTCGACCAGCATTTCTTGAACGAGCATCCGCTGATCGTCGGCTTCATTCCATCGTCGTTCCCATCGGTGCCGATGAAGAGCGCAGGGCCGCCAAAGCCATCCCATCCGACCGCTTGGCCCGTCTTCCAGTCGCAGGCAAGGTCGTGGAAATTAGAGTTCTTGACCGAGATCGGCACGCCGCCCGAGACCGAGGCAGCGGCTCCGCCGTGCCCCTTGTGCCAGACATGCTCGAAATTCGAATTGTCGATTGCGACCGATCCGCCACGGGAACGCACACCATAGGCTGCGCCAGCAGTGCTCCACTTGTACTCGAAGGCCGAGCTCGGATCGGAGCCTGCCACGTTCTGCACGGTCACGCCTTCGAGCGACAGGGCACCCTTGCTCTCGATGAGAGGCTCTGTGCTCATCATGTCGCTCGCATCAGCAATGACATAGCGTCCATCGAGGTTCAGGACCCATTTCGAGGCTCCTCCATCGAGCGTGATGTTCTTCAGGAGAAGGCCGGCGCCCTCGTCGACGAGGAAGATGCCACCTGCGTAGCTGTTCTTCTCGTCGTAGTTGCCGTCCTCGTCGAGTGCCTTGACGCGGGACAGCACGTGCCCCTGCCCATCGACCGTGATGGACTTGCCAGAGATCTCGATCTTACTCGAGAAATCGCTGATGTCCGAGTCAACGTAGACGGTATCGCCGTCCTTCGAGGCAGCGACTGCATCCGAAAGGGACTCATAGCTCGTTCCCTGAGTGCCCACGTGGGCCACGCTCTTCATCGGAGCGCGCTTGGCGCTTGCGGTAGCGGCCTTATCATCCTTCGATGCCGAAGCAGCTGCTTCCTCCTGGGAAGCAGCCGGACTTTCTGCAGCCGGAGCATCCGTGGCAGTGGCAACAGTGTCAGTGGCTGCAGGGGCTGCCGCCTTCTCCTCCACAGTCGTTGCAGCCTGGTCCTGTGCCGGCGCGGCAGTTTCCTTCGCAGCTTCCTCATCGCTGCTCGTCGCTGCCTGCTTATCTGTCTCGGCTTGCGTCTCCGGCTGGCTTGCGCTTGCCAGCTCAGTCTTCGTCTCTGAGACCGTAACAGGCGTCGCCGTGCTGGTGATTGCTATCGGAGCGGCAAATGTCGCCTGAGCCGTATCTTCCTGGGTCGTCGCGATGCAGTCGCTTGTCGTGCTGTCAGCGCCCTCGGCAAGCGCAAGCTGAGGCGCAGCGAACAGCAGGCCAGCAAACACGACTGACGTCACTGCCAGCTTTCCCTTTCCCACGACAGGATCCATCACACACACCTGATCTTTCCTTTGTCCACAGGGCCTTTCCCTGTACGGAGACCATGGTAGCGCTGCATTCAGACAACATTCAGGCCTTATCCGCTTTCGGCATGCATCCCCTTAGGGCCGTCCGTCCGAGATGTTCTTTTTTCATGCAGATGCAGCCATCTTCTGGCCAATCTATCCTGCTTTCTGAGATTGCGAGGTGAAGCAGCGGCAACGATGTGCCAGATGGAAAAAGGGAGCTCGCCTTCAAGGCCACAAGAATCTGGAAAGCAATGCAATGGGTCCAAGGCCGCTTCCCTGCAGAGACGGCGCCTCATTAGGGCGCAGCCCTCTGCGGCTCAGTCGTCGATGTGCTCGGTTCCCCAGGTGCAGAGCGCCTGCAGGACCGGCATGAGGGTCCTGCCCCGCTCGGAGAGCGAATAACTCCACCTTGGGAGGCACCTGCGGATACTCGTGCCGTACGATGAGGCCATCCGCCTCGAGCTCCTTGAGCTTGCTGCTCAGCATCTTGTGCGACACGCCCTCCAGGGCACGCTTCAGCTCGCTGTAGCGCATGACGGGCCGCTTCCAGAGCCAGAACAGGATGTGCATCTTCCACTTGCCCTCGACAAACGACAGCGCATAGGCGAAAGGCCTCACGTTCACTTCGTCCAGCTGACTCACCTTTATGTTAGTACCTCACTTTATCGTGCGTTCTTT
>OMTG01000003.1 GCA_900313905.1 uncultured Actinomycetes bacterium | reverse complement strand
CCATCATCCGAAAGGCCTTGGGGCGGGATGGGCCCATTAATCATCGTTTCCCTAGCGGTAGCGCAGGGACACCTCGAGGAACTCTGCTGCTCCCTCGATGTAGTCCCTATAGGCAGCCTGCGGATCCTTCCCGTGATAGGCAGCACAGAAGCCGCACATGTCGCAGTCCGCTATGCAGGGGAAGCGCTCCTGGACATAGCGGAGCCGCTCCTCCCTGGTCGAGCTCTCGATGCTGGGCGCTGCAGTTCCCATAGAGGTCACAACCTTTCGTGACTGACAATCAGAAGAGGCAGCAGATGAGGCAGAGGATCGCCAGGCCGCCCTGCATGAGGAGGATCTTGGGGTTCGAGCTCACGGCCCCATAGGCTGCCACGCCGATGATATAGAGCATCAGGAAGAAGATGGCAAGGCGGCTGCCGAGGATGAGGGCGCAGACGATCAGGACGGCGATCAGGGCATTGTAGACGCCCTGGTTCTTGAAGAGGGTCGAGACGGAATCGCGGGCAAGCTCGGAGGTGTCCATCCCGAAGACCTTGGCGGTGCGCTCGGAGGTGGTTGCGATGGTCTCGAGATAGAAGATGAAGAGGAACTCCGCTGCGACGAGCAGGGCGAGAACGGCAACGAAGGGGGAAAGCGGCTGGGTGAGGTTCATGGCTGGCTCCTTGAATCGATTGGTCGGTGTCTGGAGCCATTGTACCCTAAATTAGATTGTGCAAAATATATTATCCTGAAGATGCGCTGACTTCTTGAACTCGATGCTCTGCGCGCCTGTGCAGAGCAGGGGGTTTACCATGTCAGGCATGGGATACTTGAAGAAGAAGTTCGCGGCCAAGGCTGCGATGACAGAAGAGCAGAAATACCGCGAGATGACCGAGAAGCCGGTCGGGCCCCTGATCCTGAGCATGGCATGGCCGTCGATCCTCTCGAACCTCGTGACCGTGGTCTACAACCTGGCCGACACCTACTTCGTGGGGCATCTCGGCACCTCGGCCTCAGGTGCCATCGGCATCGCTTTCGTCGCGATGACCGCCATCCAGGCCGTCGGCTTCTATTTCGGCCAAGGCACCGGCAATGCGATCTCCCGGCATCTGGGCGCGAAGGACCATGAGGCTGCCTGCGTCATGGCATCGACGGGCATCGTCTGCACCTTCTCGGCCGGCATCCTGATCGCCCTTCTCGGCAACATCTTCCTGGAGCCGATCTGCCTGCTTGCCGGGGCGACCCCGACCATTCTGCCCTATGCGAAGACCTTCATCGGCATCATCCTCTGCGGCGCCCCTTGGATGTGCAGCTCCCTCATGCTGAACATGCAGCTGCGCTTCGAAGGGGAGTCCCTCTTCTCGATGCTTGCGATCATGACGGGAGCTATCCTCAACACGGTCCTGTCCCCGATCCTCATCTTCGTGGCGGGCCTGGGGATTGCAGGCTCTGCCCTCGCGAACATCATCTGCCAGTTCATCAGCTTCTCGCTGCTCGTCTTCGAGATGCAGCATATCGGCCTCACCCCGCTCCACAGGCGCTATGTCCGCTTCTCGGGTGCCCTCGTGCGCGAGATCAACCGCGGCGGCGTCCCTTCCTTCGTGCGCCAGTGCATGCTCGGCGTCGCGACGACGCTCCTGAACAATGCGGCAGCCCCCTTCGGCGATGCCGCCGTGGCCGCGATGGCGGTGGTGCAGCGCATCACGAGCGTCGGCAACTATGTGCAGATCGGCATCGGCCAGGGCTACCAGCCGGTTCTCGGCTACAACATCGGGGCACGCCATTTCGACCGGGTGCGGAAGGGCTACTTCTTCTCCCTCAAGGCGGCATCGATCTCCGTGCTTGCGATCGGCGTCGTCACCTGCATCTTCGCCCCGCAGCTCATCGCCTTCTTCCGGGACGACCCTGAGGTCGTGGCCGTGGGCACGCTGACGCTGCGGCTCTCCTCGTTCTCGATCGTGCTCACGGGCGCCTCGATGATCACGAATTTCATGCTCCAGACCTCGGGCCACATGTGGGGCGCCACGATCGTCGGCGCCTGCCGGCTCGGCCTGGTCTTGGGGCCCGTTGTCGTTATCCTGTCCCACGCCTTGGGGCTCCTCGGCCTCCAGATCGCCCAGCCCGTCTCCGATGTGATCACCGCCCTGGTCACGATTCCCATGGCAGTGGGCTGCCTGAACGATTTCAAGGCGGAGGAGGAGCGCGACCGGCGCGCACGCGAGAAGAAGGCGGCACGATAGGGCACAGCCCGGCTCATGTCGGCTATGCTGGGTACCATGAAGCCGATGCAGCCGCTTCACGAAGAATGCGCAGGCAGATGATGTGTCAAGCGCCGCTTGCGCACATCGTGGCTGGATGCAAGGACCCCTTTCTTGCGCACTGGGCCCGCGCGCCGCATCCTTTCCAGACGAGGAGGGACGGGATATGACCGAGATCGCACAGCAGCTGAAGGGGCTGCGTGCCGAGCATCATCTGACCCAGCAGCAGCTGGCCGATGCCTTGCATGTGACCCGCCAGACCGTCTCGAACTGGGAACGGGGCGCCAACCTGCCGGACATCGAGACCATCGTCACGATCGCCACGACCTATCACGTTTCCCTCGATGAGCTCATTCTCGGAAAGGATGGAGGAAGCGAGATGAAGGAAAAGCTCGTGCGGGACGGTTCGGATGTACGGCGTGCCCATATGAACATGGTGACAAGCCTCGTCGGGGCCCTTGTGATGGCGGGAGGCCTTCTGCTCTGGCTCATCAAGGCGAATTCGGTGGAATATATCGATGCAGAGGGCTTTCTGCATGAGAATTTCTGGCTGATACCGGCAGGATGGTTCCTGATCTTTGCAGGGCTGCTTGTCATCCTTGTGTCGAACGTGCTCTTCTGGCATCGCCAGCGCAAGGCACGGCGCGGAAGCGCAGGAGCTGGGGAGGACTAGGCCGCATGGGCAGAAAGAAGAGCGGAAGCAGGAAGAAGAAGCCGGAGAGCATCCTCGCCTCGAAGGTGCGCCTTGCGGTGGCGCTCGTGCTCCTTGCCTCCTGCCCCATCCTGATGCTCCTCTTCCAGAAGATGCCCGATGCGTTCTTTCCGGCCTATCGGAGCTTCTCGAAGGCGCTGGCCAATGTCCTGGCGACAGCTGCCTGCTGGTGCCCCGTCGCCCTCTGGGACTGGATGCTTGCCTACATCCTCGTTATGATCATCGCAACCCTCATCCGCAGGCTCTGGAAGAGGATGCCGCTCCTGCACTGGGCCTCCTGGTCGCTTCTCGTGGTGGCCGCCATCTGCGCCCTCGCGGTCGATGGCTGGGCGCTCAACCACTATGCGCCGACCCTGGCAAGCGATATGGGGCTCGAGGTGCATGAATGCTCGACCGATGAGCTTGCGGAGGCTACGGAGCACTACCTTCAAGAGGCGGCTGCGCTCGCGGGCCAGGTTCCCCGAGAGGAGGGTGGGTCGCTCATCGCCCAGGACTTCTTCGAGATGGCGCCGATTGCAGGCGATGCCTACGAGAAGCTGGGGGAGGAGTACCCGATATTCCAGGGCTGCACCCGTCCGGTGAAGGCGCTCATCCTCTTCGGGGAGCCGCTCCTCTACTCAGGGCATACGGGCATCTATTGGGCAACGACCGGGGAATCCTCGGTGCCGCTCCATACCGCGACCGCCGAGATGCCGTTCACGATGTGCCATGAAGCGGCACATCGCCTGGGGATCGCCCGGGAGCAGGAGGCGAATTTCGCGGCTTTCGTCGCCTGCACCACGAACGACGATGTGCGCTTCCGGTACTCTGGCTGCTACTCTGCCTTCTCCTACTGCCTGAACGCGCTCTACGGAGAGGACCCCGAGCGCGCCCAAGAGGTCGTGCAGCAGGTGCTTGCCGAGAACGAAAAGGGGGTCACGCTCGTCTTTGCGGACCGCAGCGCGACCCAGGAGCACTACGCTGCCTATAAGGGGACTTTCGAGGAGGTCGGCACTTCCGTCAACAACAGCTACCTCAAGAGCTTCGGCGAGACCGAAGGTGTGAAGTCCTATGGTCTCGTCGTGGACGATCTCATTGCCTGGCACGAGGCGGGGCTGGGCTAGGATCCGATCCCTCTTCCTTTTCTTCGGCAAGGGTCTCGATCTTCGCCGCCTCCAGACGGGCATGCTCATCGGGTGCTGGCAGATGGGTTGCCAGGTCGTAGGGCACGTCGCGCTCGTAGCGCACCACATCGTTCTCGAGGACCTCGGCTGTGCGCTCAGGCACATAGACCGAGAGGCTGCCTGCTGCGCAGGCGCAGGTGATGCAGCCATCTGCACCTACGGTCGTGTCATCCTCCTGGCCAATCACGCACATCCAGCGCTCTCCCTCGTGGCCCGCCCCTACATACATGCGCTTCCTGCCGCCGCAGCGGTCGGTGAGGAGGACAGCGAGGCCGGCGTTCCCATGCTCGGAGTCTCCCTCACGTGTCCAGCCGATGAGGTCGGGATCGTCGAGGTAGTCATGCTGGGCCCCGTAGGCGAAGCGGCGCCTCAGCTCCATCAGAAGCGGCAGCTCGCGCACCGCGGGGATGTTCCCATCGTTCGGCATCCCGAAGAGGTCGCCGTAGAAGACGCAGGGGTAGCCATCCAGCCGAAGCAGGATCAGGGCATAGGCGGCAGGCTTGAACCATTCCTGCACGAAGGACTGGAGGGCCTGTCCGGGCTGCGTGTCATGGTTCTCGACGAAGGTCACCGCATGCCAGGGGTCGCGTCCCACCAAGGTGTCGTCGAAGATGCGGGTGAGGTCCATGTTGCCGAAGGAGGAGGATGCCTCGAAGAGATGGTAATGGAGCGGCACATCGAAGAGGCTCATGACCTTCTCGCCGCCAAGATAGGCCAGCAGCTCGTCCACGCTGGGCGACCAGTATTCGCCGACGCAGTAGAGCTCGCGCCCGAACTCCTCCCTGAGCGCAGGCAGCCACCTCAGATAGAACTGCCGGTCCATATGCTTCACGGCATCGAGCCTGAAGCCATCGATCCCGCAGGTCTTGAGGTACCACTCGCCCCAGCGCAGGAGCTCGTCGAAGACGGGCTGGTACATCTCGTCCACATCGCAGCCCATCAGGTAGTCGTAGTTGCCATTGTCGTCGTGGTCGACCTGCTCGCTCCAGTGCTTGCCCTGGAAGAGGTAGATGCCATTGTGCTTCGTCGCCTCGTCGTAGTCGACACCGTGGAAGCAGTTCCATCCCCATTTGAAGGCGGAATAGGTGTTGCCTCTGCCGGGGAAATCGAAGCGGGTCCAGGCCTTTATCGGATGGATATCGGAGACGGGCTCCTCGCGGTTGCAGGAGGCCACCTCCTGGGCCATCACGTCTTCTGTGCCGTCTGCTCCCATCCGGTGGTCGAGCACGATGTCAGCGAGTACCTGCACGCCTGCCTTGTGGAGGGCCTCTATCGCTGCCAGATACTCTGCCTTCGTGCCGTACTTGGTGCGGACGCTCCCTTTCTGGTCGAACTCCCCAAGATCGTAGAGGTCATACACCCCATAGCCGACATCGAGCCCGCCTGCCATGCCCTTGTAGGCAGGGGGCAGCCAGATGGCCGTGATCCCATTGTCGGCAAACATCTGCGCATCCTCTGTGAGACGTCGCCAGTGCCTTCCATCTGCATCCAGATACCACGAGAATCCCTGGAGCATGGTGCCATTCATGTCTGATGCCTTCTTTGCGCTATTCATATGCTGTCTCAGGTCTTCTCGTACCCCACTGCCGTGACGATTCTCTGCATATCCTGTGGTACCTTGACTGATGTCCGAAATCGGACTAATGTACCCTGTGCTTCGTCCGAAACAGGATGAATGAGGATCGAATATGGACAGGGAAACGGTGCCGGTGCAGGAGCATGGCCCCGATATGGATATCGGACATCCGACGGCACGGGATCTCGAAGCACTCTACCGCGTGACGGACAGGCTCTATTACGAGATGGCACGGGACTGCGGGCTCTCCGATACGGCCTATTGGGTGCTCTACGAGGTGGTCTATGCCGGAGGCGAGGCGTCGCAGCGCGACCTTGTCCAGGTCCTTTGCCAGAGCCGCCAGACCGTGAACTCCGCCCTGAAGGCACTTGAGGCGAAGAGCCTCATCGAGATGGGATTCGAGGAGGGCAGCCGCAAGTGCAAGATCGTGCGGCTCACCCCGGCGGGACAGGTCTTCTGCGATGCAAAGATTGTACCTGCGATGGAGGCGGAGGCACGGGCATTCAGGAGCCTGAGCGCACGCGACCAGCGCGAGCTCGTGCGTCTGGTGGGTGCCTATGCGGATGCAGTGAGCCACGAGCATGAGGCGCTCCATGCAGCACGGATGCAGGAGAAGGAAAATGAGGAAGGAGAGCGATGAGGGAGAAGAGGAAGCGCGACTATTCGAAGCGGACGGCGCTCCATCTGCTGGGGGAGCTCATGCGGCCCTATCGCGGCATGGCGGCGGGGGCATTGGTGCTGCTTCTGGCAGACATCTCGGGCATGCTCTTCATTCCGACCGAGCTCTCTGCGATGATGAACGCCGCGGTCGAAGGCGCGGGCACCGAGGTGCTCACGCGGCATGGGATAGCGATGCTCCTGGCCTCGATCATGGGGTCGGGCAGCTGCGTCGCTTCCTACTGGCTGGCATCGCGGCTGGCGGCACGGGTCGGGCGCGACCTCAGGATGAAGGTCTACCAGAAGTCGCTCGATCTCACAGGGAGCGAGTTCTCCTCCTTCGGCACGGGCGCCATGATCACGCGCACCCTCTCGGATGCGAACGTGGTGCAGCAGACCCTCATCATGTGCTTCACGATGCTGGCTCCGCTGCCGGTGACCTGCATTGTCGCTATCGTCCTTGCCTGGCGGACCGACGCCGTGATGGGGCAGCTGCTCCTGGTGGTGACGCTGGTCCTGCTTGCGATCTCTGCCATCGCCGTCATGAAGACGACGCCCATCTTCCTCAAGCTCCAGACCTTCATCGACCGGATGAATGCACGGCTGCGCGAGGCCATCACGGGTACGAGGGTGATCCGCGCCTTCGGCAAGGAGGAGCATGAGCGCAAGCGGCTCGACGAGACGTTTCAGGACTATGCCACCAACGCGATACGCGTGAACTTCATCTTCGCGACCACGGATGCAACCTGCTTCTTCGTAATGAACCTCGTCGAGTTCGCCGTGATGTGGCTCGGCGCCGATAGGGTGGGCGCCCATGCGATCGAGATCGGCTCGATCTCGGCGCTCGTGCAGTACGCGATGATGATCCTGTGGTTCATGATGATGGGACAGTTCGCGATCCTGCAGGTGCCGCGGGCGGCAGCCTGCCTCACGAGGGCCGAGGCCGTGCTCAGCGTGCATCCTGCCATCGAGGACCCCGAGCATCCGGCGTCCCTCCCGGAGGGCACGGACGAGGAGACGGTTGCCTCCTTCCAGCACCTCTCCTTCCGCTTCGCCGATGCCTCAGAGGACACCTTGAAGGATGTGGATTTCGCTATCCGCCGCGGCGTCCATACGGCAATCATTGGCAACACTGGCTCAGGCAAGTCGACGATCGCGAAGATGCTTCTGCGGTTCCTCGATGCGACGGAAGGATCGATCGAGTTCCTTGGCCACGACGTGCGTGACGTCGCCCAGAAGGATCTGCGCGCACGGATTGCCTATGTGCCGCAGACGGCTTGGCTCTTCTCGGGCACGATTGCGGAGAATTTGAGAGAGGGCAGGGAGGACGCGACCGACGAGGAGCTCTGGCATGCCCTCGATGTCGCCCAGGCAGGCTTTGTGCATGAGTTGCCTGAAGGGCTTGAAGCACCGGTGGCCCAGGGAGGGTCGAACTTCTCAGGCGGCCAGCGACAGCGCCTCGCGATTGCCCGTGCGCTTGTGCGCAAGGCCGACCTCTACATCTTCGATGACTCTTTCTCGGCACTGGATTACAAGACCGATGCAGCCCTCCGCCATGCCATCACGACCGAGCTCTCCGGTGCTGCGGTCCTGATCATCGCCCAGCGCGTCTCGACCATCCGGGATGCCGCCCAGATCGTGGTGCTGCGCGACGGTGTCGTGGTCGGCAAGGGCACCCACGAGGAGCTCATGGAGAGCTGCCCCAACTATCAGGAGATCGTCGAGTCGCAGGAGCGGGGAGGTGCTGTCGATGCAGCGTGAAGACACGAAGGACAGGGAGCTCAAGACCAGGAAGATCCAGGAGGAAGAGGCTGAGGCGGACACGCCTGAGCATCCCTGGGAGACTGCAAAGCGCCTCTGGGAGGTGGCGGGCGACCAGAGGTGGCGCACCGTTGTCGCTGCCATCTCAGCCGTCTTCTATGTGGTGGGCACCCTTGCCGCCATTGCCTACAGCGCAGGGCTCGTGGACCTCATCTGGGAGCAGGCACAGGCAGCGTTCGCTGCAGGCTCGCTCTATGTGGTCGACTTCTCGAATGCCGGCCGGGAGCTCCTTATCTATCTCGGCATCTGGACCATCGCCTGGGCCTTCTATGCGGCGCAGTCCCTCGTCATGGCATCATTCGCAGAGCGGCTCAACCTGAAGCTCCGCGAGCGCATTGGTGATAAGCTCGCCCGCCTTCCGCTCTCCTACTACGATGGGCACCAGCCGGGCGACACGATCTCGCGTGCCACGAACGACCTCGACAAGATCTCCGAGGTCCTGCAGCGGGGGCTCCTCCAGCTCATCATCGCCTTCTGCACGCTGGCGGGCTCCATCATCATGATGATGGCCTCCGATGTGGTCCTGACCCTCATCTTTGCCGGCTTCGCCCTCGCCTCCTTCATCCTCACGGGTGTCGTGGCGAACAAGACCATGCAGGTGGCGGCACGGCGCCAGGCCATCATGGGAGACCTCACGGGGTCGGTCGAGGAGGCCTATACCGGCCGCATGGTCGTGAAGGCCTATGGCCTCGAGGACCAGAGCCTCAAAGAGATCGGGGAATGCGCCGATGCGCTTGCCGAGCGCTCGGCCGAGACCGACTTCATCACGAACGCGATATCGCCTGCCATCCGTTTCATCGCACGTCTTGCCCAGGTCGTCCTCGGCATCCTCGCAGGTGGCCTCATGCTGCAGGGGCAGATGTCGATCGGCGCCTTCCAGGCCTTCTTCCAGTATGTGGGTTCGGCATCGGAGCCCCTGACGGAGCTCTCGCTCTCGATCAACATGCTCCAGGGCGCCCTTGCCGCAGCGGAGCGCGTCTTCGCGCTGCTCGATGCGGAGGAGGTCGTGCCCGACCCGGAGGTGCCGGCAAAGCTTCCCGAGCCGGTGCGGGGAAGGATCGTCTTCGACCATGTGCGTTTCGGCTATCGCCCTGACGCCCCGCTGATGCGCGATGTATCGCTTGTGGCTGAGCCGGGGGAGAAGGTCGCCATCGTCGGCGCCACCGGTGCTGGCAAGACGACCCTCATCAACCTCCTCATGCGCTTCTACGAGATACAGGGCGGCTCCATCACGCTCGATGGGGTGGATACCCGTGCACTCACCCGGAGCGACCTGCGCCGCCAGTTCGGCATGGTCCTCCAGGATGCCTGGCTCTTCGAGGGGACGATTGCCGAGAACATCGCCTATGGCAAGCCCGATGCGACCCGGGAGGAGATCGAGGCGGCGGCGAAGGCGGCCCATGTGGACTTCTTCATCCGCACCCTCCCCAAGTGCTACGACACGATGGTGACGGCAGACGGCGAGGGCATCTCGCAGGGACAGCGCCAGCTCCTCACGATTGCCCGTGCCATGCTCTCCGATCCGGCGATCCTGATCCTCGATGAGGCGACCTCGAGCGTCGATACCAGGACCGAGCAGGCCATCACCCGTGCGATGGAGGCCATCATGGAGATGAGGACCTCCTTCGTGATCGCCCACAGGCTCTCGACCATCGTGGATGCCGACCTCATCCTCGTTATGGACCACGGCACGATCATCGAGCAGGGCACGCACAAGGAGCTGCTGGCCAAAGGTGGTGCCTACGCAGAGCTCTACCGCAGCCAGTTCGCATAGCATCACACGACACGAAACCCATGAGGGCTCTTCCGGATGACGGGGGAGCCCTCATCTGTTAGTTGGCGGAATTTCCCTGTCGCTGGCCGATTCTCCGAACGGGGTGAACGGCAGCGAGAATATGGCTTACTACCTGCTGTTATGAAAAAAATGCATGGGGTGTACCTCTGTAGCGGATGAAACGAAAGGCCGGCGTTCCACGCTCGGAGTGTCCATCCTGCCGCTCAGGTCGAAACTGAAAGGATACGTTTGCGAAACATTCCGGCCATCTCGTTTAATGGAAGAGGCCCGCGAGGGAGCGGGCTTTCCGATATCCACCACACAATCAGTGATTCTTTCGGCATGAGGGGAGAGGCAGATGGCTGACGCAGCTGCGCAGGAAGGCGGCATGAAGAAGGAGCTCACGCTCTTCAACTTCTTCACGATCGGCTTTGGCGCCATCATTGGAACAGGCTGGGTGCTTCTGGTAGGTGACTGGATGGTGCTCGGCGGAGGCCCGATTCCCGCCATGATCGCATTCGCGATCGGTGCCGTCTTCCTGGTGCCGATTGGCATGTGCTTCGGCGAGCTCACGGCCGCCATCCCAATCTCGGGCGGCATCATCGAGTATGTGGACCGCACCTACGGCAGGAAGCTCGGCTTCTTCACTGGCTGGATGCTCCTGCTCGGCAATGCGCCGCTCTGCCCTTGGGAAGCCATCGCGATCTCGACGCTCCTGACCGACCGCTTCGCCGAGTTCCCGGTCCTCTCATGGCTCCGCTCCGTCAAGCTCTACACCATCCTCGGCGCCGATGTCTATCTCTGGCCGACCGTGATCGCGCTTGCAGCCGCCATCCTCGTGATCTACCTCAACTTCCACGGCGCTGGCGCCGCAGCGAAGCTCTCGAGCTTCCTCACGAAGGCGCTCCTTACCGGCATGGTCCTTGCCATGGTCATCTCGTTCATGACAGGAAGCCCGTCGAATGCCCTGCCGGTCTTCTCGCAGGTCACGGATGCAGCAGGTGGCCAGTCCACCCAGGCAACGAGCTTGCTCGGCGGCATCGTCGCGGTCCTTGTCATGACGCCCTTCTTCTATGCAGGATTCGACACGATCCCGCAGCAGGCCGAGGAAGCCTCCTCGAACCTCGACTGGAAGAAGTTCGGCCTCATCCCGGCCATCGCGCTTCTCGCTTCGGGCGCCTTCTATCTCGTCTGCATCTACTCCTTCGGCACCATCATCGACTGGCATGAGTTCGTGAAGTCCTCCGTGCCGGCACTCGCTGTCCTCGAGCGCATCAACATCTTCTTCTACATCGCGATGCTCATCATCGGCACGCTGGGACCGCTTGGCCCGATGAACTCCTTCTTCGGCGCCTCTGCCCGCCTCATGCTCGCCATGGGCCGCAAGAACATGATTCCGTCCTCCTTCGCAGAGCTCGATCCTGCGACCGGCGCCCCCAAGAAGGCCAACATCGTGATGGCGTGCCTCACGCTCATCGGTCCCTTCCTCGGCAGGAACATGCTCGTCCCGCTCACGAACGTGGCTTCGCTCGGCTTCATCTTCGCCTGCACGATGGCAGGGTTCGCCTGCATGAAGCTCCGCAAGACCGAGCCCGACCTGCCGCGCCCCTACAAGGTCAATGGCGGCAAGCCCATCATCGGCTGCGCCATCGCCGCTGGCCTCATCATCATCGCCCTCATGGTCGTCCCCTTCAGCCCCGCTGCCCTCGACACGGTCGAGTGGATCATCACGGCCGCCTGGATCGTCATCGGCTTCATCATCCTCGCCGTCTTCGGCTCCAAGGCAGACCCTGCCAAGGCCAAGCACGCAGCGTAAGGCACTTTTTCCCACATCAGGCATGCAGCGCCTTTCAGGCGCAGACATGGCACAGACAAACGTCCTATCAGGAAGGTTTGGAGGAACTGCAATGGCAAAGTATGCAATCAAGGGTGGCAAGCTCGTCGATGGCACCGGCGCATCCCCAGTCGAGGACTCCCTCGTCCTGGTCGATGGCAAGAAGATCGCCTATGCCGGCGAGGCAACGGAGATTCCCGAAGGGTATGAGGTAATCGATGCCCAGGGCTGCACGGTCATGCCGGGCATCATCGACACCCACATCCACTTCTCGGGCAACCTGACCGACAACGACAACGACTGGGTCATCGAGACCGTCGCCCAGAAGCAGGCATGCGCTGTCAAGCAGGCATACGACGCCGTGACCCACGGCCTCACCACCGTCTGCGAGATCGGCCGCAACGGCATTGCCATCCGCGACCTCGTCAACATGGGCGTCATGAAGGGGCCCCGCATCTTCGCGACCGGCCTGGGCTTCTGCCGCACTGCAGGCCACGGCGACTGCCACCGTCTTCCGTTCGAGATGTCCAAGACCGGCCATCCTTGGGGCGACCAGGTAGACGGTCCGTGGGAGCTCCGCCATGCCATCCGCATGCGCCTTCGCGAGAACCCGGACGCCATCAAGATCTGGGCAACCGGCGGCGGCATCTGGCGCTGGGACTCCGGCCGTGCACAGCTCATGAGCACCGAGGAGATCAAGGCTGTCTGCGACGAGTGCGCAATGGTCGGCATCCCCGTGTGGTCGCACTCCTACAACTCGATCTCCGCAGCCTATGACTCCGTGCGCTTCGGTGCAGAGC
>OMTG01000010.1 GCA_900313905.1 uncultured Actinomycetes bacterium | reverse complement strand
GGTGGTACGTACCTGAGCCCCTTACTCAAGTACGTACTCTTTTGTACACTTTCTTTGGCTCAAACGCCAGTGATTTATGCACGAATTTGGCAGTCGGTCTCAAGCTGCCCATATGGAGCCAGAATGCGTCCATTCTGGTGGAAAAGGGGCCATAAGGAAGGGCTTCAGAGCCATTCGTCCTCCTCATGGGCGAAGTGGATGCACCGCGCACCTCGGGAAAGGAGCATCTCCCAGCTGGCAGCAAGGATGGGATCTGCGTAGAGGCCTGCCATCTCAGGGCGGGGGAGGTCTCCTACGAAGGCATCGCCTGAATCGAGAAGGAGAGTGACGGAGTCCTCGGAATGGCCGGGGGGTGGCAAGGATCTCGCCTGCGATGCCATAGGAGGAAAGGATGCGCCTTGCGTCTTCGCGCGGGAAGGAGCAGACGGCTTGATCGTCAATGGGATGGAACCCGTGCTGGCGGCGCTCCGTCGCGAAGATGCGGTCTGCATCGTGGAGGTGCGAAAGCTGGATGTCGGGCACGAGGAAGGTGCAGCCAAGATCTGTCAGCGCGGGCGCGAGCCCCATATGGTCGGGATGGAAGTGCGTCACGATAAGGCAGGATATGTCAGAAGGGGTCATGCCGGCTGGGGAGAGCGCCTGGTGAAGGAGCGGCATCGTGCCTGCCCAGCCGGTATCGACAAGCAGAGCATGGCCAATCAGGTAGCATCGGGTACGACCGAGAGGAAGCATCAAGATATCCGGCTCTGACACACTGGGACCCTTTGTCTGGCAATGGAACTTCTCACCGCTTCATGGTAGCACTGCCTGCCTCTCCCTGAATGCGGCGGCAGATACGGTTGCCGTTCGGAGCATCGTGGCCTCGAAGGCATTCAGGCTGCCTGCGGCGAGTGGCAGCGCCATCCACACGATTGCCGGAGCCGAGCGCAGCCCAGCACACCAGTTTCTGTGGGCCGCGTGAAGTGCACCCTCTGCGTGACATAATGGGCGGAAGACAGCAATCGGAGCCAGATAGGTGCGCCTATGGAATATGTGAAGATGAGAAGGTTCAAGCAGCAGATGGCCGACGAGGACTGCATAAAGGTGCTCAAGACCGAGAGGCGAGGCGTCCTTGCAGTCTGTGGAGACGATGGGCAGCCCTATGCCATACCGATGAACTTCTATTACGAGGATGGGAAGATCTATTTCCACGGGGCGAAGAGCGGGCATAAGATCGATGTCCTGAAGGAGAATCCGAAGGCATCCTTCAATGTGATCACGGCTGGCATTCCCTCTGAAGTGAAGCGCGGGCTGGATGTCCAGAGCGTCACGGTCTTTGGCACCATCCGCCTCATGGAGACAAGCGATGAGTCGATCGGCTTTGTCCGGAAGCTGGGGCTGAAGTATTTCCCGGACGATCCGGACTACATCGAGGACGAGATTGCCCATACCCGCGTGGCGCTCCAGATGCTGGAGCTCACAATCGACCATATGACCGGCAAGCTCGTCAACGAGTCCTGATCGCATACGGCTGCCAGCTTCCTCATGATGGCCTTTCCGCATCCACGCCCACGGTAGTCGTGCCTCACATACAGATCCTCCAGATAGATGCCAGCCCTGCCGAGAAACGTCGAGAAGCTGTGGAAGAAGAGGGCGAAGCCGGCCTCCTTTCCGTCGTCTGCGACAAGGAAGATGACTTCTGCCCTCTTCTCGTCGAAGACCCAGTGCTCCAGGGTCTTCTCATCTGCCAGCACCTCATCGAGCATCTTCTCGTAATCGCCAAGCTCCCTGAAGGACTGCAGGATGAGCGGGGTTCCTTCCCATCTGCAAAGAGAAACTGGCTGTCAGTATCCATATGAGTCCGCTCCTTGCATGGCTGGCACTGGTCCCTGCTGGAAATCTCTAGGCCACGATGCCATAGATGCACGTCTCCGGCGCCTGATGCTGCCGCAAGAGGCTGCAGGATGGAGGGCACATGCCGCGGATCATTCGGGGATCTGGCTGCCTTTGCAGACGCATCTGAATCGCATAGGATGCAGATGCGGAGACGATAGCCATCAGGCTTGCCGCAGACTTGTCAGAAGGCGTTGACACGTGCCTCGAGAAGCTCCAGGATGCCACGCCATCTCTTTCGGAGGTCGTTGATCTGGGGGAGCGTTCCGTCTGAAGGGAGGCTGTGGCACATCACCATCTTCGCTGGCTCTTCAAGGAAGCATCCATGCTCAGCGTCAGTGAACAGGGGCAGGAGCTCCGCTTGATCGGAATGCCTGATTCTTCTTGGGCTTGCTGCAATTGGCGAGGAAGGCAATGGCCACTGGTGCAGGACACGATGATTCCAGGCGTGGCTCATTCCGGCAGGTTCTGCTTGCCGGTCAGCTCATGCAGCACGATTCTATAGACAAAGAGATGCTCCAGGCCTCTGCACCGGTCCAAGGGATAATCTGATTGGCCGTAATGCTCAAGCAGGAGCCTCAATCCCTTGAGCACCTCATCCGGATCTCTGACACGCTCGCAGATTCCCGTCCCCATCACGCTTTCATAGCGTGTCGTGATGCCAATCTTCGTTTTCTGGACCTTGAAGAATGTGTCTGCCTCTACCGACACCGGCTTTCTCTCTCCCAGGAGCTCCAATTTGTGTCCTTGCCTGGCGCAATGGAAATAGATGATGGGGCTGCCATCTGATATCTCGACTCCAAAAGAGACGGGCACCACGTACGGGTACTCGCCGTCGCTGATGCCTATGCGCACCGTATCGCAGCGCTTCAGTATCGCATTGATTTCTTGTGCATCAGTGACCTCTCTGTCTTTTCTCCTCATCGTCTTCCTTTCAGCGCCAGCACCTGATTGCCACTCTAGCATCAAGCATCGCCTGCTGTACGGTGGCTGATGGCCATATCCGAGCCGCTGCTTCTGGCATCTGGACAGTGCCTGCTCTTTGCGAGAGCGTCGCGCATGCCAGGGGGATATCGCTCGGAGCATATGCTCTGGCGGCAAAGTGAAGGCCCGCTTGCCCTGGGGGCGGACAGGCTCATTGTGCATCCATATGCAGATCGTCCAAGCTGCGATAGTACAGGTGCATGTCCTCATGGTGCCCATCCTTTGTCCGGAAGCCCTGCGGCAGGGTGCCACGTTCCGTGAAGCCGCAGCCTTCATAGCAGTGCCGTGCGGCGTGGTTGCTGTCGACGACCCCGATGAATACCATTGCCTGATAGCCAAGATGCTTCGCTTCGGCGAGGCTGCGCATCACCAGCGCTCTGCCGATTCCTCGGCCTCGCACTTCCTGGTCCACGATATATGTTGCATTGGCATAGGCATCGCATCGGCCGCCTACCAGGGGATGCAGCTGGAACATGCCGACTGCCCTGCCATCATCCGCAATCGCGCTCATGCACAGCTGCTGGTCCATCAGGAAGCCCCGGAACTCGGCCAGGTCCATGGGCGCCTCGAAGGGTATGGATCCTCCCTCTTCGATCACTTCATTCCAGATTGCGAGCAGTGCAGCGAGATCTGATTCCTCTGTTTTCCGTATCCTCATGGCCACTGTCCTTGTTTCCGTCCTGTCTGCATGGCTGCATCTCATACATCAGACGCTGGATCTTGTGTACTGCGACCGAGGGAGATTCTGCCTTGATGTGCCGACTGGCAGCTTGCCTAAAAATACAGCATCTCCCATACACTTCCAGCTGCATATCCAGGAAAGGCCAGGATCTGGCAAGCTGGAAGCTGCTGCTACGCTCTGCGCGAATTCGCGGCATAGACTCCGATGAGAATGATGGCTGCGCCGACGATCTGCAGCGCTGCAAATGACTCTCCAAGGAGCAAGGCTCCTGCAAGTATGGAGATGACCGTCGAGAGTCCGATGAACGAAGCCGTCCGGTTGACGCCGATCTTTGCAATCGTCACATTCGACAAGAAGAATGCCAGAATGGAGCAGCCGATTCCCTGATACAGCACAGCTGCAAGAAATGGGGCATTGCTGAAAGGGAGAAGCGCCAGGCTGGAAATGGTGCCATGCAGCCTCGCTTCTCCGATTGCGAGAAGACCGAACACCAGCGCTCCGGCAGCGATCATCACGTACGTTATCTCCATGCTGGAGAAACCTTCCGCTTTCTCGACGAAGACGCTGTACAGGGCGTAGGATACGACCGCAATTGCCAGAAACAGGTATCTGGTGGCGGACAGGCTTGTGCGATTCATGCCCGCAGCGAAGGCCGTGAGCAGAACTTCCGACAGCGTGATCAAGATTCCAAGGGTCTGGATCCTTCGAGCCCTCTTGTGGAGGATCGCAGATGATGCCACAAGCGAGGCAGCGGGAATGCAGGCGAGGAATGCTCCGCTTTTGGAAGCGGAAGCCGTCGTATTGCCGATCCCCACAGTCTCGCCGATGAAATAGATGATCGGATCGAAGAGCGCGACGAAAAGAATGCTTTTGAGCTTCTTCCCTTTCAGATCTATCTCGATCGCACCCGTCAGGGGCCCGATGCTCATCGCAATGAAAGCGATCAGGAAACGCCAGCCAAGGAGCGCAAAGGCGCTCGCTCCTGCAACTGCCTGTTTTGTGAAGGCATAGCTCAGGCCAAAAAAGTATCTTGCAGCCTGCTGCGCATAAGCATCCGATAGCGACTGAACTCATACCTGTCCTTCATAGATGTCTATGCCCGCCGCATGGAAGGCCACGCAAGAAGCCGCCATGCCTCTTGCTTGTGGACGCCGAAAAATGCGGCAGACCAGAAATGCATGCCCTGACTACCATATCCTCCGCATCTGGTACGTTCTCAAGGCAATTCATCTTTGCTGGCGCATGGCCTGTGAACATGCTGGGCTTGCGGCTCATTATCGGCAGGGGGTCGCATAAAGCTTCGCCGGTTGTCCAATCGAGGAGCGATCAGGGAATCCCATTCCAGCTGTGGAGCTCGCCGGCCACCATCATGTTCTGTTGCATCCTCCAGGAGATTCCTGTCATCCCGCTATTCGGATATGGTCCGCGGGATGTCAGATGCAGGTTCCGGCCCAGCTGCAGCCTGTTCAAGCGCTTGCACCAGCAAAATCGACGCAATCGAGCTGACCTTCACGTTCCCTGGAATCTCTGGCTTATAGTGCCAAAGATGCATTGCCCTTGAACGCAGGATGCTGCAGGAGGTTGCAGAATCGAATCCTGATGCCCAAGGAGCATTCGACGATTCGCCTTCTTTTGCCGAAGCTGCTGCAACGCATAGGCAAACAGGCTAGCTTGTTGAATCAATTGCAGACTGCTCTGTTCTTGGATGGCCATCCAGAGGCTTATTTCCCTGTCTGGACCGAACTATCCGGCACAAACTCAAGCCGCAGCCTCATGCCGAGGCCGCTTGCAAGCCTCTTCACCATTTCAAGCGAAGGATTCCTCGTGCCATTTTCAATGCGGCTTATATCCGCCTGTGTGATTCCGGTCCGCTCGGACAACTCTTTTTGAGTCAAGCCCTCTGTATTGCGGGCATCAATCAGTGCCTGGATGATGTCGTACTCTGGCTGGAGGGCATCATATTCTGCTCTGACCGCAGGATCCTCCAGTGCCTTCTGCTTGTAATCGGTATAGCCGCTCATTGTCCTAGCCTTCTTTCGCAATACAATCTGTATTTTCTCGCCAGCTCAATAACTGTGGATGGCGTCTTCTGGGTCTTCTTCACGAAGCCGTTAGTCAGAATGGCTTTCTTTCCAATGAAGAAGAAATAGAGGACCCGCGTAATGTCAGAACCCTGCTTTGTTCTCAGCCCGAAAATCCCATCTCTCCATTCTTGAACAGTTGATAATATGTCGAATACGACATATTATCAACTGCAGATGCGCTGAATGCAAACAGGCACCCCCCGCAGATGGTTGGGAGTGCCTGTTTGCATCATTCTTTTGGCTACAACCGCCTTCGATGGGTGCTTGGTCTCAGGCCCGTTTCAGCAATGCCACCGTCTCGCAATGGAAGCTCTGCGGGAAGAGGTCGACAGGCTGGAGCTTTGCTTTGCGGCCTCGAACGTGTCGCGCTCCTCGAAGCGGGCGATGTCGCGTGCCAGGGTCGCGGGGTCGCAGGAGACGTAGGCGATGGCGCGGGCAGGCTGGTCAGAGAGCTGGTCGATCACGTCCTCTGAGAGGCCTGAGCGCGGGGGATCGACGACGATGATGTCTGCGTCGGTGTCCGGGAACTTGCGCCCGGCATCTTGGGGATGAACCGTCTGCTTCATTATCGATGCCAGAGCGGTTCAATCTGCTGGGGGAGACCATACGACAGCTTCATCTTCCTCAGGAAATCATCCTGTTTCCCAGATATATCATTCAGCGCGGCATCGAGCTTCTCTATGACATCCTGCTCTGACAGATTTTCTCCGAATTCTGAAGTCGCGGAACGGAAGACCGCTCTCCATTTCCATCCATTGGCAGTTGCTCTGGAATTAGAGCATGCAATCGCCTGGTCATACAAGGCCTTCTGGTCGGCTGAAAGGTTCTTTGAGTTCAGACACAGCTGGATATAGATGGAGTGGCCGGTCTTGTTTATGATTTCAAAGAAATAATGGTTCGTCGTTCCCCAATCACTCAGATTTTCTGCATCTGGGAAAAGCATCGACATCAGCTGTGTCTTGAAGCGTATGTAGCTTCGACTGCTATGGTCGGGGTCGAACTGCATAAGGCCTTCTGCGGTCTTTGCCTCAGCCCATTTCGTTGCCAGATCGAAAATAGTCTGCTTCTTGCGGTCTACCGGATCCTGCCCGTCATAGCGTTCCTCCAGAATAGGGAGAATCACATCCAGATACTTCTTGCTCCATTCGGCCATGAATTTCGCCATGCGAGGCCAGTCCGCCTCGTCTGCGATGCTGACATCCTTGAGCGCATAGGAGATCCATGATGCCTTGCATTCGTCCGCCCGATTCCAGGAGAGCGGCGTCCCCATTGCATCCTCGATTTCACCCTGATGCGCCTTCAGATAGTCAAACGCGCTTTTGCTCTCTTCTGTATTGCCCTTTCTAAGGCTGAAGTCGATCCTCGCTTCATCCCGGTTGGCGACACAGCTGACGCAGAATCCCCCGATGCCAAAATGCCCGTTCATCGTGTTTGATGTGCCGGGAATGCAACTCCGGAAGGCTCCATTCCCGCGATTCGCCGCCTGAATGATGGGAAGGGCATAGGACCAGTATTTTCTCCTGAGATCGTAACGGTTCTGGCCAGCTGTCTTGTCTTGCTCTGAATCGCGAAGATAGAACACGAGATTCATCGGATCGGCTTGGAAGAGGACGAACAGCCTGCGCAGTATGGAAATCTTCAAGGTGGTGCTTGTGTTCTTCTCTACATAGACATCATCATCGATCTTCAATGGCGTGCGGAGGGCATCTGGATCGCTGCTGAAGTAGCTGCCGAGTTCTGTTTCGCTGCCGGTGCTGCATGAGAGCGTCGAAAGGATGGACTTGTCCTCAGCGTGCAGGTATTTGACGACATGCTCGAACATATCGGCCCAGCTTAAAACCGGCGTCTCCACGTTCTGATAGCTGTACTTGGCGATATCCCTGCCTGTCAGATCAAAGTCCTCGTCCCCCAAAGCGCAGGAATCGAATTCCTTTTCGGCTGGCGCAAAAGTGGTGGATGGCATCGCCCATATCTTGCTGGTTGCAAGGTCCACCATCGCGTCACTGCGCTCCTGCATTTCCTCGGGACCCCATTTTTCCTTTTCAGCGATGCGCTGGTTCATGCGCAGACCGCTCGCCTTGTATCCAAGCTCGGCATCTCTCTTCTCTTGGAAGGTGGCGTTGCTCATGCTGGAGTTGTAGGCGGTGAGCGTCAGGTTTCCCAGACGATGGAGCCAAGTGCTGTGGATCTCCTCGGCATTCGGTCCGAGCGCCTGGATCCAAGCTGGAGTAAGGTGCTGCGGCATGATGTGCTCGATGGAGTATGTCCCGTTATCAAGAAGCGTATAGACATCTTTCGCTTCCAAGGTCCCATGGTTTTCGAAACGCTCGAAGAGATACGCCTTATATTTTCCGCGCATCTGGTAGACGGCTTTGCTTGCAAGCGCCTGCCTGAACTCAGCATCATCCGGGAATCTGCTGCTTTCCTTCTTCGAGAGCAGCGCATAGATGAATTTCTGGACGTAGTCGTTCGTAGTGTTGTCGTAGCGGATGACCTCTCGGTTCAGGTTCAGAAAGACCTTGTTCAGCGAATTTGTCGGCACGTCGCAGATGTTGCGCCGGAACAGGTAATTCTCTGTGATCAAGAATATCTGCGTGAGGTCATCGACCGAGAGCTTCCCTCCATCCTGATTCAGCCGGAGGATCTCCATGAAGAACGGCTCTGTGACTGTAATCTCTAGGCGGTGCAGCCGGTACATGCAGTCATCCAGTTTCTGGCTGTGCAGTCCGCTCTTGCCGGTCATCAGCTTCTGATAGATGTGCGCGTATTTCAGCATGTCATCCAGAAGGGAGCTCAGAGGAATGCGCTCGGTCTCCACATACTTCTTGAATGACTGGTAGACATTGCTGATGGTCGGCGTCATCTGCTGCTTGATGCTGAGGTAGTCACGGACGAAAGCGCTGACATCGTTTCCGGTGCAGTCCTCAATCTTCGTCCAGTATTTCTCATAGACATTGTCCTGCTTCTTCGGGTCGAGCCCCATCAGGATATAATTCCGGATCTTGTCGCCTTCCGTGAGGGCCAGTCCTGTGGAGTTCAGGCTCTCGAAGATCAGCTGTGCCTTGTCGTCGCCGTCGAGCGTGATGCTGATGATCTGGAGCTTTCCGATGGCCTCGTAGAGGGCGTCTATGGGCAGTTCTTCCTTCAGAATCTGATCGCAGAAGAATCGGTAGTTGATGGTCATGTTCGACGCAGGCTCATACTCGTTCGGGTCGCCGTCGACAAGTTTCTCCAGCGCACTTCTATCGCTCTTCACGGGGCGAAGCTTGATCTTGTCGTCTTTTTTGGCCCATTTGGCGATGATGAATCGTTCCATGATCTGGTCGTCAAGCGCCTCCTCATCGGACTTGACCTTTCCTGCCCTGATCATGTTGCAGATGGCGAGAAGCAGCAGAGTGACCGTGGTCAGGCGCTGCTGCCCATCGATGATATGGAACTCGATCTTGCTGCCATCAGGGACGACCTGCGAGACGATGCTCCCAAAGAAATGGCTGCTTCTGCCATCGCGGAGGACCTTCTTCAGATCTTCGTACAGCTGGCGGCAGTTCTCGATCTTCCAGTCATATTTCCTCTGGTACACAGGAATGACGTATCGATTGTTCGCGCCTTCCATGAATCCCAATAGCTGCGCTTCCGATCCCTTCATCTGCCCTTCCTCCATCCCTGTACGTCAGTTCAGATCAGGTAGATGCCTGAGCATATCCTCAAGCGTGCCATTCATAGCGTACTCCAGCGTCGCTTTCTTTGCCGACCGCTTCGCAATGGAATTCAGGCCTAGTGTGGCGGCTGATGGGAAGCATGGGAGCAGGGGTTCCGCGTCTTTGGAGCGCTCGCCAAGTGTTTGGCTCGTGGCAATTGGCGGTGAATGGCAATGGCCGATATGACGGGACTATGATTGCCGGCACTGATGATGCTGCATTCTGTCCCCTTGGGACAGATATGGCATGCAGGCAAACAGGAGATTGGCATATGGCAGCAGCTGGCAAGCCAATCGGAAAGCCCGCCCCGCCTTGTTGGACGGGACGGACTGATGCATCTTTCGTGCGGCGGTGCAGGAGGCGCCAGGCGGGCTAGTGCCAGCTTACCGGCGGCGGGCCTTGGTGCGGGTGAGGAGGCAGACCGTCTCGCAATGGAAGCTCTGCGGGAAGAGGTCGACGGGCTGGAGCTTTGCGGCCTCGAAGACATCACGCTCCTCGAAGCGGGCGATGTCGCGTGCCAGGGTCGCGGGGTCGCAGGAGACATAGGCGATGGCACGGGCAGGCTGGTCAGAGAGCTGGTCTATTACGTCCTCCGAGAGGCCTGAGCGCGGGGGATCGACGACGATGATGTCTGCGTCGGTGTCCGGGAACTCGCGTCCGGCATCGCCGCCGATGGCATCGACATTCTCGAGATGGGCATGCTGCAGGTTGCGCTTGAGGTCGCGCACCGCCGGCCCATAGGACTCGACGGCAGAGACGAAGGAGACGCGGTCTGCAAGCGGCAGCGTGAAGGTGCCGGCACCGCAGTAGAGGTCCATCGCCTCGTCCTCCTCCTCAGGCTCCAGGAAATCGAGGACGCACTTGATCA
>OMTG01000177.1 GCA_900313905.1 uncultured Actinomycetes bacterium | reverse complement strand
CCGTCGTGAGGGCGTCGAGGCCGCAGCCGAAGCTCTGGAGCTGGATCAGGTCGAGGTCGTTGCGCTCAGCGACGAAGCGGGCCGCACGGTAGAGGCGGGAGTGGAACATCCACTGGTCGATGACGCGGATCGGGCGCTCCGGCTTCACCTTGTGGGCGACGGAGTCCTCGGTGAGCACGGCGAAGCCGAACCCATGGAGCATCTCCGGAATGGCATGGTTGATCTCGCCGTCGTTGTGGTAGGGGCGCCCTGCGAGCACGATGCCATGGGCGTCGTTGTCCTCGATCCACTTCAAGGTGTCGTCGCCTGCCTGGTGCATGGCGTTCTTGAAGTCGAGGTCTGCCTGCCAGGCATAGTTCACGGCCTCGTCGATCTCTCCGCGGGTGATGTGGGAGCCACGGACCCTGCCATGGCCTGCCGCAGCATCCTTCTCGCGCTGCTCGACGACGACCTCATAGAGGCGGCGCTTGAGCTCGTTCTTCTTGTCATACGGCAGGAAGGGGTCGAGATACTCCACCTTCGGATCGGAGAGCTCGTCGATGTTGAGCTCCAAGGACTGCGGATAGCTCATCACGATCGGGCAGTTGTAGTGGTTCGTCGCAGACTCGTCCTCCTGGCGCTCCCAGCGGATGCAGGGCATCCAGATGAAGTCCGGATCCTTCTCGAGGAGGTTCATGATGTGGCCATGGGAGAGCTTGGCCGGGTAGCACACGCTCTCGGAAGGCATGGACTCGGTGCCTGCCTCGTAGGTCTTCCTCGTCGTCTTGTCGGAGAGGATGACGGAGAAGCCGAGCTTCGTGAAGAAGGCATGCCAGAAGGGATAGTTCTCGTACATGTTGAGGGCACGGGGAATGCCGACGGTGCCGCGCGGAGCGGTGTCAGGATCGAGGCATTCGCGGTCGAAGAGGAGCTTGTTCTTGAACTCGAAGAGGTTCGGCGCCTTGCTCTGCTCCTTGACGGGCTTGCCGGAGCCCTTCTCGCAGCGGTTGCCCGTGATGAAGCGGCGACCGTTGCCGAAGGAGTTGATCGTGAGCAGGCAGTTGTTCGAGCAGCGCCCGCAGTGGGCGTTCGTATGCTTGACCTTGAGGTTGTCGATCTCCTCGCGGGAGAGGATCTGCGAGGTGCCATCCACGCCGGCACGGTCGCGGGCCAGAAGCGCTGCGCCATAGGCGCCCATCGTGCCTGCAATGTCCGGACGGATCACGTCGCGGCCAGTCAGGAGCTCGAAGGCGCGCAGCGTCGCGTCGGACATGAAGGTGCCGCCCTGCACGACGATGTTCTCGCCGATCTCATCGTAGTCGCGGAGCTTGATGACCTTGAAGAGGGCATTCTTGATGACAGAATAGGAGAGGCCGGCAGCGACATCGCCGATCGTGGCGCCTTCCTTCTGCGCCTGCTTGACGCGGGAGTTCATGAAGACGGTGCAGCGGCTGCCCAGGTCGACCGGGTGCTCGCCGCGCACGGCTGCCTGCGCGAACTCCTGCACGGTCATGCCCATCGAGTCCGCGAAGTTCGCGATGAAGGAGCCGCAGCCCGAGGAGCAGGCCTCGTTCAGCGAGATGTGCTCGATGATGCCATTTTTCACCTGGAGGCACTTCATGTCCTGGCCGCCGATATCGAGGATGAAGTTGACATCAGGGACGAAGGCCTTGGCGCCACGGAGATGCGCCACGGTCTCAATCTCGCCGGAGTCTGCCTGGAGGGCCTCGATCAGGATGCCCTCGCCGTAGCCGGTCGTCGTGACATGGCCAATCGTGCAGTCTTCCGGCAGATGATCGTAGATGTCGTCCATGATCTTGCGGGCGGTGCCGAGGACATCGCCGTTGTTGTTGTCGTACCACGTGTAGAGGAGCTCGCCGTCCTCGCCGACGACAGCTGCCTTCATGGTCGTGGAACCGGCATCGATGCCGATGAAGACGCGGCCATGGTAGCTGTCGAGCGAGCCCTTCGGGACGACCTGCGCATCGTGGCGTGCCTTGAACTCATCGTAGTCGGCATCCGTCGCGAAGAGCGGATCCAGGCGTGCGACCTCGGTGCCCTGGGTGTCGCCGAGCGAATCGAGCTTGTCGATGACCTCCTGGAAGCTGACCGTATCGGTGCTCTCGCCCGCAAGGGCAGCGCCCGTCGCCACGAAGAGGTGGGCATTCTCAGGGACGATGCGGTGCTCCTCGTCGAGCTTCAACGTGATGTAGAAGCGCTTGCGGAGCTCGGAGAGATACTGGAGCGGGCCGCCGAGGAAGGCGACATAGCCCCGGATCGGGTGGCCGCAGGCAAGGCCGGAGACCGTCTGGTTCGCGACAGCCTGGAAGATCGAGGCAGCGACATCCTCGCGAGCCGCACCCTCATTGAGGAGCGGCTGCACGTCGGACTTCGCGAAGACGCCGCAGCGCGAAGCGATCGGATAGATGTGCTGGGCACCCTTGGCGAGCTCGTTCAGGCCCTGGGCGTCGGTCTCCATGAGCGATGCCATCTGGTCGATGAAGGCGCCCGTGCCGCCGGCGCAGGTGCCGTTCATGCGCTGCTCGATGCCATTGTCGAAGTAGATGATCTTCGCATCCTCGCCACCGAGCTCGATAGCGACATCGGTCTCAGGGATCAGCGACTCGACCGCGCGCTTGGAGGCGATGACCTCCTGCACGAACTCGACATCCAGCCACTTGGCAAGCAGCATGCCGCCAGAGCCCGTGATGGAGACGCGCATCCGTGCATCCCCCAGGACCTTCTGGGCCTTGCGGAAGACCTCGCGGGCCGTCGCCTTCACGTCCGTGTGGTGACGCTCGTAGTTCGCATAGACCAGATGCTCGTTCTCGTCGATGACAGCCAGCTTCACGGTCGTGGAGCCGACATCGATGCCGAGGCGGAGGTGGGCATGGCGGAAATCCGCACGATGCTTCGGCTTGAGCTCGGCGCCCTCCTGCACGAGCGGCATCGCGTAATGCGCATTGCGCTCCGCTGCCACTGAAGAGCCATTCTCGGTCATTCCTGCATCTCCTTCAGGTTCGAGGCCATGTCCGCCAGATCGTCCAGGTCGGGCATGCCAAATTCGATCTTCTTTCCGTACAAATCGCCAGGCCGCACGAACATCAGCGCGGTCATCACTCTCGCCATCACTTCCGGCGACTCCTTCATGCCGAGGCGCATCCACCTCAGCAGCACTCCCACCTCGGCAGAGATCGCGAACGTGAGGTAGTAGTCGAAGACAGCCTTGGGAAGCGGAAAGCTTATTCCCTCGCTCGCGCGCTCGGCCACCGCGTCGTAGGTGACCTGCTTCAGCTTTTCGGTGAATGCCGGGTCTCCCCCATCGCCCAGAAGGGCGGGAAGGTAGCTCTCGCGCTCGAGGAAGTATTCGAGGATGTCCACCGACCCCGGGCAGGGCGCAAGATGGCTGATTGCCTCCTGCAGCTCCTCGAGGTTCGTCTGGGCAAGCCTCGTCACGAGCACCCGCACATCCTCGACCGTCTCGTCCTCGATCTGGCTGACCAGGTCCGGGATATCCTTGAAATGCGAGTAGAAGGTGCGTCTTGTGACCCCTGCTGCATCGGCGACGGCCTTGACGGTGACACGGGAAAGGTCGCCGGTCCGCTCGATCTCTGCGGCAAGCGCATCGCGCAGTGCCTGGCGGGTACGGATGCTGCGCCGGTCTGTCGTCGGGGCAGCCTCGCCGACAAGCGAGAGGCTGGGAGCCTGCGAGGCGAGCGGCAGCGTCACATTCCGTTCCTGCACCTCACGTGCCTCCTCTCCATGCTGCTGTTGCACAGTGTGTGCAATTCTTCTCACTGCGTGTAGTATTGCACACTGTGAGAAAAACTATGCACAGCATCTGCGTGCACACAGGGTGTACATGGAGTTTTCAGCCTTCTGGCCAATCAGAAGACAGCGGGCCAGGATTGCGGTCCTCGAGGCCATCCTTCCGCGTATAGGGCATCGACTTCTTCAGGAACTTCATGCTCTCATCCCAGGTGCGGGCGCAGACGCAGCCGAAGAGGGTGTCGAGCACATAGTGCACCGCGAGATGGGAGGCAAACTGCGTGATCCTCCCCTGGTAGCGCTCCGCGTCGCTCACGCCCAGATAGGCATCGAGCCCCGGGTTGAGGGATGCCGCCGCAGGCGTTCCCACGAAGACGGTCGGCACCTTGCGCTCCTTGAGGATGGGCAGCACCCGCGATACCGCCATGGAGACACCGGAATAGGAGATGCAGACCGCCGCGCAGTCCGGCCCCATCGCAAGGGAGCACCGCACCTGCCGCTCGATCGATTCCTCGCAGAGCGCCGCATGGCCGATCGAGAGCAGCCGGTCCACGAACATGTTGGCGGGATAGAGGTTGTGCGACTCCGTCACGACATTCACGGTCCTGGCGCCAGCTATCAGATCCGCTGCATGGTCCAGGGCATCCCTGTCGAGGAGCTCCTGGGTCTCGGCGAGCGTCCGCTCATAGAGGGAGCGCATGCTTGCAGATACCCTGGCTGCTGGCCAGCCCTTGTCGAAGGGGAAGTTGATGTCCACGTTCCCCGTCATCCGCATCCGCTCCTGGGCGCGGGCCATCTCGACCTTGAGGTCCTTGAAGCCCTCGAGCCCGAGCTTGCGACAGAGCCTGTGGATCGTCGCGACCGAGCAGTGCGCTTCCTGGGCGAGCTCCTTGATCGAGTAGTCCTTGAGGAGCGGCCCCAGGCCGACGATCGTGTGGGCAAGCTCCTGCTCCGTCGGGGTGAGCCCCGGCGTCTCCCCCATCCTCTGGCCGATGTCCATGGAACCATCTCCGCATCGCACGACACGCTTTTCCGCTCCAGCATCAAAGGTATCAGAAAAAGTGTCAGAAAGTTTCATGGATCTCCGGCTACAGAGGACCACCTGCGAAAAGAAGTTTCCACTTCACTGATATCTCTCGCAGGGCTTCTCAACCGCCCCTAGTATCTAGAGGCAAGGAGACCGCACAAGCCCAAGCACTGAGGTCTGGCAAGGTGCGGCATGACATGAGGAGGAGCAATGGCAGAAGGATTCCCGAAGGGCTTTTTCTGGGGTGGCGCCACTGCCGCCAACCAGTTCGAGGGTGCATGGAACGTGGATGGCCGCGGCCCTTCCGTCGATGACCACTTCACAGGCGGCACGAAGGACAAGCCGCGCATGATCACGCTCGACATCAAGCCGGACGTGCTCTACCCGAACCATGATGGCATCGACTTCTATCATCACTACGAGGAGGACATCGCGCTCTTCGCCGAGATGGGCTTCAACATGTTCCGCATGTCCATCTCCTGGTCCCGCATCTTCCCGAACGGCGACGACGAGAAGCCGAACGAGCTCGGCCTCGCCTTCTACGATAAGGTCTTCGACTGCTGCCGCAAGCACAACATCGAGCCGCTCGTGACGCTCTCCCACTACGAGATGCCCTACCACCTCGTCGAGAAGTACAACGGCTGGGAGTCCCGCGAGCTCATCGGCTTCTTCGAGAACTACTGCAGGACCGTCTTCGACCGCTATCAGGACAAGGTCAAGTACTGGCTGACCTTCAACGAGATCAACTGCGGCACCATGGACATGGGCAACCTCTTCGAGACCTCGATGATCCGTGGCTTCGAGGGACCGGCTTCCGAGGCCCACACGACCCCGCAGCAGCGCTTCCAGGCCCTGCATCACCAGTTCGTGGCCTCCGCCCGCGTCATCCGCTATGCCCATGAGCACTACCCGCAGTTCAAGCTCGGCAACATGGACTGCTTCATCCTGTCCTATGCTGCCACCTGCGACCCGAAGGACATCCTGCTCAATGAGGCGCAGATGCGCACCATGAACTGGTACTGCTCCGATGTCCAGGCCCGCGGCTACTATCCTTCCTACGCGAAGCGCTTCTGGGAGGAGAACGACATCAAGCTCGATATCCAGGACGGCGACCTCGAGGATCTGCGCGAGGGCACGATCGACTTCTACACCTTCTCCTACTACATGAGCAATGTGGTGGGCACCCACGACGTGAAGCAGACGGCAGGAAACATGACGTTCGGCGGCGTGAACCCCTACCTCCAGAGCACCGACTGGGGCTGGCAGATCGACCCGGATGGCCTGCGCTTCGCCCTCAACGAGATCTATGACCGCTACCAGATCCCTCTGATGGTCGTCGAGAACGGCATGGGCGCCCTCGACACCGTGACCGAGGACGGCAAGATTCACGACCAGTACCGCATCGACTACCTCAAGAGCCATGTGAAGGCCATGCGCGAGGCCGTGAAGGACGGCGTCGACCTCAAGGGCTACACCTGGTGGGGACCGATCGACCTCGTCTCCGCCGGCACAGGCGAGATGCGCAAGCGCTACGGCTTCATCTACGTCGACAAGCACGATGACGGCACGGGCACCTACAAGCGCATCCGCAAGGATTCCTTCTACGCCTACCAGAAGATCATCAAGTCCAACGGCGAAGAGGGCCTGGACTAGGACCTTCCACAGAAGAGCATGGCATCAAGGGCCAGGAGGCAGCTCCTGGCCCTTATTTCTCTCGTCAGCATCCATTCAGCTTTGTCCTGCATCTGTGATTACTTCGGTACCTGTGTATTTTGCTGTCAATCACTAGGTACCATGCAATCAGATCGCAGCTGCCCATCACCCCGGAGGCACTGCAGGATTCCAGAACATATCACAGGAGAGGAAACAGCCTATGGATACCGAGAAGAACACAGAAGAGATCGTCAGCACGGATGCTGCCACCGAGACGGCAAAGACGCAGGAGGACAGGCACCATCATCGTGGGGATAGCGATGCCCATACGGCCCATCACCATGGCCACCATGGCAGCGGCGAGGACGGCCATCATGGACACCATCACCACCATCATGAGGAAGACGAAGGCGAAGGCGGGCATGCCCATCACCACCATCATCATCACGGCGACGGCGCAGAAGGCCACCATCATCGCCACGGCCATGGGGATGGCGAAGGCCATCATGGCCATGAGGGACAGGGCGGAAACCGGCATGAGGGCTCCGGCTCCTCCGAGCTCATCTGCCCCTGCATGGGGACGACCAGAGACGATATCGTCAATGCAGTCGCTGCAGGTGCCACGACGCTCGAGGAGGTCGAGCGCGCGACCGGTGCCGGCACCCGCTGCGGGCGCTGCCGCCAGGAGATCGCCGCCTGCATCGATGAGGCCCTTGCCGCAACGGCATAGCGCCACTGGCAGAGACCAGCCTGCACAGGGAGGCGGAGCCCAGCTCTGCCTCCCTCTTCTTGTCAGAAGCGCGCAGCCGCCTCAGGCGTGAGCGCCTCTGCAACCGCGATGGCCACCCGCGCCGTCTCCTCTATATCGTCGAGAGCGCAGATGGCGCATCCTGCATGGACATAGCGGCAGGGCACGCCGGCGACGACGCTCGGGATATCGAGCAGATGCACCGGCCCGCCGTCGGTCCCGCCTCCTTCGCGGACCGATGTCTGGACCTTGAGGCTAGCATCGCGTGCCGCCTTCAGGACGAAGCGCTGGTAGCGTGGATTCGTGATCATGCAGCAATCCAGATAGCGGAACATCGGCCCCTTGTGGAGCGCCGCCTGCACATCATCCGGTGCGAGGAAGGTATCGTCTGCCGGGCAGCCCTCGAACATGAAGGCGAGCTGGGGATGAAGCGCCCGTGCCGCAGCAGCCACGCCACGCTCCCCCACCTCCTCCATCGAGGAGATGCTTGCCACGATATCGAAGGGCAGGTCCTTTCCGGCCAGCCCCCTCAGGGCGAGCAGGAGCGCTGTCACGCCGGCGCGGCAGTCGAAGGCCTTGCCGAAGGCAATGCCGCGCTCCCTGTCCCAGCTGAACTGCGTTGCTGGCACGAAAGGCTCGCCCATCCCCATGTGGAAGATCTCGCAGGCCTCCTCCTTCGAGGTGGCCCCGACGTCGAGGATCAGGTCTTCTGCGCCTCTCGCCCGCTCTTCCTCGCTCATGAAATGGGGCGGCTTCACGCCGATCACGCCGTGCACCCACTCCCCCTCGGTGTTCCTCACGAGGACCTCCTGGCCAGCAAGCACATGGGGCGAGAAGCGGCCGAGCTCCACGAAGCTCATGGTGCCATTGCTCCTGATGGAGCGCACCATGCCGCCCACCTCGTCCCCATGGGCATCGAGCATGAGGACCGGCTTCTCTCCGGTGAAGCTTTTGGGGTAGATGAGGCCATCCATCAAGGAGTTGGTCCTGACCTCTGCCCATCCCTGGCAGAACTCCCGTACCACCGAGATCGTCTCATCCTCGAAGCCTGATGGCGCCTTCGCATTGCTGAGCCTGCCAAGAAGCTCCACCACCTCGTTGCGATCGAATTCCATCTCTGCTCCCTTCTGCTGCTCCAAGCCTACGATAAACCCATCGAGGCCAAGACGGAAGGCTGCATACCTGCTGCCACCTGTCCCAGGGAAGATGCATGGCACCAGGCAGGCTCCGTGTGGAGTAGAGTCTGAGGCAGACGGCAACGGAAGGAAGCGGACACATGGCAGAAAGCAGGACCAGTGCAATCGGAAGCGCCCTTGCCGGCGCAGCGGCGAAGAAGATAGCGGGGCTCATCACAGCTGCCTTCGAGCAGCCAGAAGCACGGACTCCTGACCAGTCGCGTGCCTTCGGGGCGAAGCTCCGCGAGGAGATCGCCCCTGAGATGCAAGGCATGTGGCCGCCACAGGACAAGGCGCGCCCCGATCCGGTGGAGCTCCTCGAAAGCCAGAATGCAAGCCGGGTCAAAGAGCTCCTGCCCATCCGCTACGAGCGCATGGCAGAGAATCCCTTTGCCTTCTATCGGGGCTGTGCCCTGCCGATGGCAGGAGACCTGGCCACGCTTCCCACCACCTCCCTCCACGTCCAGGCATCAGGAGATGCCCATATCGCAAACTTCGGCATCTTCGCCACGCCTGAGCGCCACCTCGTCTTCGACCTCAACGACTTCGACGAGACGACGCGGGGTCCTTGGGAGTGGGACCTCAAGCGCCTCGCTGCCTCCGTCGAGATCTGCGCCCGGAACCTCGGCCTCTCCTCCGGCAAGGCGAAGGCGGCCGTGCGCGCCTGCGTAGGCTCCTACCACCAGGCGATGGCGCGCTTCGCCTCCATGGGGAACCTCGAGGTCTGGTATGCCCAGGCGGATGCCGACCACATCGCTGCGCTCGTGGATGAGCATGGCAGGAAGTCGGACCGCAAGGCGCTCGAGAAGACCGTCAGCAAGGCGGAGAAGAAGACGAGTGCCCGTGCCGTCGCGAAGTTCACTGAGGTCGTGGACGGGAAGCTCCGCATCGTGAGCGACCCTCCGCTGATCGTTCCCCTGCGCGACATCGCCGCCGCGAAGGCCTCCAAAGCCGGCAGCGACCTGTCGTTCCGGGATGAGCTGGGGCAGGATGTGCGCTTCGCACATGAGGACGCCTCCGCCAAGCTCATCCGCCTCATCCTCAAGGGCTACCGCAGGTCGCTTCCCGAGAACCGCCGCAGCCTCCTCGACTCCTATCACGGCGTCGATATCGCCCGCAAGGTCGTGGGTGTCGGCTCGGTCGGCCTCAGGGCCTGGATCTGCGTCTTCGAGGGGGCAAGCGCCGACGATCCTCTGGTCCTGCAGATCAAGGAGGCAGAGGCCTCTGTCCTTGAGCGCTATGTCGGGAAGAGCATCTATCCTGAAAGCGGCCAGCGGGTCGTCGAAGGCCAGCGGGCCATCCAGGTGGCCTCAGATGCCTTCCTGGGCTGGACCCGCCTCCCCGGAGAGGATGGCAAGCTCCATGACTACTATGTGAGGCAGCTCTGGGATGGGAAGGGAGCGCCCGACCTCACGAAGATCGACGCGCACCAGCTGACGCATCTTGCCGCCCTCTGTGGCTGGACGCTTGCCCGTGCCCATGCCCGGACCGGCGACCGCTTCGCGATCGCCTCCTACCTCGGCGAAGACGATGCGGCAGATGATGCCTTCTGCTCCTTTGCCAAGAGCTATGCTGACCAAACCGAAGAGGATTACGAGGCCTTCCTTGCTGCCCGCAAGGCAGGACGCTTCTGCTGACGCTGCAGGCAGAAAGGCTCCCGCTTGCATCAGCTTGCAGCAGCCTCCCCTGTCAGCAAAACGGAAGGCCAGGGACTGCATCTGTCGGTCCCTGGCCTTCTTGCTGCCTGTCATATCCTGTAGGCTATCCCTCAAACGGCTTCAGATTCTGGACGGCCTCTTCCACGCTCATGCGCTTCCCGCCATTGTCGAGGTCGATCAGCGCATAGCGGTCGTTGCCGATGCCGAGCTCCTTCATATAGGAGAGCTGGCGGAGTCCATGGCGGGTCGTGATGCGCTCCACGAGGTCGTGGTGCTCTTCCTCCTTCATCGCAAACACGATATCGACCGATGCCTGGTCGATGGCGAGCATGTCCAGGGAGGCGAGGATGCCCACATTCGGCGTCACGACCGGCTGGGCGTGGATGCCCTCGCAGTCGCAGGAGACCGACATGTTGCGCATCACGTTCACGAAGGTGATGGCACGGCCTTCAGAGGAGAAGAAGTCGGCTGTCGCCTTGGCAGATTCGCTGATGCGCTCCATCAGCTCCTCCGTGCCGATGCTCCACTTGTTGTCGGAGCCTTCTGCCTGATGGATCATCTTCTTGCCGATGCGGCCGTCTGCGCAGCCGATGCCGATGTTCTTGTTTGAGCCGCCGAAGCCACCCATCGTATGGCCCTTGAAGTGCGTGAGGACCACAAGCGAATCATAGTCCAGCATGTGGGAGCCGACAGTCATGTGGTCGAACCACTTGCCGCCTGCGACCGGCAGATCGGCCGTGCCCTCTTCGTCCATTATGTCGACAGGGCAGAAATCCCAGCCATTGACTCTGATGGTCTCACGGTGCTGCTCGGTGGTGTAGCGGTCGCCTTCGTAGAAGGTGTTGGTCTCGACGATGGCGGAATCTGCAAGCTCAGGCTCTGCCTCCCTCAGCTCCTTCACCCACGGACGGGGCAGGATGTTGGGGCCGTGCTGCTCGCCCGTGTGGAGCTTGAGGCCCACCTTCCCATGGATCTTTCCATTGACCTGCTCATAGGCCTTCCTGAAGCCTGCAGCAGAGAGGTCGCGGGTGAAGTAGACGATCGATTCGTTTCCGGTGCGCTCCTCGTAGGGGACGTAGACATTGCCATCGGTGCCAGGAACAGGTTTCTCTGCCATAGCGAGCCCCTTTCGTCGAGAAAGAACTGACTCAATTTTACTGGACTGGGACCCTTTGCTGAAATGCCTGCGGGACACGTTTTGCTATACGATATCCGTATATCCATCCCATCCAAGGAGGCACCATCCATGGAGCTCAGGACGCTTCGCTATTTCTTGGCGGTGGCCCGCGAAGAGAACATGACCGAGGCGGCCAACGTCCTCCATGTCACCCAGCCGACCCTCTCCCGCCAGATCGCCGACCTCGAGCAGGAGCTCGGCTGCACGCTCTTCATCCGCACGAACCGCTCGACGACGCTCACAGAGGATGGCATGCGCCTCCGCCAGAGGTCGGAGGAGATCCTGGCCCTCGTCGAGCAGACCGAGGATGAGGTGGGGGCAGGCGCCGAGCTCACGGGCAATATCCGCATCGGCGCCGGAGAATCCTTCGCGATGCAGCTCGTGACCGATGCCTTCGCAGAGCTCCATGCCGTCCATCCCCGCATCACCTGCGAGTTCTCGACTGGCAATGCCGATGCGATCGAGGAGCGCCTCGAGCGGGGCCTCATCGACTTCGCAGTCGTGCTCGACCCCTTCAATGTGGACAAGTACGAGCATCTGGAGCTTCCCGCCACCGAACGGGTCGGCCTCATCCTGCGCCGCGACAATCCCCTTGCAGGCCGCAAGGCGATCGTGCCCGACGACCTCAGGGGCATGGACCTGCTCGCCTCCTCGCGCACCACCCACCAGACCTATGACCTGCCCACCTGGTCAGGAGGGGCACTCACGCCCGATGACTACACGATCGTCGGCCGCTTCGATATGATCGGCAATGCCGAGCGCCTGGTCAGGTCAGGCGTCGCCAATGCCGTATCGATCGAGGGCGTGACCGCGCCCGACCTTGCCTTCGTCCCCTTCGATCCGCCGATCATGACAGGAGCCCATCTGATCTGGAAGAAGTTCCGGCTCCTCACGAAGACGAGCGAAGCCTTCCTCGACGAGATCCGCTCTCTCATCGAGGAAGGCTCCACAGCGCGTCCGTAGCGGGACCTGCTAGTCCAGAAGCTCCTTCGGGTCGAATGCCTCATCCGGCCTGACCATCCTGCCTATGTATTCGATATCGAATTTGCGGTCGGTGATAAGGAGGACATCGCAGTCCTCCTCCATGCCGGCACCATGGAACATGAGCGAGCCCGGCTTCCACCAGATGAGCGTGCCCGGGCCGAAATCCCCATGCTCGGTATGGAGCGTGCCCCTGAGGACATACTCGCCCTTGCCGCAGGTGTGGCGATGGACCGCGGATGGCTTCCCCTTCGTGTAGCGCACAAGGCTCACGCTCATGCCGCTCTTCTCGTCCTCATGCAGCATGACCTGATGGATGACCTCAGTGTGCACCTCCCCGTGATGGATGGAGCCCGGCTCATTCCCGATCTCGAGCGGATGCCCCTCGACCGGATCCTCGTCTGGCCTATAGATGATGCAGTCCTTGTCCTCGTACATGCTTCCCCCTCTGTCTCTGCCTGCAACGCCATTCGAAGCATAGGCCTGAAGCAGCGCCTTCCGCCCCCATCCTCCTGTTGTCGCAGCACAGCGCTACGAGGTCAGGGCAGCTATCCTTCTGCGGGATAGGCTGCACGGATGGCAGCCACGAGGAACTCTCCTGCCCCGTCTCCTGCCCGCTCGTCGTAGCAGGATAGGAACCGCGGGTCCGCCGCATACATCGCAGCAAGGCCTAGATGGGCGGAAGGCGCTATCGCATCTTTCCCCCACTGCCCTGCCAGCCATGCTGCATGGAGCCTCACAAGCTCCTGGGCAGCAGGGCCCGCCGCATCCCCTTCCTCCATCGCCTGCTGGAGCTGGCAGACGATCCTCTGCTCGAGCTCCTGCAGATGGTCCCAGGTGCCCTGATCCATCTGGAGCATGCGGGCATTTGCCTCCTCGGCTGCCTCCTTGCCCCAGCGCTCGCGCACCTCCTCCCCATAGCGCTCGTCGTTTTCTGCCACGAGCTGGCGCTTCATCTGCTCGAACTTCTCTTCGTCTGTCATGTCCCGTCCTTCCTCCAAGCCTTCGAGCGTCTCCTCGACCGTGCCGATGAGGTAGGCCAGATCCTGTTCCCTCTCGTGCAGGAGGGAAAGCTGCCTCCTCAGGGCCGAGCACACCTCAGAGTCCTCTGCATCCAGAAGAGAAGCGATCTCCTTCAGCTCCATGCCGCAGGCACGGAAGATGAGGGGGCGGCGGAGCCGTTCGAGGTCGGCGCCTGTGTAGCTGCGGTAGCCATTTGCGAGCCGCTCCGGCACGACGAGCCCCATCTCATCCCAGAGGCACAGCGCCCGCACGCTCACGCCCGAGCGTTCTGCCACTTCCTTGACCGAATATCTCCTGCCTGCCATAAGCCTCCTCCCTTCGACTCTCCCAGCGTAAAGGATGACGGAAAGTGAGGGTCAAGAGGCAAGAAGGAAATATTGCTGAGGAAGAAGCCGCCTTCAGCACCTCAGCATGAAAAAATGGGGCAGGCCGCGCACAGCCTGCCCCATCAGGGAAGGAAAGCTTGTCCGAGGCTCTACTCCTGCGGGATGCGCAGGACGGCCTTGATGATCTTGCCAGAGCTGCTGTCTGCCAGCGCCTGGTCGATGTCCTTGAAGTCATAGAAGGAGAGGATGCGGTCAACCGGGAAGCGGCCTTCCTTGTACCACTTCACCATCTGCGGGATGAAGGTCTTCGGATCCGACTCGCCCTCGCAGGTCCCCTTCATCGTCCTCATCGGCATCATCACATCGTTGCCGACATCGAAGTGGTCGATCGTGCCAGCGGCTGCGACCGGCAGGAAGGTGCCATGGAACTTGAGGCTCCTGAGCGCGTTCACCATCATGTACTGGTTGCCCGAGGTATCGACGGTCACATCGAGGCCTTCCGGCACGATAGCGTGCACGGCAGCCGGCACATCGTCGACCTCCTTGCGGTTGATCGTATGGGTGGCGCC
>OMTG01000032.1 GCA_900313905.1 uncultured Actinomycetes bacterium | reverse complement strand
ATAAAAATACTGCCAACATATAGAAAATATACTCGAATACGAGAATCTTGTACACAAAGAATCCTATGCTCGCCCATGCAGGGGTGCAGCATGGCCCTTGCGGCTTGCGCAGTGGCCCATCCGTACGACGTTCCCAGCTACTGCGGCTGAACGTATGCGGCACACATCTTGGGCATTGCTGGCGATGCAGGAAGCGCTGAAGCTGATGGAATGGCATCACGAGACCGAATGAAAGCAAAAGGAGGCCGCAGCCAGACGCTGCGGCCTCCTTGAATGGGGTGTTTGAGGATGGATAAGAATCGGCCTGTCCGGTTCCCGACGGATGGCACCTCAGCCGTGCGATGTGGCCTGTCCTTGCGGGCGGCAGGTTCAGGAAAGGCTACGGTCGGGGAGAGGGAAGCTTCGACGAGGGGGGCATATCATGGGGGCAATGCATAGAAGCGATGCGGCCGTGAAGGCTGCCTGGGCAGCGGTGGTCCTGGCAGTGGCTGGCGCCCTCCTGCTCTATCCCATTGGCACCTCTGCCCTCGATATGGTCTTCGTCCTGACCAAGATCTGCATGGTGGGAGGCCTTCTCGTCTTCATCTTCTCAGGCAGGAAGACAGGGTTCGTCCTCTGGGCCTGCGCAAGCATCGTCGCAGTCTGCATGACCATCGCGAAATGGGCGCTTGCACCTGATGCCGGCGTCTGGTCCATCATCCTCTATCTCGGCAGCATGGCTGTCGATCTCGGGATACCCCTTCTCGTGCACCATCTGGCGAAGCAGTAGCCTGACAGACGGAGCGCCTCTAGCGCTGGCTCTTCTTCCAGGCGAGGCGTCCTGCGGCAGACGTGCAGGAGACGATGCCGGCCTTCAGGAGGTCGACGGCCAGGAAAGGTGCGACGCCTGCGGCGAAGGCAGCGGCAGGATCGAGGTGGGCGACCGCCATGAGCTGGGCCCAGCCGAAGAGATAGACGATCCCCGTCATCGCCACCATTGATACGAGGCAGGAGGCAATCCAGGGAAGGCATGTCTGGGAGATGCGGCCCAGGAGCCAGGAGGCGGCCGGTGCTGCGAGGGCGAAGCCGAGGATGAAGCCGCCGGTGGGGCCGAGCAGCCAGGCTGCACCTGCCATGCCGCCCGAGAAGACCGGCACGCCGCAGGCGCCGAGCGCGATGTAGGAGGCGACGGCACAGAAGGCCTTGCGGGGACGCAGGGTCGCCGCGATGAAGCCGAGGGCGAGGATCTGGAGCGTGATGGGCACCGGATAGAGCGGCACCTCGATGTTGGCTGCGATAGCGAGGGCGATGGCAGCGGCAGCCACGCGGGCAAGGGCCTTCAGGGTCTCCTTATGCTGGGGGGCAAAGCTGGCCTGAGGAATGCCTTCCTGGGTCAGAGGCTGCGGATTTCTGTTCATGGCATCTCCAATCTCGTTGCGAGGCAGGCACGGCACGCCTGTCTTTGGACAACATAGCATGAGCGGGAGCGATTGCGCTTGGATGTGAAGCGGTCTTGCTGCAGATGCAATGTGAAGCCCCTATGAATTGCTAACCCTGTTAGCTGAATAGGCACTCAAAGGGTATGCTGTGTGCTGTAAAGCTAACAGGGTTAGCAAAAGAATTGGCTGAAAGAAGGCCCCATGGAAGATCGAGAGATGAGCGAGGAAGAGTGGGACCAGATGGTCCACGAGCTCTACCACGCCTGGCATGCCTCGCGTCCTCCCCATCATGAGCGGCGCGATTTCGAGATGTCAGGGCAGCGCGAGATCCTGCATGTCCTGGACAAGAACGGCGAGGAGATGACGCCAGGGGCGCTGGCAAAGGAATGCCGGGTGTCGACCGCCCGCATCGCGAAGGCGCTGAACCAGCTCGAGGAGCAGGGAATCGTGGTGCGCAAGGACGATCCTCGTGATGGACGCCGTACCCTCGTGTCGCTCACAGACAAGGGAAGAGAGCTCGTCGAGGCGAAGCGTCGGGAGATCGATGAGGACATCAAGGCCTTCCTGAAGGAGCTTGGGGCAGACGACACACGTGAGCTGGTGCGGCTTCTCAGGCGCATCGGCGAGATCGCGCCGCGCTTCTATGCGGCGCACTGTGCAGACGAGCAAGGCAAAGGGGGCGATGGGCGATGAACACCCTCCGCTATCTCAAGGGGCATATCCCTGAGGTCATCGGCGTGATCGTCTGCCTTGCGGTGCAGGCGCTCTGCGAGCTATCGCTTCCGCGCTACATGGCCTCTGCCGTGAATGACGGGATCGTCCGGGCGCAGGGCGGCGACATGGGATACCTTGCCGGTGTGGCTCTGGCCATGTTCGGGCTCTGCCTGGGGTCGGTCGTGGCATCGGCCCTCTGCGGCTTCCTGGCATCACGGCTTGCCGCCACGGTCGCGAAGAGCCTCCGCTCCCAGATATTCTCCCAGGTCATGCGCTTCTCGCCGGCACAGGTCAACAGGTTCACCCCGTCGTCGCTCATCACCCGCTCCACGAACGATGTGACGCAGATTCAGATGACGATCGTGCTGCTGCTCCGCATCGTGCTGCTGGCGCCCCTCATGGGCGCCATCGCGATTGTGCAGGTCGTGGCACTCGGAGGAGGGCTCCTCTGGATCGTGGGGGCATCGCTTCTGGCGGTCCTTGCGATCATGATCGCGCTCTACGTGCTGGCGATGCCGAAGTTCCGCAGAATGCAGTCTCTGGTCGATAGGGTGAACCTCGTGGCGCGCGAGATGCTCGACGGCGTCATGAGCATCCGCGCCTTCGGTCGTGAGGACCACGAGCTCGAGAAGTTCGATGGTGCATCGCGCGACCTGATGGAGACCCAGCTCTACGTGAACCGGGCGATGACGCTGATGATGCCGGCGCTCACCCTCGTCATGAACCTCGCGACCGTCGCGATCGTCTGGTTCGGCGCCCAGGGCGTCGATGTCGGCTCCATGCAGGTCGGTGACATCATGGCGTTCATCAGCTACGCGATGATGATCGTGATGGCGTTCCTTATGGTAACGATGGTGGCGGTGCTCCTGCCGCGTGCCGAGATCTCTGCAGGCCGCATCAATGAGGTGCTGGCAGAGGAGCCTGCCATCCGCGAGGTGGAGAAGCCCCAGAGCCTTGCCGGGTCTGCTGCAAAAGGCGAGCTTGCCTTCAACGATGTGAGCTTCGCCTATCCGGATGCCGAGGGCATGGTCGTCGAGCACGTGAGCTTCAAGACCCACCCAGGCAAGACCACGGCGATCATCGGCTCGACTGGCTCGGGCAAATCGACCCTCGTGCAGCTGGCACCCAGGCTCTACGATCCGACCGGAGGAGAGATCGAGCTCGATGGGGTGGACCTGCGGCAGCTCTCCCTGGCAGAGCTCAGGAGCAGGATTGGCTATGTGCCGCAGCAGAACTTCCTCTTCACGGGCACCATCGCTTCCAATGTTAAGTATGGGGACACCAGCATCTCGGACGACGAGATGGCCCGCGCCATCCATCTTGCCCAGGCGGACGACCTTGTGGCATCGAGTGCCCATGGGGTCGATACCGCCATCACCCAGGGCGGCACCAACGTCTCGGGCGGACAGCGCCAGAGGCTTGCGATAGCCCGTGCGCTGGCTCTCAGGCCTGAGGTGCTCGTGCTCGATGACTCGTTCTCGGCCCTGGACTATGCGACGGATGCCCGGCTCAGGCGTGCTCTGGCCGCGGAGACGAAGGACATGGCTGTCGTGGTCGTGGCCCAGCGGGTCGCCTCCATCATGCAGGCAGACGAGATCCTGGTCCTGGATGAGGGGAAGGTCGTCGGGCAGGGGACCCATCAGGAGCTCTTGGAGACCTGTCCCGCCTACCGCGAGATCGCGACGAGCCAGCTCTCTCCCGAAGAGCTTGGCCTTGGAAAGGAGGCCTGATCGCTATGGCAGAAGAAGATGCATCTCTTAAGGAGCAGCAGGCACGGGCGCGCCGCATGCGCGGCCCGAAGAACCGCTTTGCCGGCGGCGAGAAGGCGAAGGACTTCAAGGGCACGCTGAGGAAGCTCCTGGGGGCGCTTTCGGCAGAGCTGCCGAAGCTCATCCTCGCGCTCGTCCTTGCGGTCATCTCTGTCATCTTCGGCGTGGTCGGTCCCAAGATCCTGGGCCAGGCGACAAACGAGGTCTTCCTGGGCGTCGCCGCCAAGGCGCAGGGGACAGGTGGCATCGACTTTGCGGCGATTGCCCGGATACTGCTCTTCCTGCTTGCCATCTATTGCCTCTCGTCTGCTGCCCAGGCCATCCAGGGCTGGCTCATGACGGGAATATCGCAGAGGACCGTCTTCCGCTTCCGGCGCCAGATCGCCGAGAAGATCGCGAAGGTGCCGCTCTCCTATTTCGATGGGGAGGGCATCTCGAAGGGCGATGCGCTCTCACGCATGACCAACGACGTGGATACGCTGAGCCAGACCCTGAACAACGGGCTCGTGCAGCTTGTGACCTCGCTCACCCAGGTCATTGGCGTCGCGGTGATGATGGTCTCCATCTCGCTCCCCCTGGCAGGAGTCACCTTCCTGACGCTCCCTCTGGCAGCGCTCGTGCTCTTCGTGCTGATCCGCTATTCCCAGCGCTACTTCAAGGCGCAGCAGGCCCAGCTCGGTGCCGTCAATGGCAAGATCGAGGAGGACTTCTCGGGCCAGGTCGTGATCCAGTCCTTCAACCAGACGGACCGCGCCATCGCCGAGTTCGAGAAGGAGAATGACGCCCTTTTCGATTCGGCCTGGAAGAGCCAGTTCTTAAGCGGCCTCATGCAGCCGCTCATGGGCCTGGTCGGCAATCTGGGGTATGTGGGCGTCGTCGTGGTCGGTGTCGGCCTTGCGGTCCAGGGCGCCATCCAGCCGGGCGACATCCAGTCCTTCATCCAGTATGTGAGGAACTTCACGCAGCCGCTCACCCAGCTCGCCTCGGTCTCGAACACCCTGCAGCAGATGGCTGCCTGCGCCGAGCGTATCTTCGAGTTCCTCGATGCGCCGGAAGAGGAGGAGACGGCAAAGGCCGATCCTGCAACCGGCGAGATCGAGCATCTCGGCACCGCCCAGGGCAAGGTCGACTTCGACCATATCTCCTTCGGGTATCTCCCTGGCAAGACCATCATCCACGACTTCACGGCCGATGTGCCGGCAGGCAAGACCGTCGCGATCGTCGGCCCGACCGGTGCTGGCAAGACGACCCTCATGAAGCTGCTCCTGCGCTTCTACGATGTTGACGGAGGCTCCCTTTCGGTCGATGGGCACGATGTGCGGGACATCCTGCGGAAGGACCTGCGCGGCAACTTCGCGATGGTGCTCCAGGACTCCTGGCTCTTCCAGGGGACCATCCGCGAGAACATCCGCTTCGGCAGGCTCGATGCGACCGACGAGGAGGTGGAGGCTGCAGCCCGCTATGCCCACTGCGAGCACTTCATCAAGACCCTGCCGGGAGGCTATGACTTCGAGCTCAATGAGGGGGCCACGAACATCTCCCAAGGCCAGCGCCAGCTCCTGACGATTGCCCGTGCCGTCCTGGCAGACCGTCCCATCCTCATCCTCGACGAGGCGACCTCGAACGTCGACACGAGGACCGAATGGCGCATCCAGCGCGCGATGGACAAGCTGATGGCAGGGCGCACCTCTTTCGTGATCGCCCATAGGCTCTCGACCATCCGGGATGCAGACAAGATCCTCGTGCTTGAGGATGGCGACGTCGTGGAGTCGGGCACCCATGAGGAGCTGCTGGCGAAGCAGGGCGTCTATGCGGAGCTCTACCAGTCCCAGTTCGACCGGATGGCATAAGGAAGGCGACCGATATGGGAGGAGGGCCAGGGAGCTGCGTGCTCCCTGGCCCTCCTGCATGCTCGAGGTACCTTGCCGTCTTTAATAGTCGTCAGATGGATCGCTGACATAGCGGGCGGTGTAGATGACATGGCCCTCCTGGTAGAAGAAGTCTGGGCCTTGGAACTCCATCTGCAGCCTATCGATATTGTCGTCGTACCAGATCAGGTCCTGGTCGAGATCCTCTTTGGATCTGTCGGATTTCTGGGCAGCCTCCAGCTCTTCTCGTGCCCAGCCGAAGCTCGACTTGAAAAGGCGATGCTTGTCGGCATAGCCCATGCCGACGGTAGAGAGCCCGGCTTTCCTGAGACGGATGTTGCTGTAGCCTGCACGGTAGAAGACGGAGAACAGCTGCCTGCCGCTTGTCCTAAAGCCGGTGGCCAGGATGCGGCCAACCAGCTGGTTCAGATGGGCGAAGTCGCCTTTCTCATCGGGATAGGCGATGTCCAGTCCATCGTCTATATCCCTCACGAAGAACTGTGCGCCATCAGAGAGGGCGCTTCTGATGCCATCAAGCATCTTGCGGGGATCGCGCAGGAACAGCAGCGTCATGCTGATATTGACGAAATCGAAGCCGCTCAGATTGTTCCTGCGCAAGTAGTCCTTGAGGCGAGGGATAAAATCGTCAGCCTCGCAGTCCATCACCTCGAAGTCGACCTGGCATTCCGCCGTGCTTGGATACTGCTCGCGTGCAGCTCGTATTGAATCTGGGTCGGAGTCCACGCCCAGGATGTGGGTGACCTCCGGCCGGTTTCCAAGCCGCTTCATCAACGTGAGACCGTTGCCGCAGCCGATATCAAGCACGGCAAGGTCCGATGCGCCTGCGAGCAGGTCATCATATACATCGTTATCGAATTTCCGGAGCACAGCCTCCTGCTCGCCGAGCAGGTCCTCTTCGAAAAGCCTGTCAGAATTCTTCTTCCAGTACGCGCTCGAATGGCGGGATGGCTTTGCATCCTTGGCAGCGTGGCTGTCGGCATGGGGATTCGACTTCAGATAATCATGGGAATGCGTCAGCTTCTTGAAGTTCTGTTCCCGTGCTGCGGTATTTTCGCAGGGCAGGTAATTCATCCAGCGGATCTGGTCCAACTCTGGAGGAAGCTTGTCGGGAAATGCATCCGGCCAGCTTCGCATTGCCACGCATACGATGTTCTTCTTCATTCTGAGGGCCCGGGCGATTTCCATCCTCATGGGATCGTCCTCGTTCTGGATCCGATCCGAGAACGTGTCTTTGGACAGGACGACAATGAAATCGGTGCAGGCATCGATTGCTGCCTCGATGTTGTGCCTGAAATTCCCGCCCTTCAGATTATCGTGGTCGAAGAAGACTGAATAGCCGCTCCAGCGGAGGCGATCGGCCAGGTTGGCAGAAAAGTCCTCTGCATCCGATCTGCGATAGCTGATGAAGATATCGTTATCGACATTCATTGCAGATGCTCCTATCGTTGTCGGAAAGAATTCGCAGAGCCCTGTCTGGAATGAGGCCTTAGCCCATTCCTGATAGCGCCTCGATGCTGATAACGATAGTACTGCCCCTTTGCCATGCAGTTAACAGATGGGCTTGTTTGATGGAGCGGTGTCGGTGGATGACATCGGTGCTTTCTGCGGCTGGACAGCCTTTTACAGACGGGCAAGACCGCAATCTGTCGGAGGACGTTATCCGGGAACCCCACCCTAGAGACCGGCTTCTGTGTTGTAGAGTATGCACGAAGCTGTTATCCATGGCTCGGAATATACATTCCATTGAAGATGGGACAAAGATGACATGATGTCAGATTGCGGATAATGCGGGAAAATGGCCAATCCAGAAGCCGAATAATGCGGCAAATCGGCGATTCTATATTGCGAATAATGTGGAAGGCGGGGCTCCTCTGGGCAGGTGACAGCGGCAGGACCAGGGAGAATGCCAGAATGCCGGGCACAGCGGACGGGAGAGGCAAAAGCGGGCAGGCCACTGGATGGGTGCTTATGCATGGCGGCTGCAAAGCATGTCCATCCTTGCCCGGAGTATGAGAGATGATAAGCTATTGAAGCATCTGAAAAGAGCACGCCCGTCCTGAAGGGGGCAGCATGGAAGTGCAGGACAAGAGCGCAGGACGCCATTAGGGAACTGGGCTCTTCAGCGATCTGCCGAACTCCGTTCATTGGGAGGAATCCATGTCTTCGCATGCTCTGCCACAGGGCGTGAACGCCCTGTCTCTCCGTTTTGTCGCATCCACATTCCTGAGGGCCCTGGGCTTCCAGGCCACCTACTTTGTCGGCATCATTGGCTCTGCCACCTATCTTCTGGGCGCCGATGCCTTCGAGGTCTCGCTCCTGATCGTGATTCTCAACATCTCGATCGTGGTCGCAGGAGGCCTGGCCGGCGTGCTGGTCGACCATATCGGGCCCCGCCTCACGCTCTTTGCGACCCTCATCGTGCTCGGCGCGACAGGTCTTCTGGCCCTTGCCCTGCCTCTCGGCATCCCGATGCTCGTAATCGTCACGGTCCTCGAAGGATGCGCCGCAGGCATCTGCAGCACTGCTGCCTCTGCCTATCCGCGCTACCTCACCGAGCAGGTGGCAGGCCTCCAGAAGATCAACAGCTACAACAACACGGCCAACTGCGTCGCTGTTATCGCAGGCCCTCTTCTGGGAGGCTGGATCACGGCGGTCTCCTCGAACCAGCTGGTCTTCTCGGTGCTGCCCGTGACGACCTTCCTCTCTGCGGTCCTCGTCTGGCTGACGCCCGAGCTCCTGCATCCTGAGCATCAGGAGAGGCAGAGCTCGCAGGCCTTCTGGAAGCAGCTGGCCGAGGGCATCCAGATCACCTTCTCCCATCCGGTCATCCGGGCGCTCTTCCTGATCTATTTCCTCGGCTACTTCGCCTATGGGGCCTTTGATTCCCTCGAGGCGCTTTTCTACCGCGATGTGCTCCAGGTGGGATCCGAGTGGATGGGATGGCTCTCTGCCTGCGCGGGCCTGGGGGCGACTGTAGGCGCCCTGGCGGTCTCGCGTTTTCCGGTGAGGCGCCTCGACCTCACGACCAGCGCAGCGCTCCTCGTCGTGGTCGGTGTGGGATCGATGATCTATGTGGGCACGAACCACGTCGAGATTGCCGTCATCGGCCAGATCGTCTCCGGGCTGGGGTTTGGCGCCCTGGGCCCCGTGAAGGATACAGTCCTCCAGAAGAGCTGCGACCTTTCCTATCTGGGGAGGGTGACCTCGGTCCTGAGCGTCGGCATGAACAGCGCAGGGACGCTGCCGCTCCTCGTCGCGCCCTTCCTGGCTGATGCCTTCGGCGTGCAGGCCACCCTCTTCAGCGCCTCTGCCATCGCTTTTGCCATCGGCATCTGCGCTCTGATATGGACCATCCGCACCCGGGAATCCCGATAGCAGCGCAGGTTTCTGCACAGCTGTAGATATTTAGCAATATACCTAAATACAGAGATGAAATGGGGTATGCTTCCTTCAGACTGAAGAGAGGAGGCAGCTGTGGCGGGAACGGGAGATGGCTTCAAGGCGCTTGCCGATCCGACGCGGAGGAAGATCCTCGAGCTTCTGGCAGAGCATGACCGCACAGCCGGCGAGATCGCCAGCCACTTCGAGATAAGCGGCCCTTCGGTTTCGAACCATCTGAAGATTCTCAAGGCTGCTGGCCTCGTGAGCGTCGAGCGCCAGGGGCAGAGCCTTGTCTACCATCTCGAGACCACGGTCTTCCAGGAGCTCCTGCAGTGGTGCATGGATGTCCTGGATGTCAAGGGAAAGGAATGAGTGCCATGAAGGGGAATGAGGAACAGGTCCTGTCCAAGCGCTTCATAGGCGTGCTGGCTGCGCTCTGCCTCGTGAATGTGGCGGCGCATGCCCTCCTTCTGCCATCTCTTCCTGACATCATCCCCTCGCATTGGAATGCGCAGGGCATGGTCGATGGGACGGTGTCCAAGCTCGCAGACTTCGCCCTGTCGTTCCTGCCGCTCGGCGTACTTCTGCTTTTCGTGGTCGTGCCCAAGATCGAGCCCAAGCAGGAGAGCTACCGTCACATGGCCCGCTTCTATCGGGGATTTGCCCTCATCTTCACCCTCTTCATGATCGCGATCACCTGGTGCGGCATCCTGACGGCTCGAGGCGTCCTGCCCGAGGGCGCCGTGATGAATGGCTTCGTCTTCATGGGGTGCAGCCTGCTCTTCATCTACATCGGCAACTATCTGCCACGGGTGCGGCAGAACTTTACGATGGGCGTGAAGACGCCCTGGACGCTCGCCTCGAGGGAGGTCTGGGAGAAGACGCAGCGCGCGAGTGGGCGTGCTTTCGTCGCCTTGGGCGTGCTCTCCTTCATCCTGGCAGTCCTGGGCTTCGTGGCGCCAGATGCGGTAACTGTCTTCGGCATCTGGGTCTTCCTTGCTGCCGTGATCGGCGTGGCCCTCTGGTCCATGCTCTACTCCTGGCTCCTCTGGAAGAGGGAGGGCCGCTAGACAGAAAAGCAGGGCACCTCCTGATGAGATGCCCTGCTCTGCGCGCCTGAAATGAGCGCCTATGCGACCTCGATGAGCTCTGTGCCCGAATGGGCGGCAAGCTCCTCGTCTGCCGAGACGGCCTTGATTGCAGGATCGTCGTAGGTGCTGTAGTAGTAGGTGTGGGTGCGCTGCGAGTAGCCACCGGTGTAGATGGTCTTCTCGAACTCTCCGTTCGTCATCCGTGCCGCGCCGTCGATCATCGCGACGCCTCCCAGCTCATGGAACATGCGGGAGACGTTGGCCTCCTCGGTCGTCTGGACCGGGTAGTTCGCATTGAGGTAGGCGATGCGCACGAAGCGCGAGGGGGAGTAGTAGTCGCCCGGGATGCCCCTCATGCCGCCGCCAGAGCCGTACGGGGTGAGCTCGGCCTTGTCCCAGGTCTGGGTCGAAGGTACCTCGCTTGTGGCATTGAGATAGTTCCTGAGGTTCTCCGCGTGCCAGCCGAAACCAGGCTGGTTCGCGAGCACGTCCACGTCGTCCTCGAAGACATGCATGCCATCCGCGGTGTACTCGACGACGATGCTCCGCGTCCCGTCGCCTATGATCCAGTGGAGCAGCGACGTCGGATACTTGTCCACGATCGGCTTGTCGACGACAGCGACGTCCTTCAGGGCTGCTTTCGCTTCATCGACCGTCGTGAAGTTCGCGACGACCCAGAGCGGGAGCTCCCAGGAGGCGACATTGGTCTTGCCCGGGATAGCTTCCTTCTCGTACTGGGCATAGCCTGGGAAGTTCAGCCCTGCGCAGGCAAGCCCCTCGGTGTTCGCGCAGTCGAAGTAGAGCGGCGTATTCTTCTCGACAATGCCCATGCCGATGACAGGATGGGGAAGGGTCGGCGTGGCGCCGAAGGCGGATTGTGGCGTGTATCCCGCAGGGGCGACCACGACGCGCTCGCCGTAGCCACAGCTCCAATCGAGGTTGCGGGCAAAGTAGAGATTGCCCGCGTCGTCACTGAAACGGATGGCAGTGCACATAGACAGTACCTCCCAGCATGACAGGGAGCCACATCCTGGCTCCTCTGCTGCATTCATACCCGCACAGAGCAACGGATAGCAGAAATTTTGAAGGCGAATCCTCAGAGCAAGTGCAACGACTGGCAGTGGTAGACCTCCCAGGGGCACTTCCACTTGAGACGCTTGCGTGGTCTCCGGTTGAGTGAATCGCATGCCTCCTGCACCTCGCTGTCGCTGACATCGTCGAGGCTCTCGCCCTTCGGGAACCAGTCCCTGAGAAGGCTATTGGTGTTCTCGTTGGTGCCCGCTCCCATGGATGGTGGGGATGGCAGAAGCAGGCCGGCGCACCCAGCGCCTCTTGGAGGCCCTCTGCATCCGAGAGCTCCTTGCCCCTGCCGGGAGTGACGGTATGGACGGCCTCTCCCCCGGCGCCCTCTCCGTGGCCTCGCTGGCCTCGGCATGGGCCTTCCTGGCGGCCTTGCCGCCGATAAGGTATCCGCTCATCCTGTCGACCTGGGTGACAAGGCATGCACCGCCCTGCCTGCCAGCGACCGTATCGCCTTCCCAGTCGCCTGTCCGGCTCCTGGACGATGCCTCTTCCGGACTCTCGGAGATGTCATGGGTTATGCGCACCTTGCCCCTGCGCTCCTGGCCTCCCTTCCTGTGCCTGCGCTTTCCATGGTGCCTGAGCAGCCTTGCGGCCTTCCTGTGCCCCGGAGGCCCGCAGCCTGGGGATCCCGGCTCCACGGCACGGCAGATGGCGGAATCGCTCACGGCGAGGCCGGGCCGCCCCTCCGAGATGCGGCCCGATATCTCCTCCGGGGACCAGTGCCCGTCCCGCATGAGCCTCACGACCAGCGAGCGCCTCTCGGGTTCGTCCATGAGCCTGGGGCGCCTGCAGCGCAGCCTCCTCCTGTCCGCCTTCCTCTGTGCCGCAGGCGCGCGGTAGCGGCGTCCTGCAGGGCCTTGCCAGCCGTTCCGCCCGATCTCGCGGGATATGGCCGGCTTGTCCCTGTGGAGCTCCCTCGCTATCTGGCTGACCCCCTCATGGCCCTTCCAGCGGACCATGATGTCCTCGCGCTCCGCGATGCCAGGATGGCTGTAGCCGTCCATGGTGCCTCCAATGATGCATGTCTCCGCAAGCATCATCATAGGTCGTGCCTGGGCGGCTACCTCGTAATATCCTGTTGCACTCGGAGTGTGGATTCGCCAATGAATGTGCAAGCGGTTCCACACCCAGGTGGTCCAAAAGGGCCTATCTGCGCCTGATTGTCACCTGTCGAGTTCCTGACCTCGCGATTTTCAGCGAACTCGACAGGTATTAAGGGGGTGTCGAGTTCAACGCGACAGGGTGTAAATATTTTTCGGAAATGTCGAGTTTCTCGAAGACAGACTGGTCGGGGTGGTGTATTGTGTACTCAACTCAAGAGCGGGCTGGAAACGTTTCCAGCCGGATACCACCAATCCTCAGGGAGAGGTTCCCAGTTCGCTGTTCCACCAATTCCGAATGTCCGGAAGAGGGATGGGGCCCTGCCCCGTGGTCCCTCTTGTATGTAAGGAGCAGACGCGCATGATTGATCTTGAGAAGCGTGCCCATGAGAAGTACGGGCTTCCCCTTGCTGCCTTGGATGACTCCGATGCCTATACGATGCTGATGGAGATTGTGCGGGAGAAGGCGCAGAGCCTCCCGGATACCGAGGGCAAGCGCCGCCTCTATTACATCTCTGCCGAGTTCCTGATCGGCAAGCTGCTCACGAACAACCTGATCAACCTCGGCATCTACAACGAGGTGAAGGAGCAGCTCTACCATGCTGGCCATGACCTGAACAAGGTCGAGGAGTGCGAGGTCGAGCCTTCGCTCGGCAACGGCGGCCTCGGCAGGCTGGCAGCGTGCTTCCTCGATTCCATCGCCACGCTCGGGCTTCCGGGCGACGGCGTCGGCCTGAACTACCATTTCGGCCTCTTCCACCAGAAGTTCCGCGACAACCAGCAGACCGAGCTGCCGGACGAGTGGCTGCATGAGCAGGGCTGGCTCGTCGATACCGGCAAGTCCTACACGGTGCCCTTCGGCGGCTTCTCGGTCACCTCGAAGCTCTACGATATCGACGTGCTGGGCTACGGGAGGAAGACGAAGAACCATCTCCACCTCTTCGACCTCACGAGCGTCGACGAAAGCCTGGTGTCTGCCGATTCGATCGACTTCGACAAGACGGCCCTCAAGAAGAACCTCACGCTCTTCCTCTATCCGGACGACTCCGATGACCAGGGCAGGATTCTGCGTGTCTACCAGGAGTACTTCATGGTGTCGAACGCCGCCCAGCTCATCATCGAAGAGGCGCTGGAGCGGGGGAGCGACCTCCACGACCTCGACGAGTATGCGGTCGTGCAGATCAACGACACCCATCCGACCATGGTGATTCCGGAGCTCATCAGGCTCCTCGTCGACGAGCATGGCATCGACTTCGATGAGGCAGTCTCGATCGTCCGCAAGATGGTTGCCTACACGAACCATACGATCCTCGCCGAAGCCCTCGAGAAGTGGCCGCTCTCCTTCCTGCGCACCGTCTCGCCGCGCATTGCCGATATTATCGAGAAGCTCGACTACGCCGAGAAGGAAAAGGACGCAGACCCCGCTGTCGCGATCATCCAGAACGATATCGTGCACATGGCCCATATCGATATCCACTATGGGTTCTCAATCAACGGCGTGGCGGCACTCCATACGAAGATCCTGGAGGAGTCCGAGCTCAAGCCCTTCTACAAGCTCTACCCCGAAAAGTTCTCGAACAAGACGAATGGCATCACGTTCCGCCGCTGGATCATGGGATGCAACCCGGCGCTCACGAGCCTCCTCGATGAGACGCTCGGCACCGAGTGGCATACGACGGGCGACCTCTCCGGTCTCATGGAGTACAAGGACGATCCGGAGATGCTGGAGAAGATCGGCGATGCGAAGGAGATCGCGAAGCGCAGCATGCGCGCCTTCATCAAGCAGAACCGTGGCATCGATATCCCGCGCAACGCGATCGTCGATGTCCAGATCAAGCGCATCCACGAGTACAAGCGCCAGCAGATGCTCGCCCTCTACCTGATCTGGAAGTATCTTGACATCAAGAATGGCAATATCCCGGCGCGCCCGATCACGGTGATCTTCGGCGGCAAGGCTGCCCCTGCCTATGTGATCGCCCAGGACATCATCCATCTGATCCTGACGCTCTCGCAGTGGATCGCAGCAGATCCTGATGTCTCGCCGTATCTCCAGGTCATCATGGTCGAGAACTACAACGTCACTGCAGCCGAGAAGCTCATCCCGGCAGCTGACATCTCCGAGCAGATCTCCCTTGCCTCCAAGGAGGCTTCGGGCACGTCGAACATGAAGCTCATGCTCAATGGTGCCGTGACCCTCTGCACGATGGACGGCGCGAACGTCGAGATCGCCGACCTCGTTGGCCCTGAGAACATCTATACCTTCGGCGCCTCCTCCGAGGAGGTCGTGCGCCTCTACGCCGAGAATGCCTACCGTCCTCATGGCCTGTACCTGCGTCCAGGCACGAAGCTCCTCGTCGACTTCATCACGAACCCGAAGTTCATGGCAACAGGGAACCCGGAGCGCCTGAAGCGTCTCCACGACGATATGGCGAACAAGGATTGGTTCATGGCGCTACTCGACCTGGAGGAATACATCCAGGTGAAGGAGCGCATGTACGTAGACTACGAGGACCGCAGCTCCTGGCTGAAGAAGTCCCTGGTCAATACGGCGATGGCAGGAAAGTTCTCCTCAGACCGCACCATCAAGCAGTACAACGACGAGATCTGGCATCTCGATTAGCTTCGCCCCCATGTTTCCTGCTCCATATGGCTTCCTCCCTTGTGCCACATGGAGCGATGTTCTCCCCGAGAGCCCTCGGACCTCTGGTCTGGGGGCTCTTTGCTTTAGGCCATGCCATGCACGCAGGCAAAAGAGGGCTGCTCACTCTATATATGAGAAGAGGGGAGGATGCGCGCTGCATCCTCCCCTCGCACCTGGAATCTGTGGGAGACCCTTACATCTCGGAGTTGCCGCCGGCAATCTCGGAGACGGAGTGGTTCGCGTAGACCGCATAGATAGCGTCTGCGAGCTCCTTGGCGACAGAGATCGACTTGATCTTGGAGCCAGGCTTGTTCGCGGCTTCGCAGGGGATGGCATCGGTCACGACGCACTCGACGATCGGGGCATTCTGGAGACGCTCGATGGCAGCGCCGGAGAAGATGCCGTGGGTGGCGGAGATGTAGATGTCGCCAGCGCCCATCTCCTTCAGCTTGTTGATCGAGCCGACGAGGGTGCCGCCCGTGTCGATCATATCGTCGTTGATGATGCAGGTCTTGCCGACGATGTTGCCGATGACGCCCATGACCTCAGCGGCATTGTGCTTCGGCCTGCTCTTGTGGGCGATGGCGACCTCGCAGCCGAGGTAGTCGGAGAGCTTCTTGGCGACCTTGGCGCGGCCCATGTCCGGGGAGACGACGACGGTGTTCTCCCAGTCGAAGTCCTTGGTCTTGAAGTAGTCGCCGAACTGGTAGAGGGCAGTCAGGTGCGTGACCGGGATATCGAAGAAACCCTGGATCTGGTTGGAGTGCAGGTCGAGGGTGATGACACGGTCGACGCCTGCGGCCTCGAGAAGGTTCGCGACGAGGCGTGCCGTGATCGGCTCGCGGGATGCTGCCTTGCGGTCCTGGCGGGCATAGCCGTAGTGGGGGATGACGGCCGTGAAGGAGGCTGCAGATGCACGGGAAGCGGCATCGGCCACGATCAGGGTCTCCATTATGAGGTCATTCACGTTCTGGCCAGCCAGGGACTGGATGAAGAAGACCTCCGAGCCACGGACGGTCTCCTCGAAGCGGGCGTAGATCTCGCCGTTAGCGAACTTCTCGATCTTCAGGCCGGAAAGCGGCAGGTGCAGGATCTCGCTGATCTTCGAAGCAAGGCCAGGGTTGCTTGTGCCCGAGTAGAGTCGGATGTTCTTCTCTACCTGGATGGGTTCGCACAGGTTCTCGTACATTAGTCCTCTTTCTTTAGACGCTCCCAGTAGCGGTTTGCCCAATCTTCCTTGATGGTCTGCTGGCTGCGCTCCAGGGAAAGCGCCCCAGCGGGTACGTCGTGCGTGATGCAGGAGCTCGCGCCGACGAGCGCGTTCTCCCCGATGGTCACCGGTGCCACCATCATCGTGTCAGAGCCGATGAAGACATGGTCGCCGATCTCGGTATGGCTCTTGTGCTTGCCATCGTAGTTGCAGGTGATGGAGCCGCCGCCGATGTTCACGCCCTTCCCCATCGTGCAGTCGCCGATGTAGGAGAGGTGCGGCACCTTGGAGCCTTCGCCCACGGTTGAATTCTTGAGCTCCACATGGGTGCCAGCCTTGGCGCCCTTGAGCAGATGCGTGTGTCCGCGCAGATAGGCGCGCGGTCCGCAGTTGACATCGTCGTCGATGGCGGAATCCACGATGATGGACTCGTCGACTGTGCAGCCATTGCCGACCTGGGCATCCGTGAGGCGGCTGTTCGGGCCGATCGTGCAGTCGCATCCGACGGTCGTGTGGCCGAAGAGGATGGTCTGCGGCATGAGGACCGTGTCCTGGCCGACGGTCACATCGGCGCCGACCCAGACCTGGTCGGGATCGAGCATCGAGACGCCGGAGAGCATGAGCTCCTCGTTGATGCGGCGCTGCATGATCTTGGTGGCCTCGGCAAGCTGGATGCGGTTGTTCACGCCGACGAGCTCGGTGTAGTCGTCGCAGTGGACGGAGCTCACAGGCTCGCCCATCCCGACATAGATGCCGATCATGTCAGGCAGGTAATACTCGCCCTGGGCGTTGTCGTTGCCGACCTTATCGATGTTCTCGGAGAGGCGGCGTCCGCAGAAGCAGTAGACGCCGGAGTTGCACTCGGTGAGGGTCTCGCGCTGCTCGGGCGTGCAGTCCTTGTGCTCGATGATGGCCTGGACCTGGCCTGCCTCATCCAGCTGGACGCGTCCATAGCCGGTGCAGTCCGATGGCGTCATGGTGAGCACGGTGCAGGCGTTGTGCTTTGCCTTCGTCTCGTCGACGAGGGCCTTGATGGTCTCAGGCTTGAGGAGCGGGGAGTCGCCGGAAAGCACGCAGACGGGGCCTTCGAAGCCACCGATCGCATCGCGCACGACACGCACGGCATGGCCGGTACCGAGGCGCTCGGTCTGCTCGACGAACTCGATTGGAGCCTCGCCTTCCGGGACGGGCTTGGATGCGAAGAAGTCACGGACCTCCTGCGCGCCGTTTCCGATTACGACAATGATGCGGGAAGCGCCAGCCTTGCGGGCAGCACGGACAGCCCACCATACAAGTGGCTTGTCCAGAACCTTATGCATGACCTTGGGGTGACGAGACTTCATTCGCGTACCCTCGCCCGCAGCGAGGACGATCGCGGTAAATGGCATAGAGCGGCCTCCAACGAAGTTGCTATGCTTCAAATCCGTCAAACATAGTGCGGATGGCTGCTCTTCGGGATTCGCTGTCCAGAACAAACAATCCGCAGTTAGAAATAATCATAGCGCAGCTAAGGCTGGACAGAATGCTACGAATGTGGCTCTCATGCACATGACACAACCTTTTTATAGTCTGAACACGGCGCTTGCATAAGTCGCCTGTCGAGTTGAACTCGACAGGCAGCTGCATGGTGCCGGCTTGAGGCATGCCACGGATTCCTGCATGCTGCTTCGATGTGGGAATCGTTGCCTTGTGCGCAGGGAGTCTCTGCCGCTTTGCCGGGGGCAGCCTCCTTGTCGAACCTTTAGAATGCTCGTAAGCGGAGCATGCCAAGGGAGGTCGCAGATGAAAGATATCGAGGAGCGGTGCCGCATTGCGGTCGTGCAGGCAGAGCCGAAGCTCTTTGACCGTGCGGCAGGCGTGGCCGATGTGGTGGCCACCTTGGACCGCATCGCAGAGGAGCACCCCTCTGACCTTATCGTCTTCCCTGAGCTCCTGATTCTCGGCTATCCCCATGGCATGAGCTTCGGGTTCGTCGTCGGGGAGCGCCGCAAGGCAGGGAGGCGCGACTGGAAGCGATACTGCGAAGGGTCGCTTCTGGTCCCGGGCCCTGAGACCGACAGGATCGGGGAGGCCGTGAGAAGGGCGCAGGCATGGGTGAGCCTCGGGATCTCCGAGCGCGATGCAGTGTCAGGCACGCTCTACAACACCAACATCATCTTCTCGCCTGATGGGAAGATCGATGCGGTGCACCGGAAGCTCAAGCCGACAGGCGCCGAGCGCTGCGTCTGGGGCGATGCCCAGGACCACTATTTCCCGGTCTCTGAGACGCCGTGGGGGCCTCTGGGGACCCTCATCTGCTGGGAGAGCTACATGCCGCTTGCACGCGTGGCGCTCTACCAGAAGGGCATCACGCTCTATATAGCCCCCAACACGAACTCCAATCCGGAATGGCAGGCGACGATCCAGCATATCGCGCTCGAAGGCCGCTGCTATGTGGTGAACTGCACGCCGTACGTGAGGCGGGAAGACTACCCCGATGACCTTGACTGCCCCGAGGAGGTGGCGGCGCTGCCTGAGGTCGTCTATGCGGGAGGGTCCTGCATCGTCGATCCCTATGGCCACTATGCCACAGAGCCGCTCTGGGGAGAGCCCGGCATCATCTATGCCACCCTTGATATGACCGAGGTGTATCAGGCCAAGTGGGAGTTCGATCCGATCGGCCACTACGCCCGTCATGATGTGCTGCATCTCGAGGTCGATGACCGGTAGGATATCTGCATCAGGAAACCTCTGAAAGGAACTTCTTATGGGAACGCCGCGCATCGCAATCATCGGGAAGGGCGCCTTGGGGCTGCTCTATGGGGACATGGCACAGAAGGCCTTGGGGCCGGATGCGGTCGTCTATGTGATGGATGCGGAACGCCGCGAGCGCTATGCGGGCAGGACCTACACCGTGAATGGGGAGGAGCGCTCCTTCCGGGATGCAACGCCTGCGGAGGCAGGCACGGCAGATCTCGTGATCCTTGCCACGAAGGCGCGTGGCCTTGCCGGAGCGCTCGATCTTGTGCCGGAGCTTCTGGGTGAGAGGACCCGCATCGTGAGCGTCCTCAATGGCATCACGAGCGAAGAGAAGGTTGCGGCGCGCTTCGGATGGGACCGGGTCGTCCCCTGTGTCGCCCAGGGCATGGATGCCGCCCACTATGGGTGCGACCTCACCTATTCGCTTTCGGGCGAGCTCCATATCGGCCGCTTCGAGAAGACGCCCCAAGAGGCCCTCGACCAGGTTGCCGCCATCCTCGATGCAGTGCAGATCCGCTATGTGGTGGAGGACGATATCCGCTACCGGATGTGGGGCAAGTTCATGCTCAATGTCGGGATCAACCAGACCTGCTGCGCCTTCGGGGCGACCTACGGGGATGTCTATGCAGACAAGACCTCGGAGCTCTGGCGCACCTTCATCTCCGCGATGCGTGAGGTCATCTCCGTCGCCCAGGCAGAGGGGGTGCCGCTCACGGAGAAGGAGCTCACGGCCTATGCAGCGCTCGAGGAGACCTTGGATCCCTCCTCGACGCCCTCGATGGGGCAGGACCGCATCAACCACAACCCGACCGAGGTCGACGAGTTCTCCGGCGAGGTCATGCGCCGTGCCGCGAAGCATGATATCCTCGTGCCGGTCAACGCGTTCCTGAACAAGCGGATCCAGAAGATCGAGGCAGCGTACTAGCATGGATATAGAACGGTGCAAGGAGTTCGTGGTGCTTGCCCGCACCCGGAACTACCTCAAGGCGAGCGAGCAGCTCTTCATCTCCCAGTCATCGCTCTCAAAGCACATCAAGTCGATGGAGAAGGAGCTGGGCGTCACCCTCTTCACGCGCTCGACCCGCTATGTGGACCTGAGCCCGGCGGGGAGGGTGTTTTTGCCCTATGCCCAGAAGATCGTCCGCATCAACTATGAGATGATGGCGGCGCTCTCTGACGTCGAAGACAACGAGCTCCATGTCCTCGATATCGGCTCCATCCCGGTGATGGTGCCCTATGGGATCACGGGGATCATGGCACGTTATGAGCACGACAACCCGACCGAGCGCATCCAGCTCTATGAGGGGGATGCCGACGAGCTCCGCGAGATGCTGCGGCAGGGCAAGCTCGAGCTTGCCTTCATCCGCGAGTGGGATGGGGATGCCGCAAAGGATTCAGGAGACGAGGAGTTCGCCACAGTGCCCTTCGCTGAGGATCAGCTCGTGGCCGTGCTGCCAGTCGACCATCCCCTGGCAGGGCACACGAAGCTCAAGCTCGGCGAGCTGGCCGACGAGGACTTCCTCCTTTTGCCCAAGGGTTCCGTCATGCAGGCACTGATTCTCGACGCCTGCGCGGTCGAAGGGTTCGTGCCCCGCGTCCGCTACCAGGGCAAGCGCGCCGAGAACATTATCGATCTCGTGGGACGCGGCATGGGCGTGTCGCTCCTCATGAGGAAGCCGGCGGAGTACCTGGCGACCCACGACGTGGTGCTTGTCGATATCGAGCCGACCGTGACGACCGAGATCAAGATCTACCGCCTGAGGAGCGGGGAGCTCACGCCCCAGGCAGAGCGCTTCCTTGCTGCGGCGGCCGTCTACCGCGAGAGCGCGAAGTAGTGGATTTTATATCCAATACGGAATAAATATACGTTTAAGTAGAATTGTATTGGAATAGAAGCCTCCGATAGACTGGGTCTAGCAACCTACCAAGGAGGCAGCTATGGTTATCGATGCAAATATGTACTGGTTCCCTGAAGAGCTCTTCGAAGATGAGGAGGCGCTGGACCGCTTCGTCGCCGAGGCGCCCCGCGTCTATGGGACGAACGTCTATCTGAAGAAGGATGAGGGACCTACCCAGATCATCGTCGAGAAGCCCGAGGGCTTCCCGAGCCTGAACTACGCCCAGGGCGACTACCGCCTCGACACGATGCTCGCCGATATGGATGAGGCTGGTGTCGACAAGGCCGTCCTCAAGGTCCCGGGCTGCAACGAGTGGATGTCGCTCGAGATGTGCAAGCGCTTCAATGACGGGATGGCCGCCTTTGCGAAGGCGTCAGAGGGCCGCATGATCCCGCTTGCCGTCGTGCCACCGACCGGTGGCCCGCGTGTCAGTGCAGAGATCGACCGCTGCCTCGACGAGCTGGGCTTTGCCGGTGTGCAGCTCTGTGCCCACTACGGGACCAAATACCTGGACGATCCGCTCTTCGCGCCGCTCTTCGAGAAGCTCGACGAGAAGGGCACCACGGTCTATGTCCACCATGTGCCCATCCCCGTCGATGCGGATTCGCTTCTGGACTACAACAACCTGCGCCGCTCCTATGGGCGCTGCGTCGACCAGACGACCGCGGTCGGACGCGAGCTCTTCAGCGACTTCTTCGTGCGCTATCCGCATCTGAAGCTGGTCCATTCGATGCTCGGCGGCGGCATCTTCGCAATCGCCGAGATGCTCCTGCCGAAGCCCAGCAAGCGCAAGGATGCCGTGCAGCGCTTCAAGACGGACAACGGCGAGCTGGCCGACCGCATGCGCGAGCATCTCTACTTCGAGATGTCCCATGCCCAGCCGTGGGGCACGGCAGCGCTCGAGTGCGCCGTGAAGGTGCTTGGTGCCGACCATATCATCTGGGGCACCTCCTATCCGGTCCGCAGGGAATGGCTGTTCGATGGCCCCGATTTCGTGCGGAGCCTCGACGTGTCCGGCGAGGACAAGGCCCTCATGCTGGCAGGCAATGCCGAACGCCTCTACCATCTGGCGTAGGTGGGGGAGATGACAGGAAGGGAGCGCGCATGAAAGCTGGAGCAGGCAAGGCCGAAGTGGATCTTGCAGGCGTCCTGCCGTTCGATGGGTTCGATGCCGTCCAGCATCCACTGGTGGTACGGGCGCTGGTCCTGGAAGAGGGCATCCGCATCTGCCTGGTGTCGATGGAGCTGACCTCGATCAGGGAGGACCTGCTTGCTGCCCTCAGGGAGGCTGCAGGCGCAGCCACGGGGGCAGCAGGCGCACAGCTCTGGGTCACAGCGACCCACTGCTTCTCGGCACCGCACACAAGGACTCCGGGACATCTCGGATCCGAGGAGGAGCGTGAACGCAACGTGGCGCTCCAGGGTGTCTATGCGAAGGCCGTCCGTGAGGCATGCACAAGCGCCGTGGCGCATCTTGCGCCGGCAGACGTGGAGGTAGGGCAGGGCACGACGCAGGTGAATGTGAACCGCGACGTGCCGACCCCTGCAGGCTGGTGGCTCGGGCGCAATCCGGAAGGGTTCTCCGACCATGTACTGCCGGTCGTGAGGATCTCCTCAGAGGAGGGCAGGACCATCGCAATCGTGTTCTCGGCCGATGTCCAGTCCTCGGTGCTCTCGGGCTCCCGGGACTCGAAGGGCCAGCGGCTGGTCTCAGGCGACCTTGCAGGCTTTGCAGCGGCCTCCCTGGAGCGCAGCCATCCGGGCACGGTCGCGCTCTTCCTCGAGGGCTGCGCAGGCGATCAGATGCCGCGGGAGGCAGCCATCACCCAGACAGTCGCAGCCGATGGCACGATTGTGTGCACGGATGTCCACGAGGAGGGATACCGCATGCTGCACCAGCTTGGAAGCGAGCTCGCGGGCGATGTGGAAGAGACTCTGGACGGCATGGGGAAGGCAGGAGGAGCAGGCCTTGTTGCGGCATCTTCCGAGGTGTCCCTTCCGGGCAAGGAGCGTGAGGAGTTCTCGACCCTGGCACCGCATGCCGCCATCGAATGGCATGCGTCCGATCCAATCTCGACGACCGTGAGCCTTGTGCGCATCGGCGGCATCGTGCTTGCCGGCGTGGAGCCTGAGGTGGCGAGCTCCTTTGGCCATGCGCTGAGGACCCACGAAAGCGGCCCCTTCGTGGTCGCGACGATGGTGAACGGCGCGCAGAAGTACCTGCCGGATGCCGAGAGCTATGACCATATCACGTATGAGGCGATGAACTCAGGCTTCGCTCCAGGGGCTGATGCACTCCTGGCAGATGCGGTGCTCCGGGAGACGAAGAAGATCGAGGAAGGGGAATGCGCATGAAGATAGGATGCGCCCGGCGTGACATCACGCCTTCGGGGGATGTGTATCTGATCGGCTATAGGGACCTGCCCAACAGGCTGAAGCCGGCGACTGCGATCCACGACGATGTCTTTGCGAATGCCCTGCTCTTCCAGGAGGGGGAGCGTGAGGTCTTCGTGCTCTCCGCCGATGTCCTCGAGTTCGAGGAGTCCATGGCAGAAGACGTGAAGACGCTTCTGGCGACGCGCTACGGGATCGACCGCGATGCGGTGCTGCTCTCGGCGACGCATGACCATACATCGATCGCTGCCTACCACCGCACCTGGTGGACGCACAAGTTCGACCAGCACTACTATGACTGGCTGCTCGAGACCATCTGCAGCTGCTTCGAGGAGTGCCGTGCCAATGCATGGGAGGCGACTGCGAAGGTCGGCAGCAAGATCGTGGAAGGCTTCTATGGGAACCGCAATGTGCCCGGGAAGCTCGCCGACAACGAGGTGATTGTGCTCGAATTCTCCGATGAGTCTGGCAAGCCCTTTGCTGGCATCGTGAACTGGGCCGTGCATTCTGCCGTCGTGGGTCCGGACTGCACCGAGCTCACGAGCGAGCTGGCAGGCCTCACGAGCAAGAAGCTCGAGAAGTCACTTGGCTACTTCCCGGCCATGATCGTCGGTGCGGCAGGCGACTGCTCGGACCGCAACTTCCGGCAGGGAAGGGGCATCGACGAGGTGGAGCGTGTCTCCGATGGGCTTGCTGCGGCGATCGCCGAGATAAAGCCCGAGCGCGAGGTGGCGCTCGACCGCATCGAGATCCAGACGGCCTACCACACAGTGGCGCACGACGACTTCCATCTCGATCTGAAGCTCGAGGTCATAAGCCTGGGCGGACTGCATCTCTTCGTCTTCCCGAGCGAGCTTGGCGGAGACTTCGGCATCCGCATGCGCAAGGAGTGCCCGGTCCAGGGCCTCGTCTTCGGCTATACGAACGGCTATCACGAGTACTTCTTCCCGGAGTGGGAATACGGCCTCTCCTTCGAGACCGCGCATACCCAGATTCCCAAGGGGGAGCCGGAGAAGATCGTGGACAAGTTCTGCCAGGCATCGAGGCTCCTGGGAGCTTTTGATGCTTCTTCTGCCCGCTGAGCTGCGCGAACGGTAGCTTGAGGCCGGCGAGCGGCAGGCTCGCCGGCAGGGCGGCTTTCCTGCCTTGCATTAGTCAATTAAGGAATAAGTAAACATTCAAGCGGAATTGCCGCGGAATAATTCGCACCGTACACTGGCCTTGCCAGATGAGAAAGGAACTCAAAGATCTGGCAAGGCATCAAACAGGGCTCACTCGGACTTCCTGATGTCGACTAGGGAAGCGCACCGTCGAAGTCATCAATGAGGGGGAAACCTCAGAGAGGATACCGCGATGAAGTATCAAGAACTCTGTGAAACGATCATAGAGAAGGTGGGCGGCAAGGACAACGTGAAGGATGTCAGCCATTGCATCACGCGCCTGCGCTTCCATCTGAAGGACGAGTCCAAGGCCGACACTGAAGGCCTCAAGGCGACGAAGGGCGTCATCGACGTCATCCAGGCAGGCGGCCAGTACCAGGTCGTCGTCGGCTCTGCGGTCGAGGCCATCTATACGGACCTCCTCCAGGTCGGCGGCTTCTCTGCTGAGCCCGCGGTCGACATGAACCCGGATGCAGCAAAGGATCTTGCCCGCGAGAACGAAAAGAAGCAGGACCCGTTCACGCGTCTTCTGGGCGTCATCTCCGAAATCCTCCAGCCGATCCTCGGCGTCCTTATGGCAGGCGGCTTCATCAAGTCGATGCTGGCCCTCTGCTCGGTCGCTGGCTGGCTTGAATCGACAAGCTCGACCTATGTGGTCCTGTCCGCCATCGGCGATTCCGTCTTCTACTTCTTCCCGCTGATCATCGGCTTCACCTCCGCGAAGCGCTTCGGCCTGAAGCCGGTCATGGGCATGGCCCTCGGTGGCATCCTCGTCTACCCGACGCTCGTCGCCCTCATGTCCAACGACCCGATCTACACGATCGGCGCTGGCACCATCTTCGAGGCCAACGTCTACGGCGACATCTTCGGCATTCCTCTGGTCATGCAGAGCTACTCCTCCACGATCATCCCGGCCATCTTCGTCGTCTGGTTTGCCTCCAAGGTGCACAAGGCGCTCTACGACAGGCTGCCGTCCCTCGTGACCACCTTCCTCTCCAACATCCTCACCCTCTTCATCTGCGGCATCGTCGGCCTCGTCGTGATCGGCCCGGTCACTACGGTACTCTCCAACCTCGTCGCTGCCTTCATCATGGCCCTCATCAACTTCCAGCCTGCCATCGCCGGCTTCGTTATCGGCACCTTCTGGTCGCTCCTCGTTATGTTCGGCCTGCACTGGGGCATCATCCCGCTCTGGTTCCTCGACGTTGCCACCTATGGCTACGACCTGATCAACCCGCTCGTCTATGCAGGCGGCTGCGCCATCATCGGCGCTGTCATCGGCGTCATGGTCCGCACGAAGGATGCCAACGAGAACGCCGAGGTCAACGTCCCGGCACTGGTCTCCTCGATCTTCGGTGTCAATGAGCCGGCTCTCTACGCAATCCTGATCCCGCGCAAGAAGCTCATGTGGGCAACCTTCATCTCCGCAGGCATCGGCGGCGCTATCGCCGGTGCAGCAGGCGCCAAGCTCTACTCCTTCGGTGCTTCCGGCCCGCTTGGCTTCCCCTCCTTCATCAACCCTGCCGGCATCGATGCTGGCTTCATCGGCCTTCTGATCTCCGGCGTCGCCGCATTCGTATGCGCACTCATCGCAGCGCTTGCAATCGGCACTGCAAAGGATGCAGGCAACAAGGGCTTCACCCTCAAGGTCGAGTAGCACTCGCTCTCACATAGGACACGGCCTGTCTCAGGACAGGATGCGGGCGTGGCTGGGCAACCGGCTGCGCCCTTTTTGTGCCGAGAGATGCTGCAGCGGACATCTGCAGGGGAAGGCATGCGCCAGCGTCTCCACGGCATCGGCAATCAGGACAGCAGGAAGCAGCTCCGGGGGAGCGGAAAGGGAGATTGAGATGAAGCGTTTCGAGAGGACGAAGGGCATCGTGGTGGCAGGATGCGCGGCAATGGCGCTTGTGGCAGGGCTGGCGCTTCCAGCCTGCTCGACGACCACGGCCACGCAGGACGCAACGACGCAGGAGGCGACGCAGCAGGAGTCGGACGATGCGATGCAGACGGATGTGACGCTCGACGAGATCGAGGCAGATCTCGCGCCTACGGTCGACACGGATGGCCTCTCTGCCGATGAGCTCCTGGCAAAGGGCAAGCAATACGAGACGGGCGACGGCGTCGTCCAGTGGTATGCCATGGCAAAGGCCTATTACCAGGCGGCCGCCGATGCAGGGAGCTCGGAGGCGCAGGATGCGCTCGACAGCCTGGCCTCCTTCCGCGATGAGGTGCTCGCCGAGAGCGAGAGCATGCAGGGCAAGGTCTTCGAGCTCTACCGTGCAGGCGTGACTGCTGGCCAGGGCGGCGACTACGAAACGGCCTGGGCAAGCGCCTACGACGACGTGTTCTTCTTCAATGATACGGAGAACCGTGGCCTCGGCAGCATGGCAGACCTGCTCTTGGCGGGACGTGGGGTCACGCAGGATGTGCCTGAGGCCATGAAGCTCTACACGTACATGGCATCGATTGGCAAGGGCAATGGCTATACGGCGCTCGGCTTGGTCTACAAAGCAGATGAGGGCACCTACCCGGGCATCGAGCACTCCGATGAGAAGGCCATGGAGTACTTCCTCGATTCCTGCCAGGCGGATGGCCTCGTCGAGACGGACTTCAAGGGTCCCCGCTATGCAGGAGACCTCTATGATTCAGGCTATACGCTCGATGATGGGACCCAGGTGGAGCCTGACTACGCGAAGGCAGCCGAGTGCTACCAGGTCGCAGCCGATGGCAACGGCAGGACCTTCGATGGCACGTCCTGCTACAAGCTCGCGGTCTACTGCGAGGAGGGCCGTGACGGCATAGATCAGGATTACAAGAAGGCCGCCCAGTACTACGAGAAGGCCGTGTCGGATCCGAACACCCACGCCACGATGCTCGGCATCCCGCAGACCTATCTCTCGCTGGGCCGCTTCTACGAGCAGGGGCTCGGCGTCGAGAAGAACCTCGAAACGGCACGCAGCTATTACCAGAAGGCGCTTGAGGCTGCGCAGGAGAACCTCGATCTCGTGGATGCGGCAGGCTCCCAGGATGCCCAGGCCGTGTACGACGAGGCATCCGAGGCGCTGGCCCGCTTGGGATAGCGCACGCTGGGCCTGCCTGAGACAGCAAGGCAGCTGCAACGCGTGAGGCGCCCCCTTCGGAGGTGAAGGAGGCGCCTGTGCTGTTCAGGCTGGAATTGTTCCGGAATACAATAAGGGCCCCTTCTGCGAAGGGACCCTTTGCGTGCAAGTGGCTGGAGCAGAGGGATTCGAACCCCCATTACAGGCACCAAAAACCCGGGTCCTAACCATTGGACGATGCTCCAAGATGTAGCAGCAAATCGCTGCGGGCATCTAGTTTATCAGGTCTTCTGCGATGGTGCCAGTGGCAGCGTGGCTACTTGGCGAAGGCTGCGCAGATAGCGTCGAGCAGAAGCACCGCGAGCGTCTGGGCATCGCTTGTCGTGAAGGTGCCATTGTAGTCCGGGCCGACCGGAAGCTCGATGCGCAGGATCGGCTGCTTGGCATCGGAGAGCTCGAGGGCGCTCCTGATGCGCAGAGCCAGGGTATCCGCATCGTCGAGCATCAGGTTCGCGACCTTCGTCGAGTTCTCGGGAAGAGGCGATGCAGCGATCGTGAACACGGCCACGCAGTCCGGGGTGGCACGGCCAGGATCGTCGACAAGCTCGAGGCCGGAGTTGTTGGCCGTGGCGCTTGCCAGGTTGAACATGCGGCCGGCGACATTGCGGCTGATCGGGTCCTCGCCGGTGATTGCAAGGTGGGTGCCCTCGAGGACATTGGCGGCACGGGCATAGCCCATCACGCCCATGGGGTGGGGGCCTGCGGCAGGCTTGCCTGCCCAGACATGGTGGAGGCGCTCGATCGCATCGAAGGTCTCCGGGAATGCCATGCCGTCAGCGAGCTGGCCCACTGACTCCTGGAAGGACTTGACGGCTGCCTCGGTATGGGCGCCGTAGAAGCCATCGGCTTCGCCACAGGAGAAGCCCAGGATGTTCAGGGCATTCTGGAGCTGGCGGACATCGTTGCCATGGAAATTCGGAAGGCGCAGATAGAGCGTGCGGTCACCCATCTCGTAGCACTCGTCGACGAGCGCCGACCAGGTCTGCGTATCTACCGCTTGGCCGAGCGGCAGATCGTGCTGAAGGCGGAACTTGGCGACCGCATTGGCAGTGGAGGAGCCGAAGCGCTTCTCCTTCCGTTCATCGCCGTCGATCTCATAGCCCAGATGGGCAAGCCTGTCCTGGATATCCTCGACAGCGTCGCCGCTCATGCCTTCGAGGATCGGATTCATCCGTTCTTCTTTCATCGTTCAGCCCCCATATCGACACATGCAGCTGCATGCGAAGGCAGCCCTCTCGCAATCCAACAATCCCTGCAGATTTGCATACTACCTGATTTGCAGGGAAGCTTCTGGCGCAAGAGGGCTAGCCGACCCGTTCCACAAAAAAGTCCGCCATTGCAGAAAGGAGCTCCTGCGCATCCGGTGCCCATGCAAGGGATGCGATCTGCTGCTTGGCGGAGGCAGCGAGCCCGCGTGCCGTGCTTCTCACGTACTCGATGGCACCTGCCTCGTCCATGAGAGCGACGGCACGGGCGAGCTCTGCCTCATCTTCGGTGCGTGCAGACAGGATGGAGATGAGCTCGGAGCGCTTCTTGTCGGGAAGATGCCCCAGCGCATAGGCGACTGCAAGCGTGCGCTTTCCTTCCGTGATATCGGTACGGAAGTCCTTGCCCTGCTTCCCTGCATCGCCGACGAGGTTCAGAAGGTCGTCCTGGAGCTGGAAGGCAAGGCCGGCATCCATCCCGAAGGCATGGAGGGCGTCTATCTGCTCCTTCGTGCCGCCACCGCAGAGCGCTCCCACAGAGAGAGGCGTTGCCGCCGAATAGTAGGCCGTCTTGTGCCGTGCCATGCTCATATAGTCATCTGCCGTGATGTCCCAGCGCCCATCCCGGGTCCAGCCGAGATCCATCGCCTGGCCTTCGACCGTGCGCTGCTCCATCTGCGCGATGAGGTGGAGGACCGAGAGCTTCGTTGCGCCGTCCAGCATCTCGTCGTCCAGGATGAGGCGGAAGGTGTGGACGATCCCGAGGTCGCCGATATTGATTGCGACGCCGGTGCCCTCCGTGATATAGGTGCAGGGCTCGCCGCGGCGCAGCTTCCCCTCATCGGCGATATCGTCGTGGATGAGGGCGGCAGACTGGAAGTATTCGATTGCGGCAGCGGAGGAGAGGGCGCGCTTCGCGTCCCCTCCGACCGCTTCGCAGCCCAGAAGGACGAGTGCCGGCCGTGTGCGTTTGCCGCCCTGCTCGGTGAAATGGGCGAGCGGGGCATAGGCATAGCGGTCCATATCGGCACGGGAGGGCTCCCCAGCTTCAGGCCGGGGAGCATGCTCGGCCAGATAGGCCTCTATCACCGGACGTTTCTTCGTGAGGTACGCCGCAAAGAGGCGGCCGCTGTCGTGGGCCATGAATCTGTCTACCCTTCGTAGCCGTTCGGGTTCTTGGACTGCCAGTTCCAGGAGTCGCGGCACATGTCGTCGATCGTGTACTTGGCCTCCCAGCCCATCTCGCGCTTGGCCTTGGAGCAGTCGGCATAGTTGGCATCCACGTCGCCTGCACGCCTCGGCTCGATCCTGTAGGGGAGTTCCTTGCCGCAGGCCTTCGAGAAGGCCTTGACGATCTCGAGGACCGAGGTGCCCTTGCCGGTGCCGAGGTTGAAGATCTCGACGCCCGTGCGGCCATTCATCCACTTCAGCGCTGCGACGTGTCCTGTGCCGAGGTCGCAGACATGGATGTAGTCGCGCACGCCCGTGCCGTCGGGGGTGTCGTAGTCGTCGCCATACACGTGGACATACTCGCGCTTGCCGACGGCCACCTGTGCCACGTAGGGGAGCAGGTTGTTGGGGATGCCCTTCGGGTCCTCGCCCATGAGGCCTGAGGGATGGGCGCCGATCGGGTTGAAGTAGCGGAGCAGCACGACGTTCCACTCGGGATCTGCCGTGTGGAGGTCGGTGAGGATCTGCTCGATCATCCACTTCGTCCAGCCGTACGGGTTCGTGGCGGGCTTCTTCGGGCTCTCCTCGGTGAGGGGGAGCTTGTCCGGCCTGCCATAGACCGTGGCGGAGCTGGAGAAGATGATGTCCTTGCAGCCATGGTTGCGCATCACATCGACGAGGGTGAGGGTGTTGCCGAGGTTGTTCGTGTAGTACTCGATCGGCTTCTGTACGGACTCTCCCACTGCCTTGAAGCCGGCGAAGTGGATGACGCGGTCGATAGCGTTGTCGGAGAAGATCTCCTCCATCGCTTCGCGGTCATTGACGTCGGCCTTGTAGAAGGTCAGCCTCTTGGCGGCCTCCTCGCCCACGATTGTGTCGATGCGGCCGATGACCTTCTCGGATGCATTGGAGAGGTCGTCCACGATCACGACCTGGTAGCCGCTGTTCAGGAGCTCGACCACGGTATGGCTGCCGATGAAGCCAGCGCCGCCGGTGACGAGGACGCAGGTATCCTGGGGATCCTTCTTCTGGCCCATGCATGTCTCCTTGCTGTTGCGGACAGGGCCCCAAGGGCCTGCCTTCGATGTTTGACGGGCATCTGAAAGTATACCAACTGCGTGTGTGCATGCCATGCGGTGTCTGCCGCTGGTGCAGGACCGGCGCCTTGCCGGGCTGCCTGCAGCGAAATCCGGTCTCCGGGAGGCTTGCTGCAGGACGGGAATACCCGATGTTTCAGAAAACCAAAAGCTTTGTAACGGATCGTCGCGCAGCCCTGCTGCCTCAGAGGGCTTTCAGGTTTGCATCCTATGCTGGTTCCAGCACAAGAGGAAGCGCCTTGAGGAGGCGGGAGAGATGGCAAAGACATTCGAGAAGCGCCATAGCTATCTGGTGGAGCGCGCGCTGATGCCAGAGCTCGAGGAGCTCTTCTGTGAGCATGCAGGTCAAGCTGCCGTCTCGGCAGGCACGGTCGCGCGGGTCTACCTGGATAGCGGGGACCGCAGCCTGGCGCGCTCCATCGCAGGTGGCGCAGGCACGAAGCACTGCATCTGGATCGAGGGCACATCAGCCGCCCATCTCGAGGATGGGGCTGCTCTTGTCCATGCCCAGTGGGGCGGGCTCTTCCCTTCGATGCTGCGCTGCAGCATCTCCTCGCGGGATGCGCTGCTGCTGGCTCGGGGAGAGGCCTTTGTCCATAACCGCCTGGGACGCAGCGTGAGGTCCCTTGTCCGTCAGGTCGGAAGCCTCAGGCCTGCCTTCTTCGCGTCGCTGGAGACTGAGGCCTGGTGCAGCCAGGAACAGGATCTGAGCATCAGCATCCTGCGCAGCATGAGGTGCCGCACCCATGCCCTGAATCTTGCCAGCGCAGCGGGAGCCGAGGTCCTGCCTGAGGGCACGCTCCTCATCGAGCCCTGCCATGCCGTCTCCCTTCCTGGATGGATGGCAGGATATCTGGAGGATGCTGGTGCCGAGCCCTGCACCATGGGGGCGGATTCCCTGGCTCTCCAGCAATATCTCAGCCAGACGCTGCCCTGTCCTGAACTCTTGGGCGCCCCTGTCGGGGCTTGAGGCAGCGCTGCCGCAGCATGCGTCCTTCCTTCCTGAGAGGGCATCCTGCAAAGGGTGCCCCCTTCTTGTCGTGCAGCCTTTTGCCATGCATTCAATGCATATCAGAGTCATTACAATAGGTATAATGCAACGCCAGATATCCGTGCCATACTCTTCTCGGACAGAAACCCACGAGAAGGGGCAGCAGATGGAATACACGAACCTCGGCACGACGGACATTCAGATCTCGAAGCTCTGCATTGGCGGCATGAGCTTCGGCAAGGTCTTCCCGGACTTCCACCAGTGGGTGATAGACCAGCCGTCCACGCAAGCAGTGCTGGCACGCGCGCTCGAGCTGGGCGTGAATTTCTTCGATACCGCCAACATCTATGCCCATGGCACGAGCGAGGAGTTCATCGGACAGTCCCTCAAGAACCTCGGCGTCAAGCGCGAGGATGTCGTGCTTGCCTCCAAGGTCTACTTCAATGAAGGGCACCTCTCCCGCGAGGCGATCATGCGCGAGATCGACAGCACGCTGAAGCGTCTCCAGACCGACTATCTTGACCTTTACATCATCCATCGTTTCGATTACGGCACGCCGATGGAGGAGACGATGGCAGCCCTCGACGAGCTGGCGCGTGCAGGCAAGGTCCGTGCCCTTGGTGCCTCTGCCATGTATGGCTACCAGTTCCATGATATGCAGGTCATCGCAAAGGAGCAGGGGCTCACGCCGTTCTCGAGCATGCAGCTCCACTACAACCTGCTCTACCGCGAGGATGAGCGCGAGATGATCCCCATCTGCAAGGAATGGAATGTCTCCCTCACGCCGTACAGCCCGCTTGCCTCGGGACATCTGACCCGTCCGACCTGGAACTCCGAGAGCGTCCGCTCCACGACCGACGGGACGATGAGGAACAAGTACGACCATGATGAAGCAATCGATATGCCGATCGTCGCCCGTGTCCACGAGATTGCCGAGAAGCATGGCGTGCCGATGGCGGATATCGCCCTTGCCTGGCACTGGGCAAAGGGCATCGATGCCCCGATCGTCGGCTGCTCCAAGCCAAGCCGTGTGGATGACGCAGTGCGCGCGATGGATGTGAAGCTCACGGCCGACGAGGTGGCCTATCTCGAGGAGCCCTACCGTCCGCATGAGCTGGTCGGGCCGAAGGCACGTCCGGGCGAGAAGCCGCTTGCAGGCACCAACTCGAATCTCAAGTAGG
>OMTG01000039.1 GCA_900313905.1 uncultured Actinomycetes bacterium | reverse complement strand
TGGCCTCATGGAGGCGCAGAAGGTGAAGGTCGACCGCTGGCGCATCATCGGCGTCGTAACAATCGCAGTGGGCATCGTCCTGATCGCTGCAGCGAAGATGCTCGGCTAGGCCAGGAGATACAGCAAGGAATGCGCAGGGGCCATCTGCAGTGAAGCAGGTGGCCCCTGTTCAGTCATAGTGGGGCGCCATTCTTTCAGGAATCCAAAATCTTTGTCTCCCTTTTTCACACTTGTCGGGCCAGCATCCCGTTCCTCAGAGGGTTTTCAGCCGACCTCTGTAAGCTCCTTGTCAAGCTCACGTGTGAGAAGCCGCGAGGGAGGAAGCGAACATGGAGTCACTGAATCGTCCCATCCAGCTTGTATTCAAGCGCACCGAAGCGAAATATCTGCTCGATTGCCGCCAGAAGGAGAGGCTCTGCGCCCTGATGGGGGAGTGGATGGTGCCCGACGAGTTCGGGGCGACGACAATCCGCAACCTCTATCTGGATATGCCGTCGCTCCTGCTGGCACGCCGCTCCGCTGAGCATCCCCTCTACAAGGAGAAGCTCCGCATCAGGAGCTATGCTGCTGCCGGCACAGAAGACGAGGTGTTCCTCGAGCTCAAGAAGAAATACGACGGCGTGGTCTACAAGAGGCGCTGCCGGATGAAGCTCAAGGATGCCTTGGCGCTCTGCCAAGGGAGGAGGCGTCCCCGGGGGCAGATCCAGGAAGAGCTCGCCTACAGCGCCCTGCATGACGGAGGGATTGGCCCCGTCGCACAGGTTGCCTACGAGAGGGAGGCATTCTTCGGACGGGATGACCGCGACCTCAGGCTCACCTTCGACCATGAGGTGCGGGCACGCTGGGAGCATCTCAATCTCGTGAGTGCGGAAGGCACTCCTCTCATCGCCTCTGGCTGCTTCCTGCTCGAGATCAAGACCCCGAAGGCCATGCCGCTCTGGCTCGTTGCCTTCCTGTCCGAGGAGCAGCTCCGCAAGACCTCGTTCTCCAAGTACGGCGAGGCGGCGCGGCGCCACCTCGCAGGGCTTCCTTCGCAGGGAGCCAGGCTCATCCCGTTTCCCGAACAGGCTGCCAGCGAGACCGTATCTGGCTTGGCAGCAGAAAGGATCTGCCATGCTTGATACCATCTTCAGCTCTGCCACCACCTCATCGGAGCTGTCGGTCCTGCCGCTTCTGGCGTGCACCCTGGCATCGCTCGTCTATGGCGGAATCCTTGCCCTCATCTATGGGCTGCGCAACCGCCATTCCGCATCCTTCCTGATAGCGGTGGCGCTTCTGCCCGCCATTGTCTGTGTCGTTATCGCCCTCGTGAATGGCAATGTCGGGGCAGGCGTCGCTGTGGCAGGGGCTTTCAGCCTAGTCCGCTTCCGCAGCGCGCCGGGGTCGGGGTCGGATATCGCCTACGTCTTCCTTGCAATGGCGGTGGGGCTCGCCACGGGCATGGGCTATGTGGCGCTTGCCGGCATCGTGACCTTGGTGCTGGGAGGCTCCTTCCTCGCTTTCCAGCAGATAGCGGAGCGCAGGGGCGATTCCCGCGAGATGATGCTACGCATCACGGTACCTGAGGATCTGGATTACATGGGTGCCTTCGAGGAGCTTCTGGAGAAGGCGACTGCGCGCTACGAGCTCGAAGAGGTCAAGACCACGAACATGGGGAGCCTCTGCAAGCTGACCTATAGGGTGAGCCTCAGCCCCGATGTGGACGAGAAGCAGCTGATCGATGCAATCCGGGTCCGCAATGGCAATCTCGAGGTTTCCCTTTCCCACAGAGAGGTGACGAGCTATGAACTTTGAGAGGCATTTCCGCACGACGCTCTCCCTGCGCTACAGGACGACCGTGCGCTGCGCCCTGATGGCCGGGCTGGGGCTTGTGACAAGCCTGACGCTCCTCACCGGATGCTCCTCTGCATCCACTTCTTCGGTGGCTGAAGCCTTCTCAAGCTCGAACGTCACCACTGTATCGGATGCCGCGGCATCAGGCGAGGCGGTCACCTTGGTCGACACATCTTCGGTCTTCTCCGACCGCGACCTCGATGCCAGCTACGACGAGGCATCTGCGGTGAAGATCGAGCTGTCTGATGAGGGAAGCACGGCTTCGGGTTCGGGCGTCACGATAGCAGGCTCGACCATCACCATCACGGAGGAGGGCGTCTATGTGGTCTCTGGCACGCTCACCGATGGCCAGATCGTGGTCGATGCAGGAGATGACGCGAAGGTCCAGATCGTGCTCGACGGAGCGGACATCACCTGCTCCAGCACGGCTGCCATCTCTGTCGTGAATGCTGACAAGGTCTTCCTGACCCTCGCAGAGGGCACAGAGAATTCGGTGGCGACGACAGACGCCTTTGAGGAAACGGATAGCGGGAGCAATATCGACGGAGCGATCTTCTCGAAGGCCGACCTCACGATCCAGGGGACTGGCTCGCTCTCTGACAGCTGCGCAGAAGGCCACGGCATCGTCTCGAAGGATGAGCTCACGATCACGGGTGGCACCATCTCCGTCGAGGCTTCGGGCCATGCGCTCCAGGCAAAAGACTCCATCGCGATCTGCGGTGGCACGCTCGATCTCGTGGCAGGAACCGATGCGGTGCACTGCTCGGACGACGAGGATGCAGGGCATGGCTGGATCTATGTCTCTGGGGGCACGATCGTGGCCGAAGCAGGCTCTGATGGCTTCGATGCGGGGGACTTCCTCGAGATCGATGGGGGAGATATCACGGTCACAGCCGCAGACGATGGCCTCCATGCAGAATACGAGGCGGTCGTGAATGGCGGCACCATCACGATCACCGAGAGCTACGAGGCGCTCGAAGGCTCTGCGGTCACGATAACAGGAGGGACGCTCGACCTCACCTCATCGGATGATGGGATCAATGCAGCAGGCGAGCCCACCGAGGATGGCAGCACGGAAGAGGGGATGCAGGGCACAGCACCTGCCGGCATGCCGGACAGCCAGGATGCGTCAGGCAGTGCGGAGAACGGCATGCCCCAGGCAGGTTCTGGCACCGGGCCGGAGGCTCCTTCTGGCACGAACGGCACGCTGGATGCAGGCACCATGCCCCAAGGTGGCATGGGAGGCGGGATGGAGAACGACGACACCGCCTCTGTCACAATCTCCGGCGGAACCATAAGGATCAAGGCGGGCGGCGATGGAATCGACTCGAATGGCGACCTTGCCATCACGGGCGGCATCATCTTCGTCAGCGGACCTGAGAATGGCGGGAATGGCTCGCTCGACTATGCAGGGGAGGGCACCATCACGGGCGGCACCCTCATGGCAGCAGGTGCCTCTGGCATGGCGCAGAGCATCGAGGCAGCAGGCAGCCAGGGCGCGATGATGGTGGCAATCTCAGGGTCTGCCGGCGACACGATCGAAGTCACCGACAGCTCGGGCACGCTGCTCTGCTCCATGGAAGCGCAGACCTCCTATCAGTGCGTCGTCGTGAGCACGGCTGGCATGGTGTCAGATGGGACCTACACCGTGAGCAATGGGTCGTCCTCCGTCACCGTGACGCTCGAGGGGCTCAGCTACTCTGAGAATGGAGGCAGCATGGGGGCAGCACCGCAAGGCCAGGGTGGCATGCAGCGAGGGCGGGGCACCGGCTCATCGGATGCTCTGGGCACACCAAGCGCTGCCGAGACAGGGGGCACTGGAAGCTCCTCGTCGGGATCCCTCCAAGCATAAGGAGAAGGAAAACGAATCGGGAGGCGGAGCCAGCAGAGAGGCTGGCTTTGCCTCCTGCATTGCGCAGAGCTGCCTCAGATGCTTGTGGCCGCCAAGGTCCACAGGGGCGAACTGTTCCGGCACGTATCAATAAACCTAAATAACGTGCAAACTTATAGTACTATTAAACCTTAAAAACGTGCAATCCGATGTGTATCATAATCCTTAGAAACGTGAAACCAGCAGCTTCATCGCTGTGACGGAATCATCGATGCGCTGGCATGTCTTGGTTGGAAAGTGATGCAGCATGTTCGAGAGGAAGCAGTATCAGGATCTCCTGGCATGGAAGAAGTGCAGCAACGGTTCGAGCGCCCTCCTTATAGAGGGGGCGAGGCGAGTCGGGAAATCGACCATTGCTGAGGAATTTGGTCGCAATGAGTACCGTTCATATGTGCTTGTCGACTTTACCCTTGCATCTGACGAGTTCAAGCAGACCTTCCTCGATATGCGCACCGATCTGGATGGCTTCTTCCTCTATCTTTCGGCTGCGTACGGTGTCACGCTCTATCCGCGTGAATCTCTCATCATCTTCGATGAGGTGCAGCTCTTTCCGAAAGCGCGCGAATTCATCAAGCATCTTGTTGCCGATGGCAGGTATGACTACCTCGAGACGGGGTCTC
>OMTG01000030.1 GCA_900313905.1 uncultured Actinomycetes bacterium | reverse complement strand
CACATGGAAGTCAGGGATGCCCAGCGCCACCATCTTGGCCCGCTGCCAGTTCTCCTTGAACCAGCCGCGCGAGTCCCCATGGACGGAGAGCTCGACGACCTTGAGTCCCTCTATGCCGGTCTCCTGGACGGAGAGCTGCTTCTCGAACTCGAACTCAGACATGCATGCCCCCTACTGACCCTGCTCCGCGTACTTCCGCTCGGTGGCCTCCTTGGCAGGGCGCCACCACCCCTCATGGTCCTCATACCACTTGATCGTCTGCTGCAGGCCCTCAGCGAAGTCCGTGTGGATGGGCCTCCAGCCGAGCTCCTCCTCCAGCTTCGTGGGGTCGATCGCGTACCTGCGGTCATGGCCGGGGCGGTCGCGCACCCAGTCGAAGGCGTCCTCCGGCTGGCCCATGAGGGAGAGGATCTCGCGCAGGACCTCGATGTTGCTCTTCTCGCCGTTCGCGCCGATGAGGTAGGTCTCTCCGATCCTGCCCTTGGTGAGGATGTCCCAGACCGCCCTCGAATGGTCCTCGGTGTGGATCCAGTCGCGGACGTTCTCGCCCGTGCCATAGAGCTTGGGGCGGATGCCGCAGAGGATGTTCGTGACCTGCCTCGGGATGAACTTCTCCACATGCTGGTAGGGGCCATAGTTGTTGGAGCAGTTCGAGATCGTGGCATGGATGCCATAGGTCCTCGCCCAAGCGCGGACCAGAAGGTCCGAGGATGCCTTGGTGGAGGAATAGGGGGAGGAGGGCTTGTAGGGGTCGTCCGGCCTGAAGCGCCTCGGCTCGTCGAGCGCGAGGTCGCCATAGACCTCATCCGTGCTCACGTGGTGGTAGCGGATGCCGTACTTCCTCACGGCCTCGAGGAGGCGGTAGGTGCCGACGACATTCGTCTGCACGAAGGGCTCGGGGTCCCTGATCGAGTTGTCGTTGTGGGACTCCGCCGCATAGTGCACGATCGCGTCATGGCCTGGGACAATGCGATCCAGGAGGTCCGCATCGCAGATGTCGCCCACGACAAGCTCCACCTGGCTCTCCGGAAGCCCCGCGATGTTCTCGGGATTGCCGGCGTAGGTGAGCTTGTCGAGGACCGTCACATGGACCTCGGGATGGTTCTGTGCCACCCAGCGGACGAAGTTCGACCCGATGAAGCCGCAGCCTCCCGTGACGATTATGTTGTGCGGCTCGAATGCAGATGACATAGGGCAGTCTCCTTAATTGGATGGATTACGTGCCTGTTGCATACATTTCAAGTCTATATCAACTGGCCACCGTCCATTGAAGCTGCAAAGAGCTCGTCTGATACCAGATGTCCTGCTCAGAGACCAAGATAGGGATCCCAGAACGATCTTGAGGAAAGCATGCTGAAGGATTCGGCATAGTCCTTTTCAAGATCTGCGCGCTTCGAGCGGTAGGTCTTCAGATCCTTCTCGTAGCGGTCTATGAGCTCCTTGGCCCGATTGTTGTCGCGCCGCCGTACGATGCCCTTCCTGTTGGGGACATCGAGGGCGATAACGGTATCGACACCGTAGAAGAGACCGGGGGCATTGTCCCATCCAGCGCTCCTCAGGACAACGAAGCTCTTGCCAAATGGCTTCAGCTGGAAACGGATGGCCCCGTTATAGCTCTCCCTGTAGAGCCCTCTCCGGAAGAGCCCATCGGCCCGGCTGTGTGCAAGCTCCGCGATCGAAGCCTCTGACTCCAGGGAATCCTCGTCGCAGCTGTAGATGTCGACACCGTACTCTGACTTCACCTGCTCTGCGATCTCCTCGTAGGGAAGGAGCTTCTCCTTGCGCTTGTTGGCGGCCATGAAGGAGTCCTCGGCGAAATCCCGCTCCATGAAGAGCTGCGGACCCCTCAGGAAATCCTCGAATGCCTCCAGGACAAGCGTCGCATCGGTATAGTTCAGCTTGGCGATCTCGAGTCGGAAGTTGTGGTCCAGCTCCTGCATGAAATTGATGTGGGGTGCCACATGGGACATGGCCTGCCCTGCGAAGCTGTTCCTCGTGATCTGGTAGCGGTCCACGGCAGCGTTATAGCGCCGCGAGAAGTCATCGTGCCAGATGGATATGCCGTTCATGGATATGATGTACGGCTTGCAGCGCAGGCCATATTCGACATCGTCGAACCGCACGAAGAAGGGGAGTGGAAGCCCCGCGGCGCGGATGGTCGCGGACGGGATGCAGCAATACCACCAACCTGCATAGATAGGATGCTCATCATCGGACCTGTCGGGGACGTAGCATTCGCTCTCCACCAGGTTGTGGACCGTGTTCATGCGCGCCGAAGTGCGCAGTGGCCTCAGGAATCCCTTGGCATCCACACATCCCAGATCCTCGAAGCGGATATCGAGATCGCAGGCACCCATCATGGCGCCACTGATGAAGGCATCCTTGTATTCATCCTTCTCGAGACGCAGCAGCGCATATGTCCGGTAGATGCTCTCAGGCTGGATGGTGACATCGTCATCCATCAGTATCACATGGGTCGCAGCAGGCGTTCCCTCGAGGGCGGCAATCATGCCACGCGCAAAGCCGCCCGAGCCGCCGACATTCCTGTTCGGGATGACTGATATCCCTCTTCCTTCAAGCTCCTCCTTCGCAAGCGTCCTGCCATTGTCGACGACATACATATGGAAGTGCTGAGCGATCTCTTCAGCTGAGCCAAGGATGCTGGAACGAATCTTCTCGATATTGCGGGTGATATAGGGTTCCTTCTTGAAGGTGGTTGTGGAGAGCGCAAGCTCCACCTCATTGAGGACATCCTCAGATACCTCGGTGAAATAGAAGGCGTTCCGGATCTCCACCGCTTCTGTGCAGTCAAGGCTGAATCCGAGGAGCACATCCTGGGGATTCTCGACAAGCGGGATATCGAGCATGTGCCACTCGTCAGATGCAGGGATATCTCGCCTGGTGCCAGATACGATGGAAGACGCGTAGTCCTGTATGCCAGCCGACCTCTGAAGGTATGTGCAGGCACCTCCCTTGAGCTCCAGATGCAGGAAGAGCGGGCCTGCATTGGTATAGAGATGCCATTTGGTGGAGCTGAGCGCATTGAAGTAGGTGGTGAAGTCTGTCGAGCTGCCGGCAGGGAGGATGCATGACCCTTGATCTCCTTGCCTGAGACCCATGGTGCCGCGGTAGAAGAGCAGCGGTGCCTGGACAAACTGTGGCGTCTCATCGAGCAGAATATGCGCAAGCGTGAAATGCATCTCGATCTCCTGAGGACTGGATAGGGAAAACGAAGCGGTTCAGGGTCGAGTATAGATGATAGCCCCCATATGCTGGCATGAAGTGGCAGCCAGGATGCCTCTCAAACCAGAGAAGCCCGCTGGAAAAGCGGGCTTCCTTCATAAAAGGCAGATACGGATTGCGTACTGCTCGGATTTTATGCCTCGCCGAAGTCATCGGGAGAGAGGTTCTCCACGAACTTGTGGAACTCCTCCATCTCGTGCTCCTCCTCTTCCTGCTCCACGCCCTTGAAGTCAGGATAGGAAGCGGTGTCGAGGACCTCGGGCTTCGCATAGATGGGCGCGCCGGTGCGCACGGCCAGGGCTACTGCATCGGAGGGGCGGCAATCAACATACTTCAGCTCTCCCTCTTTGTTCATGAGGCGAAGCTGGGCGAAGAAGGTCGTGCCAGAGACAGAGCTGATCACGACAGAATCGAGCATGCCATCAAGGGCATCGATCACGCTGTTCAGCAGATCGTGCGTCATGGGCCTGCCGGTATGGTTCTCCTCATTTATGCCCATGCCGATGGACATGGCCTCGACCGGTCCGATTTTGATGGGAAGCTGGGCGGTATGGGGAGCCTCTTCGGGATTGCGGGGTTTGAGGACCAGAAGGGATGCGACGGGTCCACCGCCTACCACGATTGTCTGGATATCCATCTGTATAAGTGCCATAGCTATCAGCCTCGTTCGAATGCTTCTTTGTGTGCACATGGTACCCATATGCCGGCATATGCCAAGGGCAGGGTGCCAAATTTAACGGAATGACCCATGAATGGGACATGAGGGATGGACATGCGGAGCATGCCGGATATCTCGCCACGGCGTCACCAGGATGCCAGGACGTCACGACGACGCCAGGACGTCATGACAACGTCATGACTGCGCCAGCGCGCCACGAGAGCGCCACGACGACGCCAGAACGTCACGAGAGCGCCACGACGATGCCACAGCGTCACGACTGCGCCACGACGACGTCAGAACGTCATGACTTAGATGGCGTCATTACTGTCGGCTCCTGATCTCCCGGATAATCCTTCATGAGCCTTCCGGGCTTGGATAAGCACATTTATATCCGTATAAAACCGCAGGTAAATGTCATAAAGACACTCTTTTCTCAACTTTCTCTAAAAAGTTGTTGACGAGAAGGGGGGTTGAGCATAATATATTTTCTCGCGTTGGGCCCGTAGCTCAGTTGGTCAGAGCGTCC
>OMTG01000034.1 GCA_900313905.1 uncultured Actinomycetes bacterium | reverse complement strand
CGGGCGTTCACCATCGCGACGCCGGTGCGGGCGACCTTCAGCTCGTTCGGATAGACGAAGGCGACATCTGTGGAGAGGGGATTCTTGACATCGATGCCTTCCTTGCGGCGCTCGATGGCAAACTGGATGTGATCGGCAAGGGTCACGACCAGATTAGGATTGAGCTTGCATTCAAGCTCCATCTTCGCGAGATCGACGATATCGGAAGAAGCGAGCAGCACCCGGTCGTCGAGGCCAGCAATGCTTGCAGCCATGCCCCGGTTCACATCGTAGAACACACGCTGTATCTCGTCTTTCGCTCCGACGTCGTACGGCATGTGCCTGAAGCCAACGCCCTTGCCAAACACCACAACATCACGTCCATCATCATCGATGCCGAGGGCGACATTGTTGTTGATCTTCTTGACAAGACGCATAAAAATACCCTTCAGGCTCCCAGCGCGACAGCGTTACTTCAAAACACACACCATACTTCGCGCAAGTAATGCCTCAAGGGGATGAGTAACAATCTTGCTGTTCTTTAGTGCAGCAAATGGAAATGGCTCCGTTACAGAACGAAGGCAAATTAATCCATTCGCCGATTGTTTTCTACCGCTCACACCATCCAGAGCCTGAGCCAAGTATATCGGAAACGGTTCCGGCCTTGTTGTCTCAGGCTTCCTTCTGTTCCTGCTCCTTCTGGGCGCATGCCGGGCAGAGCCCCTCGAAGATCGTGGCATGGGAGAAGACCGTCCAGGCATAGCCGTTTTCCGCGTGGGGACGCAGCGCTGCCGTCGCCTGAGCTTCGAGTGTAGGGTCGACCGGGATGTCCACATCCATCACCCTGCCGCAGCGGCCGCACATCACATGGGCATGCTCATCGGTCCTGAGATCGAAGCGCTCCCCTCCCGGCACCTTGATCGAGAGGATGACGCCCTCGTCGGCCAGAAGGTGGAGGTTCCTATAGACCGTCGCCCGGCTCAGGTGCTCATCTATCTTATGGACCCCATCGAAGACCTGCTCTGCCGTCGGATGGTCGCGGCGGGAGCGCACCTCGTCGAGCACCAGCTGGCGCTGCCGCGTGTTTCTTCTCTCGGTCATGTCCTGCTCGCTTCCTGCCTCGCCCAGCGGCTCTTGGCCTCTTTGCAAATAGTTCCCCACTCGTGCGGAAAAGTCCTTGACTTGTTCTTCGTACTGTCTATCATAATAATCGTTCCTAATAGATATGCAAGAGAACAGCGCGGACAACTGCGGAAAGTATAGCAGATAACCTTAACTTACTCTTACAGCATTCTCCTATCAGGGACATTCCTGCACAATGTCAGGGAAGCATTGCCTGGGAATATTTATCAGTTAGTGGGACAGGGCACAGATGTGCCCGCCAAGAGAGAGGACCCCATCATGAAGTTCGTATGCCCCGTCTGTGGCTATGTGGAAGAGTTCGACGGCGATGAGCTGCCCGCCGATTACAAGTGCCCGCAGTGCGGCTGCCCCGGCTCCCGCTTCACCAAGCAGGAGGGTGAGCTCACCTGGGCTGCCGAGCATGTGGTCGGCGTCGGCAAGGCTGAGGGCGTCCCTGAGGACATCATCGAGGACCTCCGTGCCAACTTCAACGGCGAGTGCTCCGAGGTCGGCATGTATCTCGCGATGAGCCGCGTCGCAATGCGCGAGGGCTATCCCGAGATCGGCATGTACTACCGCCAGGCCGCCTTCGAGGAGGCAGACCACGCTTCCCGCTTCGCAGAGCTCCTCGGCGAGGTCGTCACCGACTCCACCAAGAAGAACCTCGAGATGCGCGTCGAGGCCGAGAATGGCGCAACCGCTGGCAAGACCGACCTTGCCAAGCGCGCCAAGGCTGCCAACCTTGATGCCATCCACGACACCGTGCATGAGATGGCACGCGACGAGGCCCGTCATGGCCGCGCCTTCGCAGGCCTGCTGAAGCGCTACTTCGGCTAATCACAGAACGCCAGAGACGAGCGAGGGGCTGGAGACCATACTCCAGCCCCTCGCTTTCTGTATCGGCATATCGCTGTCCCTTACCAGGCCCTCTGGGCACGGTCGAGCGCCACCGACCCCAGCCATCCCCAGCGTGGATCGTCCATCACGCCGTAGATGGAGAGCCAGGCTGAAAGCGGCGCGCACCGCAGCCCTTCGTCAGAGGCATCACGGATCTTCCCGTCCCCGATATAGAGCCCGACATGGCCGAAGGTGAGCCCATCCGCCCCGTAAGGATGATGCTCCACGCCGACGATCATCCCGACCTTCAGATCCGAAAGATCGGTCCTCGAGCAATATCCCTGGCAGAGCTCATAGGCATCGCCGGTGACCACACCGAAGCCCATGCGGGCATAGACCTGCTCGATCCAGGCAGCGCAGGTGTTCGCCCCGGTCCACGGTGTCGCAAAGGCAAGGGAGACGAGCTGCTTCTGGGGAGGTGTGGCGCAGCGGAGCGCCTCTGGCCCGCCTTTCGTGGCAGGGGGCACCTCCCGCACAGCGGGCTTCCCGAAGATGGTCGTCACGCCGTCCTCAGCCAGAAGATGCCTCCGGCCAAGCTCTGCCAGGATGCGCTCCGAGAGATCAGGCATCTTCGTGCATGCCTTCAAGCATCCATCTGATGCCCCGCGCCATCCGAAGATCGCTCTCCTGGAAATGGTTGCCGGGATTGAGCTCGAAGATGGTCTCGATGCCCCGGCTTTTGAAGCTTCCCTCGATGGCGCGGGTCGCCTCCTCGACTGTCCGCATGGCAGGGTTTCTGATCTTCGCCTCCCGGTCGCCGAGCGAGAAATAGGCACGCTCCAGGCTGCCACACGGCTCATGTGCCGCCACATAATCCGCAAAGCCCGGGAACCAGAGCGAGCCTGAAGCGCTTGCGATGCGGCCGAACCGCTCTGTCTGGAAGGCTGCCCACGTGGCGAAGAGTCCTGCCATCGAATAGCCGGCCAGCGCATAGCTCTTGGGATGGAGCCCCAGCCCGGCCTCTGCCTGAGACAGCATCTTCTCCTCGAGCAGCGCAAGCTCAGCCGCTGCCTTTCCGCCGAAAGAATCTCCGTTCCTGAAGATGGGCGGCGCCTCCCAAGGAGACAGATCGTCGTCCCAGTTCCTCACAGAGAAGGCCACAAGCGTGAAGCCCGGGCATCCCAGCTCCTGGCATCGCTCCCACACGCCTCTCCCGAGACGTTCGGGAGCTGCTTCGCCCTCGGTGTATTCAGGAAGGCATACGCAGGTACCCGCAGGATCTGTCGTCCTGGCAAAGACCGCCTCGCCTTCGATTGCTCCGCTCCAGACCATGCTCCCCTCCTGTGCTGCGCCCTGCCCTGCAGCCCCTTTGCCCCTGCCAAACGCCTTCGTGCAGGGACCTGCAGCAAGAGGCGCACCTATCGATTATGGTGCCGGCCAAGGGGTGCATCGCCCCATTTTCGGGAAAAGGGGCCGCCCTCCCGGTCCTTCCGGCAGGACAGCCCCATAGCGCGCCTCGGAGTCCCTGCCTCAGCACGCTGCTCCGCCTATGGACGCTTATCCCCGCATGAAGGCAGGCATCTCTCCGGTCTCAGCGGCATGTGCGATGTCTTCCATTGCCTGGGCGACGGCATCCTCGGCAGAGGCGCCGATATGCCATCTGGCGGCATCCTGGATCTCCTCGGAGGCATTCGCGACGGCCACCCCATTCGGCACGGATTCGATCATCGCAAGATCGTTCTCCGAATCGCCGAAGCAGACCACCTCATCGTATCCGATATGGAGGGCATCGGCCAAGGCATGCACCGCAGACCCCTTGTCCCAGCCAGCAGGAGAGATATCGATCAGCGGGGCATTCATGTTCGGGAAGACGAAGCCAAGCTCGGGCACCTCACGACGGAGCCGGTCCCTGACCCGGCAGCGGCGCTCGTAGCTTCCGCTGATATGGACATTCGCCTTCACGTAGTGGCCATCAGGATCGAGGTCTTCTGCCACATCTCCCGAAGCTTCGCTGAAGAGCACCTCATCCTGCCGCACCTGCTCCGGCTCATGGGAATAGAGGACTGCGTTGCCATCCCCCGCCGTCTCATAGATTGCAAGGGCTGCCCCTCCTTCATCGTCGAGGATATCCTCGACCTTGCAGAGCGCCGCATAGGGAAGCTCCTTCACGAGGGCAACCTCCCCATCTATGCGGATGATCTGCCCATTGGAGAAGGCACCCGTCCTGAAGCAGGCCTCATCGCCTGCGAACATCCATCCCATAGCGGAAGGGATACGCCCTGAGACGGGACCGAAATGGATGCCCTGGGACAGGAGGCGATGGATCGCCTTCCGGGCGCGTGCGGATGCGCAGGGCGCACCGACAGGAATCAATGTGTCATCGAGGTCCGTAAGTACGAGCTTGACCATAGGCATCCACCCTTCGATTGGTGCATTTACCGCGTTGAATGATGTCCGGAAACCTATGGTAGCTGCCCTGCAGCATAAAATGGGGAGAGCTGGCAGACGATACACGGAGATTGCGCGGATGGCCCGCTCTGGGGTAGCGAACCTGCGCAAGGTGGGTAAGAATCTGCTCGATTGTGTCTGCGCGTGCTCCATGCACGCATACGAGAAAGGCTTGTGGACAACGCTATGGCAAAGCAAGTGAAGATCATCATGCTGACCGGCTACCTCGGTGCCGGCAAGACAACCCTCCTGAACCATATCCTGAACAACGACCAGGGCATCCGCGCTGCCGTCATCGTGAACGATATCGGCGAGGTCAATGTCGATGCCTCCCTCATCAAGGACGGCGGCCTCTCGAAGACCGACTC
>OMTG01000036.1 GCA_900313905.1 uncultured Actinomycetes bacterium | reverse complement strand
CTCCGTTGTGCTGATGTTTGTGTGGTAGCTCACATCATACGCGGGGGGCGCGACATTATCTGGGGCCTACCATGTCAACCGTGGTCTAACAGAGGCTATGATTTCAAGCTTTCCGAAATCCGTGACATTGCCGTCATGCACCCAGACGGAAACGCAAAAGGCTATTTCTCGCTGCGCATCATCAATCCCGATGGCTCGACGACCCAGCCGCCCCTTTCCTTCAACAAGATCTATCTGGACCCCTATACGGTCATCTTCGATTCCAGCGAGGAATATCGTCTGAAGCTCCTCCTGAACATGATCAGGAAGGCCAAGCCTGATTTCAGGGAAATCAGCCTGAATGAATTGGTCAAGAATCCATCAGAAGCGGCTGCGGATACGACCGACACTGCCAATGCCTCCCCGATTGCCCCAAGAGGCGAGGGGGCGCAACCGATTGGTGAGCCGCAGGATCCAGGCAGAATGCTTTCGATCTTCACGGGCAAAGACTTGCAGAAGTTCACCCTCTGGCAGAACGCGATAGCCCATGGCAAAGAGATGAAGCCGCTCAGAGGCATCCAAGCCCGCATCGAGACAGGCTCTGAACTGCAGTCACGAGTGACTGTCACCAGGCTGGTGCTGCTCGGGGTGCTTGCCTTTGCATTGCCGAAAAAGTCGGGCGGAGAGAAATATCTCACGATAGATGGCCCTGATTTCATGTGGGCTGAAGAGTTTGATGGCACGAAGCCCTACGAGATGAAAATGGCAATGGAGTTCGTGACGAACGTAAATAGCGCCGCGCGTGTCTATGCAGAGACCCATAAGGATGCCGCTCCAGATCAGACGTCCTCTTCCACGCCTTCCGCAACGGCACTGAATGCAGCAAAGGAGTTCACCGACAATCTGGTGCGGCTCTCAGAGCTTCATAAGGAAGGGTCGCTTACCGACGCGGAGTTCGCTGCGGCGAAAGCGAAGCTTCTTGGCATGTGCTAGCAACCGGATGCAGCAGATGCTGCGTCGGATTTTCCTCAGCAGCATGCGGCCTGCATCGCCCATGCGGTGCAGGCCGCTTCCTTCCGCGACCATGGGCATGCCCAGCCGCAACAACAGGCCTTGGACGGAGATCACCGTGCGAGCCGCTCATAGGCTTTCCGGTTCTCCGCAATGAGGCGCCTCGAGACGTCGAGCACCTCCTTGTCGCCTGCTGCCTGCTTCCGCTCGGCGCTGGCATCCTTGCGTGCGGCACGGGAGCGGCCCTCGCTTTCCCCCATGATGGAAACGAGATGGTCTGGATTGATGGGCATGGCTGGGTCCTCCCTCACGGCTATGGTTCCGATTGGTGCCTATGGGATGAATTCTATCTGCTCGTGAGATGGCAGGAGCGATCGGGAGCAGATTGGGACCATCCAGTGGCGCATGCCGCCTTCTTGCGGGGACCTGACCTTCCCTTTACAGCCTGCGAAGGCGCTACCGCTAGCATCTTCGCTAGGGAGCGGTTCCGCTTGAGAAGACGCAACAGCAAGGAGACGCCATGAGTGTGGAGAAGAAGGCCCATGCCGCATCCGGCTGGCCTGTGCTCTTCGTCACGATCGTCCTCTATAGCGGCACGGTCATCTACTTCGTGAGATCCATCTTCGGATTCGTAGCGGCAGATGAGATGGGGATCGATCCCGACATCGACACCATCATCTGGTTCTTCCTGTCCATCGCCCTCTTCGTTGCGGCCTGCATCTGCACGAACGGCTTCTTCTCCCTGCAGCCCGGCCAGGCACGGGTCTGCGTGCTCTTCGGCAAGTATGTGGGGACCGTCCGCGACGAAGGGCTAAGATGGGCAAACCCCTTCTATGCCAAGAGGCTCGGCATCACCTCGGCAAAAGCAGATGATGGAGACCAGGAGGGCAAGGCTGCACGGGACAGGCAGCATGTCCATGGGCCGATCGTCTCGACACGTCTTCGGACCTTGTGTGGCGACCGCCTGAAGGTGAATGACAAGATGGGCAACCCCATCGAGATTGCGACCGTGGTCTCCTGGCGCGTGGCCGATACGGCCAAGGCCATCTTCGACGTGGATGACTACGAGTCCTATGTCGCGATGCAGACCGAGACAGCCCTTCGCCATGTCGCATCGCTCTATGCCTATGACCACATGGAGGACGAGGACGAATCCGCCTCCTCCATCACGCTGCGCTCCAACATCGAAGAGGTGGGCGATGCGCTTAAGCTCGAGCTCGGCCGCAAGCTCGCCCCTGCCGGCGTCTCGGTCGAGGATGCCCGCCTCACCCATCTTGCCTATGCACCCGAGATCGCCCAGGCCATGCTCAGGCGCCAGCAGGCAGATGCGATACTTGCCGCCCGCAAGAAGATCGTCGAGGGCGCCGTCTCGATGGTGGAGATGGCAGTGGACCGGCTCTCAGAAGGCGGGGCCATCGAGCTCGACAGCGAGCACAGGGCAGCGATGGCGCAGAACCTGATGGTCGTGCTCTGCGCAGAATCCGATGCCCAGCCGGTCCTCAACGCAGGAGCGCCCTCCTCGTAGAGGCAATGGCCTCGGGCACGCAGGAAGGCTTCCCCCGAAAGGAATCCGGGAGCGCAAAGCGCAGCAAAAAGTCCGCAGGGATAGCCCCTGCGGACCTGCTCTTATGCAGCCTTCCAGCCTCTGCACCAGACAGCTCTGGCATGAAAAAAGCCACCGCCTGGGCGCTGGGCACCAGGAGGTGGCTTTTGTGCTGAGGATGGGTGGATCAGGCCTTACGCCTGCTCCTCCTTGTAGATGGCCGAGGTCAGGCCGAAGGCGACACCGAAGGCAACCGCGAACATGATGATGTACTGGAGCGGCTGCTGGATGCAGAGCAGGATGCCGAAGATGCCCGTGACACCGGTGCCCGTGGCCGCAAGCTTGAAGATGAAGCAGCAGAGGGCGCCGCAGGCAGAGCCGATCATGCCGCAGACGAACGGCTTCATCTTCGGGAGGTTGACGCCAAAGATGGCAGGCTCGGTGATGCCAAGGAGGCAGGAGATGCCGGAAGGAACAGCGAGGGACTTGGTCTTCTCAGACTTGGTGCGCAGCGCGACAGCGAGGCAGGCGCCACCCTGTGCGATGTTTGCGGAGGAAGCGATCGGCAGCCAGTAGGTGACACCGAGCTGGGCAAGCATGCCCACGTCGATGGCGGTGTACATCTGGTGCAGGCCAGTGACGACCGATGGCGAGTAGATGAGGCCGATGATGATGTAACCGATACCGAAGGGGACGGAGAGCAGGAACTGGAGCAGGCCGAGGATGGCGTTCTCGAGCCAGACGAAGATCGGGCCGATGAAGAGGATCGTGATGTAGGCAGCGAGGGAGACGGAGACGAGCGGGGTCACGAAGAGGTCGAACATCTCAGGGACGACCTTGTGGAGGCGCTTCTCGAAGAAGCAGAGGATCCAGACGCCGACGAGGATGGGGATGACATGGCCCTGATAGCCGACCCAGTCGATCGAGTAGCCCGGGAAGACCTGGAGCGTGATCATCGTGCCATCGGCGATGGCGGTGGAGGCGTTGTAGGCATTGATGAAGTCAGAGGAGATGAGGAGGGCACCAAGCGATGCGCCGAGGTAGGGGTTGCCGCCGAAGACGGTCGCAGCCGAGAAGCCGAGGAGGATCTGGAGGTTGCCGAGAGCGCAGGCATTGATCAAGGATGCGATGCGCCACCAGACGTTCGTGGTGTCGAGCGTGAAGAAGCCGGCGCCGCTCGGTGCCGGGGTGCCCATGTACTGGATGGCGGACATGATGCCCATGAGCATGCCGGATGCGACGATGGCCGGGATGATCGGCACGAAGACGTCGGAGAGGACCTTGATGGCGCGCTGGAAGGCGTTGCCCTGGTTGGCAGCGGCCTCCTTGGCCTCTGCCTTCGTGGCGGCCGAGACGCCGGACTGCTTGATGAACTCGTCGTAGACCTTATCGACGGTGCCCGTGCCGTAGATGATCTGGAGCTGGCCAGATGCCTCGAAGTTGCCCTTCGCGCCGACCGCATTCTCGAGCTTGTCCTTGTCGATCTTGCTGTTGTCAGCGATCACGAGACGCAGACGCGTCGCGCAATGGGCAGCAGACACGATGTTGCCTGCTCCGCCAACGGCCTCGAGGGCCTCTTTGGCAGCCTGTGCGTAATCAAGTGCCATGAATTGCTTCCTTCCCCTTGCCTTGATCCTTCGCCTGTGGAACTGCTTGACTGAACGTTTGTGAAATCGTTCTCACACCAAAAATGAAACAGCTTTATCCCTGAAAACGCCATAGTTCCGCAAAATTCTGGAGTGGACGGTATCAAATCGTCGGTGAACGGCAAATCCCTGCGCAATGCCTTTCAGAAAACTGGGAACGTGCCCCTATGAGCGGGTGGAATTGCGGATCTGGATCTCGTAGCCCATGCGGATCTCCCGTGAGACCGAAGGCTTGCCCTGCATCGCCTCGAGCAGAAGGCTTGCCGCCTCCTGCCCTGCCGTATGGTAGTGGTGGTGGATGGTCGTGAGCGTGGGCGTCACGACCCGCGAGAGGTCCCCGTCGCCGACGCCGGTGATCTGCACATCCTCCGGGACCCGCTTCCCATACTCCTTTGCGCATGTCATTGCTCCATACGCGATATTGTCGGAGGCGCAGACGAGCGTGTCGGTCTCGGGATGGATATCGAGGATGCGCTCGGCGCAGAGATAGCCCGAATCGAGCGTGAAGGCAGACTCCACCTGTGCGTCCTGGGGCACCTCGATGCCGGCATCCCGGCAGGCATCCATGAAACCACGATGGCGGTCCCGGCCTGCGGATTCATCCTCTTCGGTGACGCCTATGTAGGCGGGATGCTGCCCTTTCTCCAGCACCTTGCGCACGAGCCAGTACATGGAGCGGTAGTCGTCGTTGTAGACCGACGTATGCCCCTCGAGGTCCTGCCCCAGGACCACAAGCGGGCACCTGAGCTCGCGTATCGCGTCCATATGGGCTTTGTCGAAGACCGTGGCGATCAGGATGATGCCGTCGACCTGGTTGCGGTTCGAGAAGAGCTGCAGGTAGGAGACCTCGGCGTCCTTGCTGTTGTTCGTGTTTGCGAGGAGCATCTGGTAGGGCGTGTCGGCGAAGGCGACAGAGATGCCGGCAAGCATGCGCGAGACGGAGTAGGAGTTCACCTTCGGCAGGATGACACCGACAAGGTTCGTCTTGCCGGTGCGCAGGGTCTGGGCCTGCTGGGAGGGGGTGTATCCGGTCTCCTCGATCGCCTTCGCGATGGCCTGGCGCTTCTGCTCCGAGACGTACCCATCATTGAAATAGCGGGAGACCGTGGCGCGGGAGACCCCAGCCATCTTCGCGATCGTATTGATATCCATCTCGGCCTCCTGCATCCGTGCCGCCGGCAAGGCCTCCCATGGTATGCCTTGCCGCCTGTCGTCGGTAAGCGCACGCTTGCCTCCGTGCTGCATCCCGTCAGCAGATACTTACCACATTTTCATGGAATTATGAGAACGATTTCACTATAGTGTGGGTAAATGGCTGGCAATCATCCGTCTGATGCAAGGGAGCATGCAGCATGGGAACAGCACTCACACGAGATCTCGCGCGCCTCTGCCAGGAGAAGGAGCAAGCGGCAGACCATGGCGCATATGCCCAGCACTTCCATCTGATGCCACCCGTCGGCTGGCTGAACGACCCCAATGGCCTCTCCCAGTTCAAGGGGCTCTACCATGCCTACTTCCAGTACAGCCCCTTCGATGCGGAAGGCGGCGCCAAGTGCTGGGGGCTCCAGACGAGCACCGATATGCTCCGGTGGGACTATCAGGGCTGCGCCCTCTATCCTGACCAGCCTGCCGATGTCTCGGGCGTCTATTCGGGATCGGCGCTGGTGCAAGGAGACGAGCTCCACATCTTCTATACCGGCAACGTGAAGCTCGAGGACCAGGATGGCTACGATTACGTGCACACCGGACGCGAGGCCAACACGGTCCACACCGTCACGAAAGATGGCCTGCACTTCGGCCCCAAGCATGTGGTCATGAGGAACGCAGACTACCCCTCAGACGACACCTGCCATGTCCGCGACCCGAAGGTCTGGCAGGAGGGCGATGGCTTCTACATGGTCCAGGGCGCCCGGCGATCGGACGATGTGGGCGAGATCCTCGTCTTCCACTCGGTCGACCTCGACCACTGGAAGCTCGTGAACCGCCTCACGACGCCCGACCCCTTCGGCTTCATGTGGGAATGCCCCGACTACTTCGTGCTCGAGGATGAGGAAGGGACGAAGCACCAGATCCTCTCCTGCTCACCGCAGGGACTCAATGACGGGGCATGGGCGCGCCGCAACATCTACCAGTCCGGCTTCTTCCCGATCGAGGGCGATATCAGGAGCTCCGTCAGCTTCGGCAGCTTCGCCCTCTGGGATGCCGGCTTCGACTTCTATGCCCCGCAGACCTTCCAGGCAGATGATGGGCGCCGCATCCTGATTGGCTGGATGGGGATGCCGGACACCCCGAGCGTCACGAACCTCACGCTCGCCGATGGCTGGCAGCACTGCTTCACGCTCCCCCGCGAGGTCGTCTTCGCAGATGGCGCTGTCCGCCAGCGCCCCATCCGCGAGCTCGACGCCCACCGCATCGACAAGCTGGAGGGCCAGGGCTCCTTCGTCGATATGGGCACCCCCTGCTTCGACTGCGAGATTGCCAACGGCAACCGCCCCTTCACGGTATCGATCGCCCACGAGCTCAAGCTTGCCTGGGATGGGAAGGTCTTCTCGATGCGCTTCGAGGATCCTGCGAAGGATTCGGTCGGTGCTGGCAGGACGCTTCGCTACGAGGAGCTTCCCGAGCTCAGCCAAGCCCGCATCGTCTGCGACATCTCGTCGGTCGAGGTCTTCCTGAACGACGGCGCGCTCACGTTCTCGACCCGCTTCTATCCGAAGCAGCATTCCTTCATCGTCGATGCCGCCCCCGAGGTCACGACCTCGTTCTGGACGCTCGACCTCTGATATACGGTTCCAGCTATCTGGACAACGAGGGGGCTGGCTGCCGCTGCAGCCGGCCCCCTCTCGCTCTACAGCACCTCGATGCCAAGCCGGCGTGCCCGCTCTTCCATCTCCTCGTTCTCCCCATCCGAGATGAGGCCCGTGAAGTCGGTGAGCTTCGCGTAGGCATAGGTGCCCCGCCCCGAGAACTTGTGGGAGTCTGCCAGGACATAGGAGCGGGCCGCCCCTTCGAGGGCACAGGCCTTCACAGCCCCATCCTCCGCATCGAAGGTCGAGACCCGGTTCTCTGCGACCGAGACCTCGAGCGTCCCCAGAAAAGCGATATCAGGGCGCACCCGCTCCAGGGACCGGATGCAGCCAGCACCGACAAGCCCATTGAGCTCGAGGTTCATCCTGCCGCCCGGGCACTGCACCTCGACCTGGCGGCCTTCGGCTGCCCGCTTCACGATATCGAGCATGGTGGAGACCACGATCAGGCGCAGGTCGCTTGCCGCGATGAGGTCGGCCAGGCAGAGCGCCGTCGTCGAGCAGTCGAGGAATATTGTCATCTCCTCTTCCAGCAGCCCGAACGCCTTGCGGGCGATCGCCATCTTCTGCTCGTGGTAGGAGTCGATCCTTGCAAGCACCGGATGGGGCGTCGAAGCGGCCAGGGGCACCGCCCCGCCATAGACCCGCTGGAGGAGCTTTGCGGCATCGAGCTCCTGCAGGTCCTTCCTGATCGAGTCCTCGCTCACGCCGAAGCGCTGGGCAAGGTCGGTCGTCGAGACCCGCCCCTCCTTCTGCACGAGCCTCACGATCTCCTCATGGCGTTCGTTCCTGAACATGGGCCATCCTGCCTTTCCGTCTTCCTGATTCCGAGGATAGCGGAAGTGCTCCCGCTTCTGTCGATAAATCAGGAAGAAACAGGAATTCCAGGCTTCAGAATCTGGCAAGAATGCGCGAAATACAGGATCAGAATCACGAAGAACCAATAATTTTCTCTTGCAATCAATAATAAATAGGATATATTGGTAATCAACAGGAACACAAGCGGAAGCCATCGCTTCGAGGAGGGCACACCATGCTCACCGAACGCACCCGTCATATCAAGGACAGCCTCTTTGCCCGCAAGCGCAGTGTCGACCTGGAGCGCGCCCTGCTCCTGAAGGAGAGCTACGAGGAGACCGAAGGCGAGCCGGTCCTGATCCGCCGCGCCAAGGGCCTCGAGCACCTGCTCGAGAACCACAAGATCGTGATCGACGGCTACGACCTCCTGGTCGGGAACCGCACTGCGACGCCGCGCGCCGGCATCGTCTCCCCGGAGATGAGCCCCTACTGGATCCTGGACGAACTCGACCAGTTCCCTACCCGCCCGCAGGACACCTTCGAGATGTCCGAGGAGGACAAGGCGACCTACCGCGAGGCCCTCTATCCCTTCTGGGCAGGACAGTCGCTCAATGACTGGTATCAGGCACATGTCTCCGATGATGTGAAGGAAGCCGAGAAGGACAAGGTCTTCGCCGTTGCCCAGACCGACAAGGGCCAGGGTCACATCATCCCCGACTATGCGATGACGCTCTCGCGTGGCCTCGGAGCCATCCTGGAGGATGCCGAAGCACACAAGGCACAAGAGCCGGAAAACGAGTTCTATCAGGCCTCCACGATCGTCCTCTCCGCCTTGATCGCCTACATCCGCCGCTACGAGAAGATCGTGCGCACGATGGCAGAAGATCCGGCAACGACGCCCAAGCGTGCCCAGGAGCTCCTGAAGATCGCAGAGGTCCTCTCCCATATCGCGACCGAGTCGGCACGCGACCTCTATGATGCGCTCCAGCTCACCTGGCTCCTCTCGCTCACGCTCGAGCATGAGTCGAATGCAAGCTCGATCTCGCTCGGCCGCATGGACCAGTACCTCTGGCCCTACTATGAGGCAACCAAGCAGGAAGGTGCCTCCGACGCCGAGATCCGCGAGCTCCTCCAGTGCTTCTATCTCAAGTGCAACACGGTCGTGTTCCTTCGCTCCACAGCCTCGGCCGAGTTCTTCGGCGGCTTCCCCACGGGCTACAACCTCGTCGTGGGCGGCGTCGACGAGGACGGCAACGATGCCTCGAACGAGCTCAGCTATCTCCTCTTGGACCTCCAGCGCGACACCCGCCTGCCGCAGCCGAACCTCTCGCTGCGCATCAGCGAGAAGACCCCTGACGACCTTCTCGCCTGTGCCTCGAAGATCATCCGCCTCGGCGATGGCCTCCCCCAGTGCTTCAACGACGAGGTCAACATCCCGGCTTTCACGAAACGGGGCATCTCGCTTGCCGATGCCCGCGACTACGCCGTCGTCGGCTGCGTCGAGCTCTCGATTCCCGGCAGGATGTATGGCCTGCACGACATCTCGATGTTCAACATCCTCAAGTGCTTCGAGATCGCCCTCCACGAGCACAAGGAAGGCTTTGCCACCTTCGAGGACCTCGAGGATGCCATCAAGTCCGTGATGCGCCGCTACATCAGGCTGATGGTGGAAGGCTGCAACACCTGCGACCTTGCCCATAGGGCCATGGCGCCGACGCCGCTCCTTTCGACCTTCGTGCACGACTCGATGGAGAAGGGCAAGGACATCACCTCGGGCGGCGCCCGCTACAACCCCTCCGGCGTCCAGGGCGTGGGCACGGCAAACCTCGCCGATTCCCTCGAGGTCATCCGCAAGGCCATCTTCGAGGAGCATGCAATCGGCTGGTCCGGCCTCCTTGCGATGCTCGACCGCAACTGGCAGGGCGCAGGCGACGAGGTGTGGCGCCAGCGCTTCATCAACCGCTATCCGAAGTACGGCAACGATGTGGACGAGGTGGACGAGCTCTCCGCGAAGTTCCTGCGCTTCTACGGCGAGGAGGTCGCGCAATACACGAATCCCCGTGGCGGCCATTTCCAGCCTGGCTCCTACACGGTGAGCGCCCATATCCCGCTCGGCAAGGCAGTCGGCGCCACGCCGGATGGACGCCGCGCGGGCGAGCAGCTTGCTGACGGCGGACTCTCCCCGATGGTGGGACGCGACAAGCATGGCCCCACCGCAAGCCTCAGGAGCGTCTCGAAGCTCGATAACGTCCTCGACTCGAATGGATCGCTCCTGAACGTGAAGTTCTCCCCGGCGACGCTTGCCGGCGACGAGGGGATCCGGAAGCTCTCCGCCTACCTCCGTGCCTTCTCGCGCCTCGGCGTCCAGCACATACAGTTCAATGTCGTGGACAAGGCGACGCTTCTCGATGCCCAGCAGCATCCCGAGCGCCATCAGGACCTGGTCGTGCGCGTCGCCGGCTATTCGGCCATGTTCGTCGAGCTTGCCCGTGGCATCCAGAACGACATTATCGCAAGGACCGAGCATGTGCTCTGAGGCGCTCTATACGAACATCCAGCGCTTCTCGATCCACGATGGCGGAGGGATCAGGACCGTCGTCTTCCTGAAGGGCTGCCCCTTCCGGTGCCCCTGGTGCTGCAATCCGGAGAACCTCTCCTTCGCGCCCGAGACCGTCTGGCATGCTCAGCTCTGCATCCACTGCTCGATGGCACCGGATGAGAAAGGGGCTGCGTCCTGCCCCCAGACGCCTGAGGCCTGCCCCACCGGGGCGAAGGAGCGCATGGGCAAGCCCGCAGATGTGGATGAGCTTGTGGACCTCGTGCTCCGGGACCGCATCTTCTACGAAGAGTCAGGAGGCGGTGTCACGCTCTCAGGCGGCGAGTGCCTGACAGGGCCGAACCAGCGCTTCGCCCTCGCCTTCCTTGCCTCCTGCAGGAAGGCAGGCCTCTCGACCGCGGTGGAGACGACGCTCGCCACGCCGCTTGAAGACCCCGAGGCGCTGGTGCGTGCGTGCGACAGCTTCCTCGTCGATTTCAAGATCGCGGACCGCGAAGCAAGCCTCGAGACGATCGGCCTCGACACGGCCCTGCGCGATGGGAACCTGAAGCGCATCCTTGCGCTCGGAGCCTCGGTGACGGCGCGCCTCCCCATCATCCCGGGCTATACGGACGGTGAGGAGAATGTGGAAGCGAACCTCAGGACCATCCAGGAGCTTGGCATCCACCGTGCAGACATCCTGCCCTTCCATCAGCTCGGGGAGAGCAAGTATGATGCACTGGGGAAGAGCTATGGCCTCCGTGGTGCACCGCAGCTGGCAGACGAGGCAGTCTCTGGCATTGTGGAGCGCTTCAGGCAGGCAGGGATCGCCACGACGATCCACGGCACGTGAGACCGCAAGCAAGACATACGAAAGAAGAAGCAATGGGCCAGAAAAGGCCCCGGAAGAAAGGAACCACCATGGAATTCATGCTCGACACCGCAGATGCCCAGGCCGTCAAGGAGCTCTCCGAGATCATGACAATAGCGGGCGTGACGACGAACCCGACCATCATCACGAAGAGCGGGAAGACCCCCGAGCAGGTCTTCGATGAGATGAATGCCGTCCTCGCCCCTGAGCAGAAGTTCTTCATGCAGGCTGTTGCCACCGACTACGATGGCATCCTCGAGGACGCCCGCAGGATCTGCAGCCTCCGCAAGAACATGTACGTGAAGATCCCCGTCACCCACGACGGCATGCGTGCCATCAAGCAGGCCAAGGCAGAGGGCCTGAATGTCCTCGCCACGGCCATCTACTCCCCGGACCAGGCCTTCTTCGCCGCAATGAACGGCGCCGACTACCTTGCCCCCTATGTGAACCGCATGTGCAACTACGGCGACGGCGTCCAGTGGGTCCGCGAGCTCGAGGAGATGCTCGAGCTGAACCAGCTCCCTGCCCAGATCTGCGCTGCCTCCTTCAAGAACGGCAACCAGGTGCATGAGCTGATCGTCGCCGGCGTCGGCGCCGTCACGGTCGCCCCCGACGTGGTCCGCGGCATGCTCGACCATCCGGGCACCCAGATTGCCGTGAACGAGTTCACCGAGGCCTGGGAAGGCGCCTTCGGCCGCAGGACCTTCGCATAAGGCATAGCACCTATCTCTGAAGCAAGGCAGGCGCCTCTCCCTTTGCGGAGGGGCGCCTGCCTCTTCATTGCGACCTTATGTGAAATCCCTAGTCGCGGGTGAGCTTGCGGTGGATGCGGTGCGGACGGGAGGCATCTGGCCCCAGGCGCTTCTCGCGGTTCTCCTGGTAGGCCTCGAAGTTGCCCTCGAACCAGAACCAGCGGCCCGGCTCCTCGTCGGTCCCCTCCCAGGCAAGGATGTGGGTCGCGATGCGGTCCATGAACCAGCGGTCGTGGCTCGTGATCACGGCGCAGCCCGGGAACTCCTGCAGGGCCTCTTCGAGCGACTCCAAGGTCTCGGTATCGAGATCGTTCGTCGGCTCGTCGAGCAAGAGCAGGTTGCCGCCCTGCTTGAGCGTGAGGGCGAGATTCAGGCGGTTCCTTTCGCCACCGGAGAGCAATCCTGCCTTCTTCTGCTGGTCGGTCCCCTTGAAGCCGAAGGCGCTCACATAGGCGCGGCTCGGCACCTCGGTCTCGCCGACGATCATCGTGTCGTTCCCGTCAGAGACGACCTCCCAGACATTCTTGTCAGGATCGATGCCAGCCCTCAGCTGGTCGACGTAGGAGAGCTTCACGGTCTCGCCGAGCTCGAGCGTGCCTGAGGTCGGCTGCTCCTGGCCCACGATCATCTTGAAGAGGGTGGACTTGCCGACGCCATTCGGTCCGATCACGCCGACGATGCCATTGCGGGGCAGGCTGAATGAGAGGTCGTCGATCAGCACGCGGTCACCGAAGGACTTCGAGAGGTGCTCTGCCTCGAGCACCTTCGCGCCGAGGCGCGGACCCACCGGGATGTGGATGTCCGTGAAGTCGACCGTGCGGATGTTCTTCGCTTCGGCCTCCATCTGCTCGTAGGCAGCAAGACGGGCCTTCGACTTGGCCTGGCGGGCTTTCGCGCCGGAGCGTACCCACTGGAGCTCGGAGCGCATCTTCTTGGCGCGCTTCGCGTTCTGCTTGCCTTCCATCTCGAGGCGGGCTGCCTTGGTCTCCAGATATGTGGAGTAGTTGCCCTTGTAGGGATAGAGGGTGCCGCGGTCGACCTCGCAGATCCACTCTGCGACATCGTCCAGGAAGTAGCGGTCATGGGTGACCGCGAGGACAGCGCCCGGATAGTTCTTCAGGTACTGCTCGAGCCAGAGCACCGACTCGGCGTCGAGGTGGTTCGTCGGCTCGTCGAGGAGGAGCAGGTCCGGCGCCTCGAGCAGGAGCCGGCAGAGGGCCACGCGCCTGCGCTCGCCACCGGAGAGATGGGTGACCGGCTCATCGGGGTCGGGGCACTGCAGGGCATCCATCGCCTGCGAGAGCTGGCTCTCGAGGTCCCAGCCATTGGCCGCATCGATCTCGTCCTGGAGCTTGCCCATCTCGGCCATCAGGCTGTCGAAGTCCGCATCGGGTGCGGCCATCTCCTCGCCTATCTTGTTGAAGCGGTCGATCTTCGCAAGCAGGTCGCCGAAGGCCATCTCGATGTTCTCGAGCACGGTCTTGTCCTCGTCGAGCGGCGGCTCCTGCTCGAGGAGCCCCACCGTATAGCCCGGCGTCAGGCGTGCCTCGCCAGCAGAGACATCCTCCTTGCCAGCCATGATCTTTAGGAGGGTGGACTTGCCCATGCCATTCGGGCCGACGACGCCGATCTTCGCGCCCGGGAAGAACCCCATCGTCACGTCGTCCAGGATCACCTTGCCCTGGAAGGCCTTGCGGGCCTGATGCATCTGGTAGATGAACTCTGCCATGTGTTCACGTCCTTTTCGGGTCAGCAGGGCCTGTGCGCTCCCTGCGGCTCAAACCATTCCCTTCCATTGTATGGAAGGGCGCCTGCTGCCAGCTGCGCCCCGTCCCGAATGCGCAGAAGGCCCGCAAAGCACGATGTGTCCATTTGCGTATAGAATGGGTCCGCCTCGAAGCAGAAAGGACCCCATGCGAAAGATCTTGATCATCGCGACCGGCGGCACCATCGCCTCCGTGCCCCACGACAGAGGGCTTGCGCCCGCGCTCACCGGCGAAGAGCTTGTGCGCCGCGTGCCCCAGCTCGCCGATATCGCCGAGATATCGGTCGTGCAGCCGATGAACATCGACTCCACGAACATGCAGCCCCAGGACTGGCTTGCTATCGCGCACGTCATTGCCGACGCCTACGACGCCTTCGATGGCTTCGTCGTGCTCCATGGGACCGACACCATGGCATACACGGCAGCAGCGCTCTCCTACCTCCTGCAGGACAGCCCGAAGCCCATCGTGCTCACCGGCTCCCAGCAGCCCATGGCGGCACCCTTCACGGATGCGAAGCTCAACCTCTACCAGTCCGTCCTCTTCGCGGCAGACCCCTGCGCCCGCGATGTCGCGGTCGTCTTCAATGGGAAGGCCATCGCCGGCACCCGAGCCCACAAGCAGAGGACGATGAGCTACAACGCCTTCACGAGCATGAACTACCCGACCCTTGCCTACATCAGGGCAGGCCGCGTCATCTGGTCTGGCCTCATGGATCCCACCCCCTCCGACCACAGCGCCAAGACCTTGAAGCGCTACACCGAGCTCGACAGCCGCGTGATCGTCCTCAAGCTCACGCCCGGCCTCAAGCCCTCCATCTTCTCCCTCCTGGCCCATGATTACGACGCTGCGATCATCGAGACCTTCGGTATCGGCGGCATCCCCACCTCCGACCAAGAGGCCTTCGCCCATGCCATCTTCGGCTGGGTGGAGAGCGGCCACACGATCGTGCTCACGACCCAGGTCCCCGAGGAAGGGCTCGACCTCGGCGTCTACGAGGTGGGCCATGCCTACCAGGACCATCCAGGGATCCTCTTGGGTGGGGACATGACAACAGAGGCGCTGCTCGCGAAGACCATGTGGGCGCTCGGACAGACCCGCGATACGGAAGAGCTCGCCTCCCTCTTCTCCCTTCCCGTCAACCACGACCGCACGAGGACGGCAGAGGCCACCTGATGGATGAGGCATCCGCATGAACAAAGCGGAGAGCGTGAGGAAAATGCGTCCATTTGAGGGAAGCAGCTTCCCGTTGGCGGGGAGTTTGCCCCAACCTCGGTAACCACACGTATACTTTATTCTGATTCAGCAACCCATCTGGAAACGGTGAAGCGGAAGACATCCCCGTGCCGTGCATCGGCTTCCACAAGAGATGACAAGGAGTCCAGCACATGTCTGAGCCTGAGGCCATTCGCAAGGTCAACGTAATCGGCCACCTCCATCCCGATACGGACAGCATCTGTGCTGCCATCAGCTACGCCTATCTGAAGAACCAGAAGGGCGATACCTACTACGAGGCGCGCCGTGCCGGCAACGTGAACCGCGAGACGCAGTTCGTCCTCCAGCACTTCGGCTTCGAGGAGCCGCCTCTGATCACGAGCGTGCGCCCGCAGATCAAGGATTCCACGATCCAGGATGTCCCGGGCATCGACCAGGAGATGTCGCTCTTCGCTGCCTGGAACAGGATGGCCGACAACAAGGTCGATACCCTCTGCATCACGGACGACGAGAAGAAGCTCCTCGGCATCATCGCCGTGAAGGATATCGCCAATGCGAACATGGACATCTTCGACACGAAGGTCGTCTCCGAGTCCCAGACGCGCTACCAGAACATCGTCGATACCCTGAAGGGCGAGCTCGTCCTGGGCGATCCCGAAGGCGCCATCACGCAGGGCAACGTCTGCGTCGGCACCTCCCCTGAGATGATGGAGGGCGTCATCGAGCCGGGCGACATCGTGCTTGTGACGAACCGCTACGAGACGCAGCGCTTCGCCGTCGAGTCCGGCGTCGGCTGCCTCATCATCTGCAACGGCGCCCATGTGAGCCGTGTCGTGCTCCAGGCTGCCGAGGCCAATGATTGCGTCATCATCACCACCCCGTATGACACCTACGCCGCAGCCCGCCTGATCTCGATGTCCATCCCGGTCCGCGCGAAGATGCTCTCGGCCGACAAGGTCCTGCGCTTCTCCGTGAACACGACCGTGGACGATGCCCGCAAGACCATGACGGCAAGCAGGCACCGCTACTTCCCGGTCGTGGATGAGGAAGGCAACTATGCCGGCGTCGTCTCCTCTGCCAACCTGCTCGCACCGCAGAAGAAGCACGTGATCCTCGTCGACCACAACGAGCGCAGCCAGGCGGTCGATGGCCTCGAGCAGGCCACCATCATGGAGATCATCGACCATCACCGCATCGGCACGATCGAGACCGAGGCCCCTGCCTATTTCAGGAATGTCCCCGTGGGCTGCACCTGCACGATCATCTACGACATCTACCAGGAGCAGGGCGTCGAGATCCCGGCCAACATCGCTGGCCTCATGCTCTCTGCCATCCTCTCCGACACCCTCGCATTCCGCTCCCCCACCTGCACGCCGCGCGACGTCTTCGTCGGCAAGGAGCTTGCCAAGATCGCTGGCGTCAATATCGACGAGTACGCTGACCAGATGTTCGATGCCGGCGCAGACCTCACCGGCCGCACGGCAGAGGATGTCTTCGGCTCCGACTTCAAGGTCTTCAGCCGCGGCTCGATCCGCTTCGGCGTCGGCCAGGGCTCGTTCATGACAGAAGGGTCAAGGAAGAAGGCAGAGGCCCTCGTCGGCCCCTATCTGCCCGACGGCGCATCCGCGAACGATATCCCGATGGTCTTCTACATGTTCACGGACGTGAAGTCCCAGACGACCGAGATGCTCTACTCCGGCCCCAACACCGAGGCCATCGTCTCCCGTGCTTTCAACGTGACGCCGGTCGACGGCATCGCGACGCTCCCGGGTGTCGTCTCCCGCAAGAAGCAGGTCATCCCTGCCCTCATGAGCACACTGCAGTCCATGCAGGAGGAGGACGGCGAGTAGGCCGCGCTCCACACGCACTGCACGACAAGGCCCTGCAGCTCCAGCTGCGGGGCCTTTCTTCTGCTGCTTTTGTCGCATCTGCATGGAGAGGGCCCAACCTGCATTAGGATGCAAGATGCTGAAAACGACAAGACAGATGCAACCCAGGAGATCCATGCACAAGCTTCACAAGCCCCATACCAGAGTGCCCAAGCATTTCGTGCTCGAGGAGCGCCTCGAGCGCTATGCCGACGCGATAGAGACCGAACCAAGGCAGTATGCCGGCAGGTGGGCTGAAGCCTGCCACCCCTTCACCAAGGAAGGCCTGGGATCCTACAGCGCAGTCGAGCTCGATCTGGGCTGTGGCAAGGGCGCCTTTGCCTGCGGCATGGCAGCCAGCCATCCGGATACCCTCTATGTGGGACTCGACACCGAGCCGATCTGCATCGCCTATGCAGCAGAGCTCGCCTGCAAGGAGAAGATCCCCAATGCCATCTTCGTGCCCGGCATGGGCCACGAGGTGACCGAGTTCTTCGGAGAAGGAGAGCTCGCCGCCATCCACATCAACTTCCCGACGCCCTTCCCAAAGAAGCGCTTCAGCGAATACCGCCTCACGATCCTGGACCGCCTCATGGACTACCGGAAGATCCTCGCCCCCGGCGCCTCGATCTTCCTCAAGACCGACAGCCAGCCCTTCTTCGACTTCACGCTGACGCAGCTCCCGCTCGCGAATTACGAGCTCGTCTGGTCCTCTTCGGACACCCGCTCCATGCTGCCTGATGAGCCCATCACCGGCTACGAGGAGCGCCTCACCGCCCAGGGCGCCAAGGTCCTGGGGCTCGAAGCCAAGCCCCTCGATCCTGCCCCCGAGCATCCCGTGCAGACAGCCGAGCTCTCCCTCTCGAAGTACCTGCCCCACGACCTCGAGGATCTCGACTACATCCCGTACGGCATGGAGCGCACCGTGAAGAACATGCGCGACTACGAAAAGCGCCACGGCGAGAACTATTTCGTGCGCAACCGCTAGGAACGCTCGACCTCATGCCCGCTTCGGCAAACTGCCCGAAGCGGGCATTTCTGTTTTCCGGAGAGATCATTTGGGACCGCAAGGCGCCGCTATCGCCTGTTGAGAAGCAATTCGCTACCGTCTGCCGTCTGATTCCTACCGTTCAGCGTCTTTTACTTGCAACAATTCTGCAAGCACTTCTAAACGCGCCTGAGAGCATCCTGAATATAGCGGAGCCTACACTTCCTCTCAGAGAGGCACGGATACGGCCGTGCCTCATGGGATATGGAAGGGAAGCTCTCTATGCTCAAGACATTGCAGAGGCTCGGGAAATCCCTGATGCTCCCGGTCGCATGCCTGCCTATCGCCGGCATCCTCATGGGCATCGGCTATCTGCTGGCACCAAGCGCCATGGGCGCCACGGGCGTCTATGCCACCGCTCCCTGGATGGTGACCGTCGGCACGTTCCTGATCGATGCCGGCGGTGCACTGATCAACAACATGGCCATCCTCTTCGCTATCGGCGTCGCGGTCGGCATGGCAAACGAGCGCGACGGCGCCTCGGCCCTCGCTGGCCTTGTCGCCTGGCTCGTTATCACCACGCTGCTCTCCACCACGACTGTGGCTGCGCTCATGGGTGTCGAAGCGACCGCAGTCGATCCTGCCTTCTCGCACACCCAGACCCAGTTCATCGGCATCCTCGCCGGCATCATCGGTGCCATGTGCTTCAACCGCTTCAAGGACCTCAAGCTCCCTGACTACCTGGCCTTCTTCTCAGGGCGCCGCGCTGTCGCAATCGTGACGGCACTCATCTCGCTGGTCGTCTCCGCCATCCTCTTCGTCGTCTGGCCGCTCCTCTACAATGCCCTCGTCCTCATCGGCACGAGCATCGTGAGCCTCGGCGCCGTGGGGGCTGGCATCTATGCCTTCCTGAACAAGATTCTGCTCCCCTTCGGCCTGCACCACGCCATCAACTCCGTCTTCTGGTTCGATGTCGCAGGCATCAATGACCTCACCAACTTCTGGTCCGGCACGCAGACCGCCTATGGCACCGGCATGTACATGACCGGCTTCTTCCCCTGCATGATGTTCGGCATCCCGGCTGCAGCCTATGCGATGTATCGCCAGTCCAAGCCTGAGCGCAGGAACCTCGTGAAGGGCCTCTTCGTCTCTGCTGCCCTCTGCGCCTTCCTGACCGGCGTCACCGAGCCCTTCGAGTTCGCCTTCCTGTTCGCGGCTCCTGGCCTCTATGTCGCCTATGCGGCGCTCTACGGCATCGTGACGACGATCACGGTCTCGCTTCCGGTCCGTGCCGGCTTCTCGTTCTCTGCAGGCGCCATCGACCTCTTTCTGAGCTCGTTCACCCCCTGCGCAGAGAACACCTGGATGATCATCCTCATCGGCATCCCTACCGCCATCGTCTTCTTCCTTGTCTTCACCTTCGCAATCAGGCGCTTCAACCTCAAGACCCCCGGCCGTGAGGACGACGACCAGACTGCAGCAGCAAGCGATGCAGCACCGGCCCTCTCCCCGGAGGACAGTGCCAAGTATACTGCCATCGCCTCCCGTGTCCTCGTGGGCCTCGGCGGCAAGGAGAATGTCGCCTCCTGCGAGAACTGCATCACCCGCCTGCGCATCGAGGTCAAGAATCCCGAGAAGGTGGATGAGGAGAAGCTCAAGGGCGACGGCGTCATCGGCGTCATGAGGCCCAGCCCCGAGGCCATCCAGGTCATCTGCGGCACGCAGGTCCAGCAGGTCGAGAATGAGATGGAGAAGCTGCTCAAATGACGAGAAGGCTCATTGACTGCAGCGCTTCTGAGGTGGCGGGCTTCTCGAAGGAGGAGAAGCTCGCCTCCCTTGCTGGCTGCGAAGGCCGCGTCATGGCGGCAGAGACCATCGGATGCGTGACGCCGCTTCTGGGCGATGTATCGAATGCAGAGCTCGCAAGCTCGCTTGGCGCCGACATCCTGCTCCTCAACCTCTTCGATACGCTCCACCCCGAGATCGAGGGCCTCCCTGTCCACCAGCCAGAGGACGCCATCCGGCTCCTCAAGCACCTGACCGGCCGCCTCCTCGGCATCAATCTCGAGCCAGCAGAGCTGCCCGGAGCAGAAGGTGCAAAGGAGCTCTGGCACCTCACCGAAGGAAGGCGTGCCACTGCTGAGAATGCAGAGCGTGCCCGCGATATGGGCATCGACCTTATCGTGGTGACCGGCAATCCCGGCGTCGGCGTCTCGAATCCAGCCATCTGCGCTGCCCTGAAGGAGCTCAAGGCAGCAGTCGGCAACGACGTGATCCTTGTCGCCGGCAAGATGCACGCCTCCGGCATCCTCTCAGAGCAGGGACGCTCCATCCTCACCGACGAGGATATCGATGCCTTCGCCGATGCCGGTGCCGACATCATCCTGATGCCTGCCCCCGGAACCGTCCCAGGCGTCACGCAGGAGATGGTGGGGGCGCTCGCAGCCCATGCCCACCAGCTCGGCAAGCTCGCCCTCTCCTCGATTGGCACAAGCCAGGAAGGAGCCGATGTCCAGACCATCCGAAGCATCGCATTGATGAGCAAGATGGCGGGCATCGATATCCACCACATCGGGGATTCCGGCTATACCGGCATCGCCGTCCCTGAGAACCTCATCGCCTATTCCGAGGCCATCCGGGGAAGGCGCCATACCCTCCGCGACATGGCCCGCTCCAGGCTCCGCTAGTCCATCTGCCCCTTCCTCACCAGGAAGGGGCAGATTCTATTTCATGAAAGTGGCACATGTGAGCAGTAGCATCCCGCGGTACCGCCAATCCGCTCTGGATGGTACCGCGGTTCCGGCCTGGATGGTACCGGGCTACTGCTTCCCGGAAGCCTTTGCCTCAGACAGCCACTTGCGCATGTTCGGGCCGTCTATGTCAAGGTAGCGGCAGGACGATGCGACACGACCAAGTATCGAGTCCGCGATGAGCCTGCCCTCTATCCTGAGGCACCATTCGTCAGGCTCCAGCTGGGAGGCGATGAGCGTCGCCCTCCTCCCTTCCCG
>OMTG01000013.1 GCA_900313905.1 uncultured Actinomycetes bacterium | reverse complement strand
GCTGCGGCGTCAAGTGCCGGCTTCACCATCTCGCCCGTGGCGACGATAGCGACATCGGTCCCTTCACGGAGCGTCGTCGCGCGGTCCATCTCGAAGGGGCATGACTCCTCCGTATAGACGTCCTCGACGGCGTTCCTGCCGACACGGATGTAGGCGGGCTTGTCGTCCTGAAGGAGGGCATGGATGAGCTTTGCGGTCTGGAAGCGGTCGCTCGGCAGGTACACCCTCATGTTCGGGATCGCGGACATCGCGGCGATGTCCTGGGCGGAGTGGTGGGACATGCCGAGGGCCCCATAGGAGATGCCGCCGGAGATGCCGATGAGCTTCACGTTGGTGTCGGAATAGGCGCAGTCGACCTTGGCCTGCTCATAGGAGCGGGTCGTGAGGAAGCTTGCGGGGCTTGCCGCGAAGGGCTTCTTGCCGCAGGAGGCAAGGCCGGCGGCGATGCCGACAAGGTCCTGCTCGGCGATGCCGACCTCGATGGACTGCTCGGGGAACTGGTCGAAGAAGGGGGCAAGGGAGGCGGAGCCACGGGAGTCAGAGCACAGGACCACGATGTCCTTGTCCTTTGCTGCCTCCTCGAGGAGCACCTCGCAGATGGCCTGCTTGTTCGCGATCTTGTTAGGCATGCTGCGCCGCCTTCCTGTGTGCTGCGAAATCGGACGTGATCTGGGCGTACTCCTCCTGGGTCGGCAGGTGGTGGTGCCAGGAGGCCTTGTTCTCCATCACGGACGAGCCATAGCCCTTCGTGGTGTTGGCAATGATGACGGTAGGCTTGCCCTTGGTCTCCTCAGCGAGCGTGAAGGCAGCATCGAGCGCCTCGATATCGTTTCCAGGCACAGAGAGGACATTCCAGCCGAAGGCGGCCCAGCGCTCCTCCTGGGAGTCCTGCTTCATTACGTCCTCGGTGGAGCCGGAGATCTGGAGACGGTTCCGGTCCACGAGGGCGCAGAGATTGTCGAGCTGGTAGTTGCCGCCCGACATGGCGCCTTCCCAGACCGAGCCCTCGGCGAGCTCGCCGTCGCCCATGAAGACATAGGTGCGGTAAGAGCGCTTGTCCATCCGTGCTGCGAGCGCCATGCCGACCGCGACGGGAAGGCCATGGCCCAGCGAGCCAGAGTTCATCTCGATGCCAGGGAGCTTGTTGTTCGGGTGCCCGATGTAGGGGCTGCCGAACTTCGAGAAGCGCGCCTTCACATCGTCGAGGTCGAGGAAGCCCTCGTGGCAGAGCACGGCGTAGTAGGCCTCCATCGCATGGCCTTTGGAAAGGACGAAGCGGTCGCGGTTGGGGTCGTCCACCGTCTCAGGCGCGATCCTCAGATGGTTCTCATAGAGCACCATCAGGGCGTCGATCACGGACATGTCGCCACCGATGTGGCCGCCGCCTCCCGCCATGATGATATCGACGCAGTCCTGCCTCAGGTCCCAACGCAGGAGCTCGAGATCTTCTCTCTTCATGCCTACTCTCCCCTCAGATAAGCCTTGACGTCCTCTTCGATCGGGTCGTACAGGTCGGGCTGGATGCCCAGGTACTTGCAGGCCTCGTAGAGCACCGGCACGACGTCGTCGTGGATGCCGGCGCAGTGATGGATGTAGGGGCCCTCGACGATCTTGGCCTCGAGGCGCTTGATGTTCTGGACACGGACCCAGAGATAGGTGCCCATGCCCTTCGGGCCATCGATCCCCTCTGCGGTGCCCAGGAGCAGCGAATACTGGCCGTTGTCGCCGTCGAAGCGGCAAAGGGTCACCTCGCCGTGCTTGGCCTCTGCCGTGACCGCGCCGTTGTGGTCGAAGGCCAGAGGCACCGTGATCTTCGGGCGCTCGCGTGCCACGGAGCAGGGCCAGGGGCCGCAGTGCTGCAGGAGCTCGCCATTCGGGTCGTCTGGATGGCGGATGGTCCAGTCGGCGAAGAAGGAGCGCTTGCGACCCATATCGGCCGCCTCGATCATGAGTGAGGTGATGGCGCCATGGACATCGGTCTCGCAGGTGATCGGGGTGCCCTCCTCGTTCAGGATGGAATTGGCGGCGCAGGGCATGATGCCGAGCTCGTGCTGGAGCTCGTTCCAGCACTGGATGCAGCCGGCGGTGCAGTGGTACTTCTTCAGCATGCGGCGGATCGCCACGGCCATGGCAGCGACGGTGCGGACCTGCTCGGTCGTGCAGCCGAGGTCATAGCGCTCGGCGATCCAGGTGAGCTGGACCTCGATATCGGAGGTGCCGTCGCCCTTATCCTCGGCGAGCGCTGCCTTCACGCCGCGGGTGAGCTCGGGCAGGGGCACGGGCACGCACTCGATGCCAAAGCGTTCGAGGAGCTCGCCCTCGTTGCACATGGTGGAGTAGAACTCATAGGGGCGCGGCCCGATCTGGAGGATGCGGGCAGCCTTGAAGGTCTTCACGACATTGCAGACAGCGATGAAGTCACGAAGGCCCCGCTCGAAGACCGGATCGTCCACCCTGCAGTTCGTCAGGTACGTGAAGGGGACGCCGAAGCGGCGCAGGACCTTGCCCGTGGCGAAAAGGCCGCACTGGGTGTCACGCAGGCGGGTGCCGTCAGCCTCGGGACGCTCGTCGAGCGGGCCCCAGAGCAGCACGGGCTTGCCGAGGTCCTTCGCGAGGCGGGCGCAGATGAACTCCGTGCCAAAGTTGCAGTGGGGGAGGAACAGCCCGTCCACGCCGGCTTCCTGGAACTTCTTCAGGACCTTGAGGCGGTCGTCCTCGTCGTAGAGCAGCCCCTCCTCGTTGATATCCTCGATATCGACGAACTCGACGCCGAGCTCGCGGAGCTTGTCGGCGATGATGGCGCGGTACTTGCGGGCATCCGGTGCGCTGAAGATGCTGCGGCGCGTCGGCGCATAGCCCAAGACGATGCGGTCCATGCGGAAATCCTCTCCCTTGGAAAAGCAGGGTGCCGCTGAATGCCGGCAGCCTGCGGCTTGACGAAGTCACTAAGAAGAGGATATTGGTAGCTAAATCAAGTGAAGCTCTGCACAGTATTTACTAAATATTTAGTACTAAACAGATGGGAAGCGTCCATGAGCGGAAAAGTGACAGCACGCGATGTCGCGAAGGCAGCGGGAGTATCCCCGGCAACCGTCTCCCTGGTCTTCCGCGACCGACCAGGCGTCGGGAAGGAGACCCGCGACCATGTGCGCGAAGTGGCCCGCGACCTGGGCTTCGAGTACGATGCGCCCTCGCAGCCCCGCAAGACCAGCACGATCCTGCTCGTGATCTACAAGGCGCATGGCCGGGTCGTGGCAGACACGCCCTTCTTCGAGAGCCTGATCAAGGGCGTCTCGGATACGACCTACAAGCTCGGCTACCACCGCCTCTCGGTCTCCTACTTCTATGCCCAGCAGGACCATGCCGAGCAGATGGCGAGCCTGCGCTCGATCAAGTGCGCCGGCATCGTGCTTTTGGCGACCGAGATGCGGGCGACCGACGTCACGCAGTTCGAGCGCCTCGGCGTGCCAATCGTGCTGCTTGACAACTGGTTCCCCTCGAAGAACCTCGACTCCGTGGTGATCGACAACTCGCGGGGCGCCTGGTCGGCAGTCCGCTACCTCATGGGCATGGGGCACCAGGAGATCGGCTATCTCCACAGCAAGACCGAAATCCGCAACTTTCTCGAGCGGCAGGATGGGTATCTGCAGGCCATGCGCCAGGCCAAGCGGGGCGGCGTCGACCCCTGGCACACGATCGTGAAGGTCGGCTCGACGCTCGAGAGCGCCTATGAGGACATGTGCCGCTACCTCGATGGAAACCCCTATCTGCCGACCGCCTACTTCGCCGACAACGATATCATCGCGATGAGCTGCATCAGGGCGCTCCGGGAGCATGGGGTGCGGGTGCCTGAGGACATCTCGGTCATAGGCTTCGACGATGTCTCGACCGCCGTTATGGCAGACCCGCCGCTCACGACGATGGCCGTGCCGAAGACGAACATGGGCGGCCTTGCGGTGAGGCGCCTCGTCGATCTTGTCCGTGGGGACACCGGTGGCGAGGTCATCAAGATCTCCGTCCTGCCCGAAATCATCCAGCGCCAGAGCGTCATTCCGATGAAGGAAACGGATGAATGATATGGACCGTGTGCTGCTCTGTCAAGTTTTCAGCTAAATACATACTAAATCGTCCTAAACCGATTAGTAAATAAATGCTTGATGGGATGCCCAATCCACAGTCACGTAATCTGTGCATCAGCAACGCGTAAAGCAGCGGCACGTCAGGAACAAGGGGCCTGCGTCCGCTGATGCAGCACAGGGAGGAAAGGGGAAATTCCATGGCTGTGGACAACCAGAAGATTGCCGAGGAGGTCCTGGCGAACGTCGGCGGCGCTGACAACATCCAGTCTGCCACGCACTGCATGACCAGGCTGAGGCTCACCTTCAAGGACAGGAGCAAGGTCGACGACGAGGCAATCAAGAAGATCACCGGCGTTCTCGGCATCAACTGGGCCGGCACCCAGCTCCAGGTCATCATCGGCCAGACCGTCCCGAAGGTCTATGACGCCGTGCTGGCCAAGGGCGTGAAGGGCGAGGGAGCCATCGACGAGAACCTCGATCAGGACCTGCCGAAGGAGAAGCTGACCCCGAAGGTCATCGGCGGCAAGATCCTCGACTACCTCTCCGGCTCCATGGTCCAGATGATCCCGCTGATCATGGCATCCGGCCTCTTCCGCACGCTCGCTGTCGTGATGGGTCCCCAGATGTTCAACCTCTGGGCTGCCGACTCCGGCATCTATTCGTTCTTCTACACGACGCTCTATGAGGCAGGCTTCTACTTCCTGCCGATCTACCTCGGCTACTGCGCAGCCAAGAAGATGGGCGCCAACCCGCTTCTGGGCCTGCTCTCCGGCGGCATCCTCATCGCCCCGACGATCGTGACGGCAGCCGCCAATGGTGCCACGATCAATGTCTACGGCTTCGATATCGCTGCTGCGAACTACAGCCAGTCGGTCCTGCCTGTCATCCTCACGATTCCGGTGCTGACCGTCGTCGAGAAGTTCATGAAGAAGCACGTGCCTGATGTGCTCTCCACGCTCTTCACGCCGTTCTTCACGATGATCGTCGTCGTCCCGATTGAGCTCATCATCCTTGCGCCTATCGGCAACCTCCTCGGCCAGGGCATCGCTGCCCTCATCTTCGGCCTTGCAGGCCTTGGCGGCGTCGGCGTCCTCATCGTTATGGCCATCCTCGGCGCCTTCTGGCAGCTCTTCGTAATCGCTGGCATGCACATGCCGGTCATCCTGCTAGCCCAGGTCACCCTGGTCCAGACCGGTGTCGACCCGTTCCTCTTCGTCGCCACCAACTGCGCAATGACGGCAGTGTGGGGCTGCGCCATCGGTGCCTTCCTGCGCATCCGCAACAAGGAGGAGAAGGGCATGGCCGCAGGCTACGTCGTCTCTGCTCTCCTCGGCGGCGTGACCGAGCCGGCACTCTTCGGCATCCTGCTCCGCTTCCGCAGGACCATGTACGGCATGTTCATCGGCGGCGCGGTTGGCGCTGTGCTCTCCGGCATCCTCGGCGTGCATCTCTATGTCGGCGCCATGGCAACGAACTTCCTCGTGTTCCTGGGCTACCTTCAGGGCGGCACCTTCAACACCGTGGCAGCCGTCATCGGCCTTGCGGTGTCCTGCGTCGTCGCAGCCGCTGTCGTCTACTTCACGGGCTTCACGAAGGAGGAGCTCGCCGCTCTCGACAACGAGAAGCCAGGCGAGATGTCCGTCGAGTAGGACCTATGAGCGCGCTTGCTTCATAGCATGAGCCAGGGGCGGCCAGACGCTGGTGTCTGGCCGCCTTTTCTGAGAGGAGGCTATCCCGATGTCCATCCTGCATGAGGTACCGCGCACGGCTGAGACCTGGCGCGAGGTGGTGCTTGCCTTCGAGGCGGCGCGGAGCTACGACGACCCGATCAGGGACTGCGTCATCGAAGCAGCCTTTGCAGGGCCTCAAGGCCAGACCATCGTTCGTCCTGCCTTCTGGGATGGAGGAGCGCGCTATTGCGTGAGCTTCGCGGTGCCGGTTCCTGGACGCTGGACGTGGACCCTGAGCGCCCCTCAGGATTCCGGGCTCGATGGGGAAGAGGGCATCCTGGATGTCGCTCCCTATAGTGGTGACCTCGCAATCTTCCGGCATGGCTTCATCCGCGTGGCACGCCCCGACGAGGGCCTTGCCCGGAAGATCCTGGTCCACGCAGATGGGACGCCCTTCTTCTGGCTGGGGGACACCCACTGGGAGTTTGCCTTCGGCGAGTCGTGGGAGCGGTCGAACCATCCGGAGATGGCAAGCCAGTTCCGTGGCATGGTGGAGAAGCGTGCACGCCAGGGGTTCACGGTCTATCAGACGAACCTCAGGAGCGACTTTGGCGATCACAGCCGCTTCTGGCTGACCGACCCGGATGATCCTTCCCCGATTCCCAATCCTGCCATCTTCCAGCAGGAGATCGACCGCAGGATGCGCTATGTCGCAGAGCAAGGGCTTGTGAACGTGCTGGGCTTTGCCTGGGGCTTCTCGATGGGGAGAGAGACGACCTTGGCTGAGCAGATAACGCTTGCCCGCTACTGCGTCGCCCGCTACGGGGCGCTGCCTGTCATCTGGAGCATCGCCGGCGAGGTGGCAGGATACGACGAGGACAGCCGTGCCTATCTGATCGATTCCTGGCGGAAGGTGGCAGAGGCGACCGTCGAGGCAGACCACCATCTCCATCTGTGCACGGTGCACTACACGAACGAGCGGCCCTTCGCAGACTACTATTGCGACGAGCCCTGGTTCGACTTCGTGCTCAACCAGGCAGGGCACGGCGATTACGTGATTGCAGAGGCTGACTACCGGGACTACCTTGCCCGCCACAGCGAGAAGCCCTTCATCGAGGGCGAGGCCTTCTACGAGGGCTGCTCCTCGCTCGAGGAGAACGGGCCCCGCCGGATCGATGCGGCGATGCTGCGCCGGGTGGCCTATACGTCGCTCGTGCTTGGAGGAGCTGGCTATACCTATGGGGCCCAGGGCATCTGGGACAATGTCTGGGACGCGAGGGACCTCGATGATTCGCCCATGGGGCAGATGATGAAGGAGACCTTCAACCGCTACGGCGTGACCTGGGCAGAAGGGATCGACCTGCCCGGTGCAGACCAGATGGGGCTCATGAGGAGGTTCTTCGAGGGCCACCGGTGGTGGGACCTCGCGCCGGTCTCGGCTGCAGGCTCTGCCGTGCTCGGCAGGAAACACCCGCTTGCTGCGGCATCCAAGGACGGCACCTGCATCGTGGCCTACTATTCGGCACAGGCACGCAAGCCCTTGGAGCTTGAAGGCAGGGAAGGCGTCTGGCAGGCCTCCTGGTTCGATCCGAGGAGCGGGGCGGTGCAGGAGGCAGGCACGATCGAGAGCGAGGGGAGCCTCGTGCTTTTGAGGCGGCCGACGCTCGATGATTGGGTGCTCGTGCTCGAGAAGCGCTCGTAGGCACTGAGGTGCATGAACGATACTGTGATATGCAGGATATGAGGGATAAGGAGCAAAGCATGGCAAAGGTACGCGTCGAAGGCAACCATCTCGTGCGGGATGGCAAGCCCTTCTTCTGGCTGGCAGACACGATCTGGACGGCCTTCACGAATCCGACGGACGACGAGTGGATCGCCTATCTCGACCAGCGCGCCACGCAGGGCTTCAATGTCCTGCAGATCAATGCGCTCGCGCAGTGGGATAGGGCACAGGCAGCCTTCGACCGCTATCCGTATGAGACGGAAGACCATGGGAAGACCTTCGACTTCACGAAGCCGGACGAGGAGTACTGGCGGCATGCCCGCTGGCAGCTTGCCGAAGCGGCGCGCCGCGGCTTCACGCCTGCCATCGTCGTCGAGTGGTGCAACTATGTGCCCAACACCTGGGCCTCGAACATGATGTCTGACAACATCATCCCCGACGAGCTGGTTGAGCCCGTCGTGAAGCGGATCTGCGAGAGCTTCAACGAGTTCGATCCCATCTACATCATCTCCGGTGACACCGACTTCGACCACCAGGAGCCGATCGACCGCTATATGCTCGTGACCGAACTCGTCGAGAAGTACGCCCCTGATGCCCTCAGGTGCTACCACATCAAGGGCCGCTATGACGGGCTGCCCGAGTGCCTGGCAGAGCGTGCCGATATCTATCTCTACCAGTCGGGCCACAACATCTCGGCTCAGGCTGGCGCCTACGACCTGGCAAGGAGCTTCGCTGCCCGTCCGCACAGAAAGCCGATCGTGAACTCCGAGCCCTGCTACGAGCAGATGGGCTACTCCCATATGGTCTATGGCCGCTTCCGCCGCGCGGACTGCCGCCGTGCCCTCTGGCTCTCGCTTCTGGGCGGCGCCTCTGCCGGCATCACCTATGGCGCCCACGGCGTGTGGAACTGGGAGACGGGGGTCCTGAAAGGTGGCTTCGCCTTCGGCGAGGGCTTCCTCACGGCCCTGCCGCATGATCGTGGCATCCACTTCGCCGGCGCCTGGGACTTCTCCTATGCACGTACGGTCGCAGAGCAGCTGGGCCTGCTCGAGCTCGAGCCCTGCCAGGAGGTCCTGGCAAGCCGAACAGAGGACGTCTTCGCCTCGAAGACCGCAGATGGCAAGACGCTCTGCATCTATGTGCCGACGAACGCGACGATCCGCCTCAAGGGCGACTACACCCGCTCCCATCTCCACGCGCTCGATGTGGCAGAGCATGAGAGCCTGCCGCTTTCCGCAAGCTACGATGCGGAGAAGGACGAGACCCTGATCGAGCAGTCGACCTATCTCGAGGATGCCCTCTACGTCGCCGAGATGGCGTGAGCCTGATAGCATGATGCATGGCACGCCTGCCTCTGGCAGGCGTGCAGTCTGGGCGTGATGGGGGGAGAAGAGGCTGCGGGCATGGCAAAGGTGACGCTCAAGGACATTGCGCAGGAGGTGGGGCTTTCGCCCACCACCGTCTCGCTCGTCCTGAACAACCGTCCCTGCCATATCAGCGAGGAGAACCGCCGCCGCATCAAGGAAGTGGCTCGGCGCAAGCACTACATCCCGAACGCGATCGCCCGCAGTCTCGTTATGCAGCAATCGCACACTTTCGGCCTCGTCGTCCCCAACATCGAGAGCCGCTACTTCGCCTCGCTGGCATCCAGCCTCGAGCTGCGCTGCCGTGCGAAAGGCTACATGCTGCTGATCGCCAATTCCATCGGCTCGCCGGAAAGCGATGCCGAGCTCGTGCGGCTCCTCGTGAACCGCGGCGTGGATGGCATCTTTCTTGTGGTGGCGAATGAGTTCACGCAGGATGCAGACCTGCTCGATACTCTGGCGCAGCTGCCGGTCCCGCTGGTGATGGTCGACCGCTTCATCGAGGGGCTCTCCTGCGACCTGGTGCGCTATGACAGCGAGCGGGGAGGCTATCTCGCGACCAGCTATCTCGTGGAGCATGGCCATAAGCGCATCGCCTGCCTGATCAAGCCTGATTCCAACACGGGACGGCTGCGTCTTGCCGGCTACCGTCATGCGCTCGAGGAGCACGGGATCCTCTTCGACCCTTCCCTCGTCTTCGAGAGCGACTACTACATCCCGGATGCCTGGCGGGCATCCGAGGCGCTTCTTGCCACCGATGCCACGGCAGCCTTCGCCACGAGCGACAACATCGCGCTTGGCCTCCTCAAGCGGGTCTTCGAACGTGGCCTCCGCGTGCCCGACGACCTTTCGGTCGTGAGCTACGACAACAGCGCTGCCGACTATCTCTTCGAGCCAGCGCTCACGGCAATCGAGCAGAATGTCCCTGCCATCTCCGATGTCGCGGTCGAGATGATGCTCGGCAGGGTGGAAGAGCGCCTCGGGGATGCGGATGCCGCTCCTGTCCAGGAGCGCCTCTTGGATCCGCAGCTCATCGAGAAGGCAAGCGTGCGGACGCTCTGATGCATTGAGCTAGATTTAGCAGCAGAATTTAGTAAATCTAATATCATTAGGGAGTAAAACGTTTTACTCCCTATACTCAGCAGTGTAGAAGAAACACCCGGAGCTTGCGAGGAAAGGATCGAAATGGCTCAGCCTGTGTTGGGTACCCCGTGGCAGAAGAGGAACACGCCCGTCAGCGAGGAGGAGATTGCCTGGCTCGACCGCTATTGGCGCTGCGCGAACTACCTCTCGGTCGGCCAGATCTATCTGCGCTCGAACCCGCTGATGCGCGATGATTTCAAGAACCAGGATGGTCCCGATGGCTTCACCCGCGAGGATGTGAAGCACCGCCTTGTCGGCCACTGGGGAACGACGCCGGGCCTGAACTTCCTCTATGCCCATGTGAACCGCCTGATTCGCGACCATCAGCAGAACACGCTCTTCCTGATGGGACCAGGCCATGGCGGACCTGCCGGCACCTCGCAGAGCCTGCTCGATGG
>OMTG01000043.1 GCA_900313905.1 uncultured Actinomycetes bacterium | reverse complement strand
TTGCCCATGAGCCTGCGCTGCAAGTCGTCCATGCTTCCTCCCGACGAGACGCCACGTCCACCACGCACAATCCTACAACGTCACGAAAACGTGAGCAAGTTCCGTGATTCCCATTGACATCACGTTTTCGTGAGGTTACTGTCTATACCCAAGAACATCACGTAAACGTGAGGTCATCGGACAGAGGAGGCAGCATTGGAGAAGAGGACGTACGGGGCGGAAGAGGTCGCGCGGCAGCTGGGGGTGTCGCGGGCGTACGCGTACAAAGTAATCCGCAGGCTCAACGAGGAGCTCGAGCGGGCGGGCAAGATCACCATCCCCGGCAAGGTGTCGGCCGCGTACTTCGACGAGCGATTCTTCGGGGACGCGACCCCCGGGAGGGGAGGCGCCGATGTCGGTTAGCAAGGACGAGAGGCGCGACACGTGGACCGTGCAGTGCTGGTACCGTGACTGGAGGGGCGAGAGGCACAAGAAGACGAGGCGCGGCTTCGCCACCAAGTCGGCAGCCAAGAAGTGGGAGCAGTCGTTCCTCGCGCGCTGCGAGGGCACGCCGTCCATGACGCTCTCGGAGTTCTTCGGGCTCTACGAGGAGGACGTGCGGCCCCGCGTGAAGCAGAGCACATGGGACACCAAGGAGCACATGGTGAGGACCAAGATCCTCCCCTACCTCGGGAGCAAGCCCCTCAACGAGATCACGAGCGCCGACGTCATCCGGTGGCAGAACGAGCTGACGGCGCTCAGGACCTCCACAGGCGAGCGCTACAGAGCCACCTACCTGCACACCGTGTCGAACCAGCTCTCGGCGCTGCTCAACCATGCGGTCCTGCACTACAACCTGCCCTCTAACCCCGCGCGCAAGGTACCGAAGATGGGCTCCAAGGACGCGGGCGAGATGAGCGTGTGGACGAAGGAGCAGTACCTACGCTTCTCCCGAGCCGTCATGGACAAGCCGGAATCGTGGATGGCGTTCGAGCTGCTCTACTGGACCGGCATCCGCGAGGGCGAGCTGCTCGCGCTCACCCCCGAGGACTTCGACCTCGAGGGGGGCACCCTCAGCGTCACGAAGACCTACCACAGCAGAAGGCGCCAGGACGTGGTGACCCCGCCCAAGACGCAGAAGGCCAACAGGCGCATCGTCATGCCCTCCTTCCTCGTCGAGGAGGTCCGCGACCACCTGGCGCTGCCCGGCGTCGCATCGCCCGGGAAGCGGGTCTTCAGGATGACGAAGTCCCTCCTCTACCACGAGATGGACAGGGGGAGCAGGATCGCGGGCGTGCCCCGCATACGCGTGCACGACCTGCGGCACAGCCACGTGTCCCTGCTCATAGAGATGGGCTACTCGCCGCTGGCCATCGCCGAGCGCATGGGCCACGAGACCACCGAGGTCACGCTCCACTACGCCCACCTCTTCCCCAACAAGCAGGAGGAGATGGCGCGGGGGCTCGACGCGGAGGGGAGGTGCCCCAGGTGACGGCGCCGTCGAGGGACCGGATGGGCAGGCTCAGGAGCGTCACCGTGGGCTTCCGGGTGTCGCCAGAGGAGGCGCGCGAGATAGACTCCCTCGTCGCGCTCTCCGGGCTCACCAAGCAGGACTACATCCTGCGCAGGCTAACCGGCCGCGAGGTCACCGTGCACCCCAGCGTGCGCGTGCAGCGGGCGGTGCAGGACCAGGCGATGCTCTGCTACGAGGAGCTGAGGCGGATCGAGCGCGCGGGGGACGTCACCCCCGAGCTCGCCCAAGTGCTCTCCGTGCTCGCTGAGACCTTCGCCGCGCTCGGGCGCGAGGCGGGCCCGAGCGCCGTGGACGCCGAGCGCGAGGCCATGAGGCAGTTGGGGAGGGACTGAGATGCTTGAGACCATAACCGCGGAGGAGCTGGTCAACAGGCCGCTGAAGTCTCCGGGATGGGTCGTCGAGGATCTGATAGGCGTCGGCGTCACCCTGCTCGTGGGCTCCCCGAAGGTAGGCAAGAGCTGGCTGGTCCTGCGCCTTGCCGAGTGCGTGAGCAGGGGCGAGCCGCTCTGGGGGTTCGCCACCTGCGGCGGCACCGTCCTCGACCTCGAGCTCGAGGACAACCTCCCCAGGGTCCAGCAGCGCCTGTTCAGGCTGGCCGCCGAGTGCAGCGAGACGTTCCACCTCTGCGTCAACGCCCCTTCGCTCGCAGACGGGCTCCTCGACGAGATCGCCTGCTTCGTGCGCACCCACCCGGGCACCAAGGGAGACGCCGAACAAATGGTGATCTGGGCCTAAGGCCTCCCGTTTCGGCCTTTTGGCGGCGTCTGCGGGGCTGCCCGCAGGGCCCGGATCGCCCCTCTGGGGCCCTGGCCCGGCCCCTTCGGGATCAAGTCGGCACAGCTGTGCCGTCGGCCGCCGTCAGGCGGCCCCGAGCGAGGGCCTGAGGAAGTCATCCTGCCTGCCGGCCCTCGCGACCATGAGCAGGTTGGCGCTCGCGAGCAGCACGCGCATGCGCGCCGCGTTCTTGGCGATGCCGCGGTAGCGGCATTTGGCGTAGCCGAAGGCGCGCTTGAGGAGCTGGTAGGGGTGCTCGGCCTTGGAGCGCACCGAGGCCTTGCGCCTCTCCTCGTCGCGGTCGGCCCACTGGGCCGGGCACAGGGACCTCAGCCTCGAGGGGCCCATCGCCACGCGCCAGTCGATCCCGGAGAGCGACGGGTCGGAGGCGACCTCGTCGCGCCTCGCCACCCCGCGGTACCCCGCGTCGGCGTAGCAGAAGCGGTCGTCGTCCCTCACCAGGTTGTGCGCCTCGACGACGTCGGGCACGTTGGCGGCGGTGAACGCGCAGCTGTGCACGTAGCCGGTGCCGGCGTCCTCGCCCGAGTGGCACTTCATGCCGTGGTACCACTGGTTTCCCTTCCTGACCTGGTGCATCTCCGGGTCGCGCTCGCCGGAGCGGTTCTTCGTCGAGCTGGGCGCCGAGACGATGGTGGCGTCTATGACCGAGCCGCCGTGCATCATCAGGCCCGAGGCCTCCAGGCGCGAGACGACCGCGCCGAAGATCGCCCGGTCGAGCCCCTCTCGCTCCACGAGGTGGCGGAAGCCCGCCAGCGTGGTGGCGTCGGGCACGCCGTCCCAGCAGCCGACGAAGTCGCAGACGGCCAGGCTGTCGTAGCAGGCGTCCTCGCAGCCCTCGTCGGAGAGGTTGAGCCAGGCCTGCACGAGGAGCATGCGCAGCAGCGTCTCGGTCGGCCACGGCTGGCGGCCGCGCCTGCCGGCCGCC
>OMTG01000146.1 GCA_900313905.1 uncultured Actinomycetes bacterium | reverse complement strand
AAGGCTTCGGGAACTGGTGCGTGATGGGAGTACCCACAAGTTTCAGGACTGAGCCAGAACTTCTCGTACGGCTCACCGTCTCCCGTGACCAGGCGTTCCGGCACCCCATTGGCACGCATGAGGCGCCATTTGTAATGGTCTCCTTTGCCGTTGTCGCAGATCCAGAGCTGCGTCAGATCCTGGAAGCGCATGTCCTTATAGATCTGCTCTGGATCGAGATGGCAGTGGTAGTCAATGATGGGAAGGTCTTCTGCATAGTTGTGATAGAGCCTGCGGGCTGTCCCAGTCGAGAGCAGGAAATCATCGTCCATGAACAAGGCGATCACTCCCCTGCCTTCTCGGCAGCGCTGTCCTTCTCGAGCGTCTCCCAGATGCCATTGATGTAGGCGCAGCCCAGAGCCCGATCATAGAGGCCATAGCCCGGACGTCCCGTCTCGCCCCAGATCATGCGGCCATGGTCGGGACGGATGTAGCCATCGAAGCCATTCCTGAAGAGGGCACGGCACATGCGCCACACATCGAGCGAACCTGCTGAGGAGAGATGCGGTGCCTCGTAGAAGTCCTTGTTCACGCCCGGATTCAGATACTTGATATTGCGCATATGCACGAAGTGGATGCGGCCCCTGCGGCTGAACTCATCGAGGATTGCATAGACATCGTTTGCCGGCTCCTCTGCAATCGAGCCGCAGCAGAGCGTGATCCCGTTATAGGGCGTATCGACCGTACGGCAGAGCCAGTCGAGGTCCTCCCTGTTCTTCATGATGCGGGGCAGGCCGAACATGCTGTAGGGAGGATCGTCCGGATGGATCGCCATCTTCACGTCGCACTCCTCGCAGGTCGGCATGATTGCCTTGAGGAAGTAGATGAGGTTCTCGCGCAGTGCCTCCTCATCCACATCGTGGTAGATCTCGAAGAGATGGCGGATCCGCGCGAGGCGCTCAGGCTCCCAGCCCGGGAGCACGAAGCCATCCGTGCCCTTGGCATAGCGGTTGAGCAGGACATTCGGATCGTCCGGGATGTCCTCGCCCTTGAAGCAGAGCGTGCTCGAGCCATCTGGCAGGCGGTAGCCGAGGTCGGACTTCACCCAGTCGAAGACCGGCATGAAGTTGTAGCAGATGACCTTGACGCCGAACTCAGCGAGGTTCCGGATGGTCTCGCAGTAGTTCTCGATGTAGCGGTCGCGGGTCGGAAGCCCCGCCTTGATATCGTCGTGGATGTTCACCGACTCGATGACCTCGCACGCGAGGCCTGCGGCATGGGCCTGGTCCATAAGGGAGGCGATCTTCTCCTTCGGCCACACCTCGCCCACCGGCACATCCATGAGGCAGCCGACGATGCCCGAGACGCCAGGGATCTGGCGGATATCCTGGAGCGAGATCTTCTCGGATCCTTCTCCGTACCATCTGAATGTCATTTTCATGGGAGGGCTCTCCTTACACGTAGCGTTTGATGGTGGCGGCAACAGCGCCGGGTGCGGCAAGCTCTTCCTGGAGCATGCCTTCGATCTTCTTGCCCAGGCCGAGCCCGTAGAGGTCGACCGCAAAGATGCTCTTGTTCGAGAGGATGGGAGCGACCGAGCGATGGATCAGCTCGGTGTCGTTCACACCCAGAGCAAGCGGAGCGATAGCTTCGCGGAGCTCGGGCAGCAATGGATCCGGGCTTGGCTCGAAGGACTTCCCCTCATCGTCGATCCCTGTGATATAGCGGAGCCAGCCTGCAATGGCAAGCGGGATGTAGATGAGCTTTGCCGGGTCGAGCGCAGGGTCCTTCTCGTATGCCGCAAGCGTGTGGCCGAAGCGGACCGGGATCTTCTGCGAGGTATCGGTCGCGATGCGCTGCGGTGCATCAGGCAGGGCACGGTTCGGCAGGCGCTTCTCCACAAGCTCGTCGATGAAGCAGCGAGGATCGATCACGCCTGGATCTTCCACGACAGGCAGGTCCTCGTCGTAGCCGATATGCTTGATCAGGGATACGAGGTCTGCGTTCTCCATCTCCTGCCAGATGCGGGTATAGCCCAAGAGGCAGCCGTAGACCGCAAGCGTGGTATGGAGCGGATTGAGGCAGGCGGTGACCTTCATCGTATCGGCCTTCTCTGCCGTCTTGCGGTCGCAGAGGATCACGCCACCCCGAGCCAGATCGGGTCGCCCATTCGGGAACGAGTCCTCGACGACGAGATAGTGGGCCTCCTCCGTATTCGCGAATCCCGCATAGGATGCATGAGCGTCCTGGATCAGCGGCAGGTCATCGAATCCCTGCTCCTTGAGCGCCGTCTCGGTCTCAGGAGACGGGTTCGGCGTGATGCGGTCGATCATCGTCCAGGGGAAGCTGACCCTGCCCTCATCTGCCACGTATGAGACGAAGCCATCCTCGACGAGGCCTGCCTTCTGCCACGCTTCAGCGATTGCGAGCACCGCCTCGCGGAAGTGGCGGCCATTCTGGCTGAAGTTGTCGGTCGTGACGAGAGCGATCGGTGCTGCCCCTGCGACATAGCGTGCATGGAGGAGCGCAGCGAAGGTGCCCATGGCAGTCTCAGGGGCACCAGGTCCTGCAGCGCATTCTCTGGCCACAGCAGGCAGCAGGGCGCCATCGCTGCCCCGCAGGGCATAGCCCTTCTCTGTGATCGTGACCGTCACGAGCTGGAGCTCGGGACTCTCGAAGTAGGCCAGGGCCCGCTTCCAGTCCTCGAGACGCTTCGCATTCGCGAAGAGCGCATCAGCCGTCGAGGCGAGCACCCGCTCCTTCAAGCTCCCGTCCGGGTTCATCACGACCTGGAGGATATCGTCGTGGTAGATCTGCCATAAAGGGACGGCGCATCTCGAAGACGACGATGCCCCGTTCGAGCGCACCGGCATCCATCAGATCCTGTGCAATGGCTGCATGGAAGGCACGATAGAGATTGCCTCCTCCCGCATGGATCCATATGGGCTGGCGTCTGCCTGCCGCGCGCATTTTCTCGCTATCGCTTTTCGGCAGCCTGATGCCAGCGATACGGAAATCCTCTCGCTGGTCCTGCCAATGCTTCAGGGACAGCATCCTGTGCTCCTTGCCTCGAAGATACCTGCCTGGTCTCTCTTGCAATAACTAGTATATCAGTTATTGGAGCGCGGCAAGCATATATTTGCCATCTCATAAAATTCATTCAGGGGCGCCTCCTTGGTCAATATGATACAACAGGCAGTTATTCCCTGTGATATTTCGTTAAAGCCACATCCGCACTACTGTGAAATACTCATATACTTGTTTTCATGCCACAACGAGAGAATCCACCAGCAGGAAAGGCAGCAGGCCCATGAAGGAAGAGAGCACCGAGAGCCTCCAGCTCCAGGCATATGAGGCAATCCGGCAGGGCATCGTCTATGCCCGCTATGCACCCGGTGACAAGCTCCAGGTGAAGGACCTCTGTGCCGATTTCGATATGGGACGCACGCCCGTCCGTGAATCCCTGGTGCGCCTGCGCCAGGAAGGACTTGTGGATACCATCCCCCAGAGCGGCACCTATGTCTCGAAGATCAGCCTCACCTCAGTCGAGAGCGCCCGCTATGTGCGGGAGGCACTCGAGAGCCAGATCAGCGTGGAATGCTGCGCCCTGCTCGACGAGGAAAGGAAGCGCACCATCGAGGCCCTTCTCCAAGAAGGCCGCGATGCGCTCACATCGCAGGACCGCCGTGCCTTCTTCGATGCAGACAACAAGCTCCACGAGAGCTTCTACCAGATTGCCGGCAAGGAGCGCATCTGGGAATGGCTGCAGCAGATCAGCATCGACCTCATGCGCTATCGGTGGCTCCGCATGGAGACAGAAGAGCTCGATTGGCAGAGCATCATCAGCCAGCATGAGGAGATATGCGATGCCCTCTTCCGGCGCAGGACCGATGAGGTACACTTCCTCGTCGTGAACCATCTGCATCTGCTCTTCAGCGAATCCGCTGCCGTGATTGAGCGCTTCCCTGACTACTTCACGAAGGAATAGCTCAAGACCTCAGCTGGCATCCTGGGGCTCCTGCCCTTCCAGCTCATCAGCTGCTTCAGGCGCAGCAGCTTCGCCTGCACCATCGCCTTCTGCCGCTTCTCCATCCTCGGATGTACCTCCATCGGATACGTCCTTTTGGGGCCCTGCTTCCGGATGCGCAGGTGCATCCTCTCCCGTGAGCTCCGAGATGGTCTCCTCGACCGTGCGCACGCACTCATCGGTCTTCTTCAGGACATCGTTGCTCCAGAAATGGATGATGTGCCAGCCATCCTCGGTGAGCTCGGCATCCACTTCCTGGTCGCGCTCCATGTTGCGCTTGATCTTCGGGATCCAGTAGTCGGGATGGTTCGAGTGCTGGAGCTGCTCTTCGAGGCTGTCATATTTCTTGCTCTTGAGTCCCCCATAGAACCCTTTCCCATGGAAGAACTCGCTGTCCACGAAGATGCAGAGCCTATATTTCGTCAGCACGATATCCGGAGTGCCCGGAAGCTTCCGGTAGTTCTTTCGGTAGCGCCAGCCCCGGTGCCAGAGCTCCTTGCGCAGGACGATCTCGGGCTTCGTATCCTTCCCGTGGATCTTGGACATGATCTTGCTGCGCACTTCAGGCGATACCGTATCAGCCACGAAAACCTTCCCTGGTCAAGCCTCATCCTCTGCTGAAGGGATTATACGGCTCTGCCGTCTTCTGTCAGATCCTTCGCTTATGAGAGATACATGATCTCGAGGAGCCGGATTCCGGAGGCAGTCTTGAAGACGCGCTCCTTTGCCTGCTCAGCCATACGGCGCCGTGCCGCCGCATCATCCGGTGCATCCTCGTAGATGTTAACGAGGAAATCGGCCTCCACGAGGATCTGGTAGTCCAGATCATGGATGTTGGCATAGGTATGATGGTGGGCCACAAGCCACAGCACCCGGTCCACGACCTCAGGCGCATAGCCAAGCTGCTCCAGCATCGGGCGAGCCACATCCGGCCCCAGCTCCTCCTGATGCTTGCCGCTCGTGTTCCCATAGATCCGCTCAGACTCGTGGATCCCTGCATCATGGACAATCGCAGCAGCCTCGAGGATGTAGGTGCCACGCTCGTCGAGCCCTTCCTGCTCGGCGATGGTCTTCGCAAAGGCATGGACCTTTACGAAATGGTGGATGCGCTTCGGGTCCCCTTTGTCGTATTCCGCCATTGCCAGCTCGAGCTCCACATGGCTTTGCGGATTGAGCCCCTGTGCCCTCATGCTTCCTGACATTGAGAAGACCTCCTTCTCCCCAGCTCTCATCCATCGATTCCGGGCTTTTGCCTCAGTGCCTTGATCTTGCCGCGCCGCGCCTTCGCATCGAGCCGGCGGCGCTGCGATGCCTTGGTCGGCTTCGTCTTCTTGCGCGCCTTCGGCTTCTTTGAGCGCCGCACGAGCTCGTCGTGGATCTTCTCGAGGCAGCGCTCGCGGTTCTGGAGCTGGCTTCTGGATTCCCGGCTCACGACCACGATGCCGGTTGGCACATGGCGCATCCTCACCGCAGAATCTGCGGTATTGACGCCCTGGCCGCCAGGACCCGTTGCATGGAAGGTCTCTGTCTGGCACTGCTTGAGAAGCGCTTCAGCAGAGAGGAGTGCATAGCGCCCATATTCCTCGTGGCTGAGCCTTCTTCCCGCATCCATCAGATTCCTCCCTCCCCGGCACGGCGCATTGCTCTTCCCAGCAGCATAGCACCTGCAGGAATGGCTCAGGGCGTATGGGAGCTCCCCGACCCAGAGCGCTAACAGAGCAGGCACGGACCTCATTTCAGCATCCATTCAGATGCCTTACGAAAGCCTTGCATGCCCTTGGCAGAGGGCTGCACCTGCGCCTCATATAGTGGGGGCACAAGAGAAAGGCTGAGGTCATGAGGAAAAAGAAGTTCGTTGCGCTCTTCGTCTGCATCTGTGCCGTCATCTGCGTGCTGCTGCTCGGCGGCATCTATCTGAACTCCTTTGCCCCCTCATCGGGCGTGAAGATCGATACGTCAGCCGAAGCGGTCACGAACGACTCGGAGAGCGAGATGCCCCTCATCAACTTCCCGGTCTACGGCGATGCGACCATCCAGACCGATGCCACCTCGATCCCGATCCAGCTCATCAATCCGGAGGGGAATCCCTGCTACTTCCAGTTCGACGTCTCCCTCGAGGGGTCGGATGCCATCTCCTGCGCCACCGACCAGGTGGAGCCTGGCCATGCCATCAATGCAGTGCCACTCGAGCATCCGCTCGCTGCCGGGGACTACACGATGGACATCACCATCTCCACGACCTCGCTTGAAGACGAGACCCAGATGAATGGCGCCACCGTCAAGGTCGCATCGCATGTGGTGGATCCAGGAGCCTCGCAGTAAGAGGCACCGGCACAGCAATGCGATTGCAGATAGCTTGTCAGGTTCAGTCAGAAGAGAAGGAGAACGCACATGAAGAAACAGCTCGCATCCATCGCACTTGGCCTCAGCCTCGCCGCTGCGACACTCGGCCTCACTGTTGCCCCTGCCCTGGCGGCAGACGTCGACGTCAGCACCAGCACCGTCACCGGAACCGCACAGTCCACGGTCGAGCTGAACAAGACCGAAGAGGCCGTCCCGGTATTCACCGTCTCCGTGCCTGCCACCATCGAGCTCGGCAAGGACGCCGTGAAGGTCCCCTACACCCTGACCGCTCCGGATGACTCCACCTTCATCCCGACCGGCAAGAAGGTCTCCGTCAAGATCCAGAGCGCTGGCTATCCGGGAACGCTGACGAAGTTCGCCGTCTGGAACAAGAAGGCCCTCGAGGAGCAGCCCTATGAGCTGATCTACTCCCCGCGGATGGCGAACCCCACGCCCTATGCCATCGGCGATGAGATCGTCTCCTGGGATGGCAGCAACCACGGGACCCAGACCTGCTACGCACGCCTCACGAACAACTATGATTCGATCAAGGCCGGCACCTACACGGGCGTCATCAATTACACGATCTCCCTCGAGGACAAATAGGTATCCAGAGAAGTAAGACCTTCTTTTTCCTCGCACCATTGCCAGCAAAGCGTTGACTGACACGCAAAAGCCGGTGAGCTGAGGCACCCCTCGCCCACCGGCTTTCTCGCGTCTGGATGCCTCCTGCAGAGTTCTTAGCAGTACTCCAGCGCCGGTATGTGCCAAAGCCTGCAGCATCTCTGAAGTCTCCAGAAGATATCTCCCCGCAGCTGCCTGCTCGTCTCCCGCCCCATACAGGAAGGGGCCCGGAGTTCCAAGCTCCGGACCCCATCTGAAAGCTCTGTCAGCGAGCGCTACTCGCAGCGCCTGTGGGCTGCGATGCCAGCGGCCAGTGCGACGGCGCCCGCGGCGCCGAAGCCAAGCACGGCCGCAAGGGGTATGCTCGCATCGCCCATGTCGGGCATCCCGGCTGCGGCTGCCGCGGCGTCCGTCCTGTCGGCCTTCGGCTGCGCCTTGCCGCCATCCGTGGTGCTGGGCGTGGGCGCCGCAGCCTTCTCCCACACTGCGGTCAGCGTGTCGTCGGTGAGGAGGCCATCCTCGCCACGCTTGCCGTACACGTCTCCCGGCTGGCAGGGGCTGCTGCCCTCCCAGCGGACGAACACGTATCCCTCGCGGACTGGGGCATCGAGGATCGTGGCGGGGTCCGATGCCTTGCCGTAGGTCCTGGAGATGGCATCGGTGGAGCCATCCGCCCACGTGCCGCCTGCAGGGTCGTAGGTGAGGGTGTAGGCCTGCTCCTTCCACTGGGCATAGAAGGTCGTGTCCTGCGCGACGGGCACCTCAGCCCCGTCGGCATAGGAGGTGCCGGATCCGTCGGGCTCGGTGCTCCAGCCCGCGAAATCATAGGCCTTCCGGCCGAACGTGCATGGGGCGAGCTGCACCGTGTCGCCGCAGCCTGCCGTGACGGCATCCATCGTGCCCTCTCCGCCGTTGGCGTTGAAGGAGAGGGTCGCGTATCCCTGCCAGACCCAGGTGCCGGCATCCGTGGCGTCTCCCGCCATGAGGGAATCGGACGCAAGCGACGGCGCAGCCCCGCTCTCGTCGAGGGATGGGGTCCTGCCGCTCTCGCGGACCCACTTGCCGGTGTGCTCCGCCACATCGTAGCCGGACATCCCGGTGACATCGGGCAGGGCAGCTGCCGAGCGCAGGTCGGCCGATGCGTTGAAGAAGCCATCGGAGAGTTTGATCTGCTGGAGGGAGGTGCAACCGGAGAACATGCTGCCCATATTTGTGGCATCGGAGGTGTCGACGCCGCCCAGGTCGACCTTTTCGAGGGAGCTGCACCTGTAGAACATATTGCTGAAGTCCCTGAACCCCGAAGTGTCAAAATTGCTCAGGTCGATGCTCTTGAGGCTCTTGCAGTAGGAAAACATGCCAGCGACCGGTAGCCAAAAACTAGGCTTCTCGCTGCCATCATCCCAGGAATGGACCACCTTTATCCCGTCGAAATTGACGGTCTCGAGTTTCTCGCACTCCCAGAACATCTCAAAGTAGCTATTGGCGCCCAATGTGCAGCCGCTCATATCGACGGACTTCAGGTTGCTGTCCCCGCAGAAGCAATCCGACATCCCTGCATTGTTCCCCGCATACTTCATTCCCGAGAGGTCCAGCCCGCTCATGTTAACCGTCTCGAGCCTATCGCAATACGACAGGAAGTGCTCTGCATTCTTCACATGCGAGAAATCGAGGCCCCTAAGATCGATCGACTCGAGCTCTCCATTCGTATCGAACATTGTTTCGACTGTCTCGACCTTAGAAAAGTCCACATTGTGGAGGTCTATCGACTTGATGTTCGAAGCCTGGAAAAGGTGCGTGCAATTCTCTGGGAGGACCACGCCATCCTGGAAGCTGACCTTTGATCCATAGATACTGCTGCACGGGAAGGAGTGGTAGTACCGCGAGTCATAGCCCGGAATCTGTCCCTCACTTCCGATAACAACCTCTTTCGTCTCATAATTCACCCAGTATGGGGCACCGGCCTGCACTCCATCCTTGGCAGCCAATTCAGGGTCAGGGCCCCAGTAGCCCGTGGGCGTCCCGCTCGTGTCCACCTCAGCGAAGGCGACGCTGGGGCTGATTGCCAGAGCGACCAGCAGCGTCGAGAGAACAGCGAGAATCCTGAACAGCCCCCTACTCCTTGCATCCGACCATCCGACAGAGCCGCCTTTTTCCATAGGAACCTCCCAATGACGTGGCGGAAACATACGGCAGAACTTTCAGCAAAATTTTAGCATCGCGTGTCTGTATGCAATGCAGAAGAGCACCAATGCTGCCGCTTGTCCTACCAGACGTGGTCCAGCCGATGTCCATGCAACCATCGGCCACTGAAAGAGGCTGGTTTTGGAATGGGACAATCTATTCAGAAGAAGCGGGCGTCTGCGTCTGGCCCAAGGAAACGGGAGATGCGAGGGAGCTGCAGCCATTGAACATGAAGGACATGGCCTCGACCTTGGAGGCATCGAAAGACGATAAGTCAAGGCTCGTGAGCGAGCTGCAATTGCTGAACATCAGAGACATGTCAGCGACATTGGACGTGTCAAAAGATGAGAGGTCGAGCTCGGCAAGTGCGCTGCACCCCATGAACATGAGGGACATGTCAGTGACCTTCGATGTGTTGAAGGACGCCAGATCGAGCTCAGCAAGCGAGCTGCAGTTCATGAACATGCCCAGCATATTCATAACATTCGAAGTATCAAAGGATGAGAGGTCAAGCGAGGAGAGCGAGCTGCAGCCCATGAACATGCCATCCATGCTCGTGACATGGGATGTGTCGAAGGAAGAGAGGTCGAGTTCGGAGAGCGACTCGCATCCGCAGAACATGAACGACATGTCTTCATCCCGGGAAGTATCCAGCAGCGACAGATGCTCGACCTGCTGCAGTTTCTTGAAGCCCTCGAACCAGCGCGCAGTGGATATGGGGCGAACAGGATCCAGGAAGTCCACTTTCTCCACGGTCTCCACGGTCTTGATGAAGGGAGGCTCCCCTTCCTGGGAAGGCGCATCCTCGAACCCCGCAAAGACCGTACCTTCGATGGAGCGGCCGTCTTTCTCGAACGATGCTTCGCTTCCGTCCTCGAGGCACTCGGCAGAGCGGAGGAATACAAGCCCTTTTCCATCAGGAGAGAGTATGGCATATGCCCAGGAGGGTGTATTCTCCATCTCGTTGTCGGAATTCTCCTCCGTCTGATCTGCGCCCTTCGGCATGCGCATCCTGACTGCCACCATCTTCCCCAACGCATGCCATCATATACTGTCGCTTGCGTGCCATTATAGTGAAACCTGAAAGTTCACCTAAAGTTTTCCAAGTTTTCCAGCCACACGTACACAGATACTACCGTCGAGGTCTCAAACTGCCTTGCATTGGCTGAATGAAGGCATGCACCCGCCAGTCCCAGCCCAAGCGAGCTTTGCCATGGCATGCACCCCCCCTGCATCCATCTGGAAGCGCATTGCAGCGAGGCACTGTCTCTCCCGCTGGAGCTCGGCTTCGCTCCAGCCTCCCCTTTCGTTAGAATGAGATGCACCATCTATCAAGGAAAAGGAGCGCAAGCCATGGCAGAAGAAGAGCAGCAGCCTCTGGCTGAAGATGAGCCAGCCGAGAACGCAGCAGAAGAGGCATCCGCACCTGTTGGGCCGACCATCGAGCCGATTGCAGAAGAGATCGATTTCGACACCTTCTCGAAGTCCGACATGCGCGTCTGCAAGGTCCTGGATTGCGTTGCCGTAAAGAAGAGCAAGAAGCTCCTCCAGTTCACGCTCGATGATGGGTCGGGCACCAATCGCACCATCCTCTCCGGCATCCACAAGTATTACGAGCCAGAAGAGCTGGTCGGCAAGACCGTGCTTGCTATCGTGAACATCCCACCCCGCAAGATGATGGGCATCGATTCCTGCGGCATGCTGCTCTCTGCCGTCTATATGGTGGGAGAAGAGGAGCATCTCCATCTTGTGATGCTCGACGATGCCATCCCCGCGGGAGCCAAGCTCTGCTAGGCCTCTCTTCCCATCGGGAGCTCACGCAGCTCAACGATGCACCCGGGCAATTCTGACGGAGCCGCGCCAATCTCCCTTCCTGCTAGCACCGCAGGCATGCCTTGATTGCTTTCGGAACCGAGAACTGCGCAGAGGCACACGATGAGCAGAATGAGGTCGTCTATCTGCTCATCCATATCTCCCGCCTGAGCAATGCGGAGCAGAATACAGCCGGCACCCGCAACGGATGAGGGCAGCAGGGAGTTTCCCCGCTGCCCTCATTGCCATCAATGCAAGCGCAACGTATAGATGCACCCCGCTTCTATGCCCTTGCTTTGCCCCTGCCGCACCTTCGCGCAGCCAAGTGGCTAATCAGCATTGGCGCGTGGAGAAATCGTTTCATAGAAGGCAGCAATGCTATCATCGGTGATTTTCCAGTTCCCGTCATCGTTCTTCTCGAGCTCGAACGTGACACCCTTGTCGCCGATCATATCCACCTTGTCGACCTCATCGTAGAACGCCTCAAAGAACTTCTGCATCAAACCCTTCTCGTCTCTGTTATTGATGAGGGCCTGGACCTCGGAATCGTCAGAGTTCTGGAGGTCGCTCATTGCATTCTGGAGAGCAGCATCGATATCGGCATTGTTGACCGTGACATCGGCGGTGGCTTTGTCGCCGTCGACCTCGACGTCGTTGATCGTGTATTCGAGACGGCCGAAGGCGCGGCTCATGAACTCTTGCGCATCGATGCCATACTCCTCGTATTGTGATACCGTTACGGGGTTCTTGGCGGCCCAGCTGTCGTAAATGTCCTGGGTGGGGTTTTGAGGTTCTCCAACTCTGCTGCAACCGCGTCTTTGACTGCCTGCTTGTCATCCGAGCAGGCGGTGATGCTTGCGCCCATCGCCATCGTGTGAATGCATGACATGAGGACCATGAAGAGCCTGCGGGGATAGAGCTTCCCGTGTTCCATGGCCCCTCCTCGTCGTCTTCGCACCCTGGTGCACAGCGGCCCCTGAACTCCATGCCGCCCCTTGCGTCTCCGAAAGCTCCCTGTGGGCAAGAGGCCTGGCAGAAGCTCGCCGGATTTCTGAAAACTATATGTAAGCTGAAAGTGCATCTGCTCCACAGAGCGCTCCATGAGGGGTGGCTGCGTAAAGCGATGCGAAAACAGGTCCGAATGCACAATGCTGCAAGTTGCGCAGCTCTGCAATCGCCACGGCCGGTACTGCATGCCTTGCATTCCACAGGCTATCCATATGCGGATTTCGCTGAGGATTCACCAGCTCCTGCCTCACGTCAGACGAGGAAAGGCCTCTGCTATCCGGAGAATTCTGCCTATGAAAGACGGAAAGCTGCAAAGAGCACGGCCGCATATCTGCTTTAGGCCTTCTAGCTGGTGATTTGTGGCACCAGTTCGCGAGTGCCCACACTTTTTTACACGATCTTTTGGGCTGCGGCCACACTTTTTTACACGAACTTTCTGGCTGAGACCACACTTTTTTACACGATCTTTTGGG
>OMTG01000006.1 GCA_900313905.1 uncultured Actinomycetes bacterium | reverse complement strand
ACGGGGAATTAGCTCAGTTGGGAGAGCGCATGACTGGCAGTCATGAGGTCAGGGGTTCGAATCCCCTATTCTCCACCATGGAATCATCACAGGCCAGATAGCATCTGGCCTGTTTGCTTTCCGGAGAGGGTGGCAGGGTGGCCCAGATGGCCATTCGGAATTTCTTTCTGTTTCTGCGTAGACAGGAAGGGGTCGAGTCTGCTAATATCTCTCCCGCACGGGCGATTGGCTCAGGGGTAGAGCACTTCCTTCACACGGAAGGGGTCGCTGGTTCGAATCCAGCATCGCCCACCAGGAATTTTCAGGCGGCGGCTCCGGCCGTCGCCTTTTTTCTTTATAAGGGCTCGTGGCGCAACGGTTAGCGCAGGGGACTCATAATCCCTGGGTTGCAGGTTCGAATCCTGCCGGGCCCACCATAGGATTGCAGCAGGTCAGGGCAGAGAAAGCTCTGGCCTGCTTTCTTGTGTGACCGAAATGGTCGCAAGCATGGTTGCAAGATGGCTGCAGGATCGGACAGGAGCGATCTTGAGCTGGAACGGGGGCTGCATTTCTGGCTGAAGGCTCCAAGCGGGCACAGGGGCACTGCAGCCTTGCTTGGGACATGGGCTATGATGGGACAGGACGAGGAGCCCTCTTCATAGGGACGCGGGAAGGCGAGGAGCCAGATGTTCGGGTTCTTGAAGCGCAGAGGCAGGGCCAGCCAGATGACTGCGGAAAAGGATGAGCCGTACGGGCAAGGCGAAGCCTTCGAGCTTTCCGGCAAGACGTCGATCTACAATCTCCGCGAGCTCAGCGGTTACGAGACGCCTTTTGGCACGACGCTTGCACATCGGTTTCTCCGCTGCGGCGCCCTCGACACGATGAAGGGGAAGGATGTGGCGCTCTTGAGATCCTATGGGGTGGACCGCATCTGCGACCTCAGGGGCGCTTTCGAGGTGCGCTCGGGCGATGGGCCAATGGCGAAGATGCCAGGTGTCACGTGGCTCAATGTGCCCCTCTTCGATTACGACCTCTCTGCCAAAGACCTCATGCCGAAGAAGGGCGTCGACAACTACCTCACCGAGAGCTATTTCACGATCCTTGCAAACAAGAAAGGCATGAAGCGGATCTTCGAGTTCTTTGCCGAAGCGCAGGATGATGAATGCGTGCTCTTCCACTGCGCCGCCGGCATGGACCGCACGGGTGTGACGTCGATGCTGATCCTCTCGCTCTGCGGTGTCGACCGTCCCCACATCATTGCCGATTACTGCTATTCCTTCGGTGGCAAGCAGGAGGTGGACCGGCTCGTGCTGTCTGGGAGGATGCCACGGCGCTATGAGGTCCGCCCTGAGCTCTATGTGCGCATCGAGGCGATATCGATCGTCTATGACCGGCTGATCGAGGTCTATGGGTCGGCTGATGCCTATCTCGATTCCTGTGGCATCATGCCTGAGTGCCGCCGCAAGGTGAAAGAGCACCTGCTGGGCAGGCAGGATCTCGAGGCCTGAGGCCGCCTCGTTTGTGCTCTTCATGCTTATGCTGCGAGTTCGTGCGCCGTGTCGGCACAGCGGGCGAGGGGTACCCTATACTCTAGGGAACAGGAATCCTTTTGAAAGGGGAGCCCATGGCGGAGAGTGAAGATCCCAAAGAACTGTTTGGCATGTATGTCGCCCATGTCGGAATCAATGCATCCTCAGATGAGGAGGCTGAAGAGATTGTCGGAGAGTTCTCCAAGCTCATGGGGCTTGCGCGCAATGTGATCTCTCCTGCATCGGTCTTCGCATCCAACCTGATCGAGGTCATGCGTCCGGGCCGCGGCCGTGGCACGAAGGGCCACATCGGCTTCCATGTGGATGACATCGAGGCAGCAGAGAAATGGTTCTCCGAGCGTGGCTTCGAGATCAATGAGGATTCCCGCGTGAAGAATCCGGATGGCTCCACCTTCCTCGTCTATTTCAAGCAGGAGATCGCTGGCTTTGCCATCCACCTGACCATCCAGAAGTAGGAGCTCTTCCTTTTGATAGTACTTGCGGACAAGATAACAAAGTCATTCGGCGGCCGCGTTCTCTACGCGGCCGCTACCTTGCAGCTGAATGCGGGGGAGCGCTGGGCGCTCGTCGGCCCGAACGGTGCGGGCAAGACGACCTTCCTGAAGATCCTCATGGGGCAGGAGACGCCCGATGAGGGGACCGTATCCTATGCGAAGGACACGACGGTCGGCTACCTCGAGCAGGAGACGAAGATCTCCGGCGAGAAGACGGCGCTGCAGGAGGTCGTGGATTCTGCCACCGAGGTGAAGAAGTGGGAGAAGCGCGTCCACGAGCTGGAGCGCGCCATCTCCGATGCGAAGCAGGGTCCCGAGCTCGACCGCATGCTCGAGGAGTATGCCCATGCCCAGGAGCGCTTCGAGCATCTGGGCGGCTATGAGCTGGAGGCGAGGGCCAGGCAGATCCTGGCAGGACTCGGATTCCCGGTCGAGGACTTCGACAAGCCTGCGGCCGACTTCTCGGGCGGCTGGCAGATGCGCATCGCCCTCTCGAAGCTCCTCCTGAAGCACCCCGACCTCCTGCTCCTCGACGAGCCGACCAACCACCTCGATCTCGAGAGCGTCCAGTGGCTCGAGCACTTCCTTGCCAGCTACGATGGGGCGGTGCTGCTCGTCTCGCATGACCGCGCCTTCATGGACGCCTGCGTGTCCCATGTGGCTGCAGTCGAGAACCGCAGGATCACGACATACACCGGCAACTACGCAAGCTATCTCAAGCAGCGCGAGGACAACCTCGAGCAGATGCGCGCCAAGCGTGCGGCGCAGGAGCGCGAGATCGCCCACATGCAGGTCTTCGTCGACAAGTTCCGCTACAAGCCCACGAAGGCTGCCCAGGCGCAGGAGCGCATGAAGCGCATCGAGCAGATCAAGAGCGAGCTTGTCATGCTCCCGGAAGGGACGAAGCAGGTCCACTTCAGCTTCCCCGAGCCACCGCGCACGGGAGATCTCGTGATCAAGCTCGAGGATGTGGCGAAGTCCTTCGGCGACAACCATGTCTACGATCATGTGAATGTGAGCCTCTACCGCGGCGACCATGTGGCGCTCGTCGGCCCGAACGGTGCCGGCAAGTCCACCCTCATGAAGCTCATGAACGGGAAGCTCACGCCGGACGCCGGCACGGTCGAACTCGGCCAGAATGTCACGGAGTCCTACTATGCCCAGCACCAGCTCGAGGAGCTGAACGAGGCGCATACGGCCTTGCAGGAGATCGACGAGGTCGCTCCGGGCTGGACGACCGCTCAGGAGCGCAAGCTCTTGGGTGCCTTCCTCTTCCACGGCGACGATGTGGACAAGCATGTCTCGGTGCTCTCCGGCGGCGAGCGGGCACGCCTCGCCTTGGCGAAGATGCTCGTGAAGCCCGATCCCCTGATCCTGCTCGACGAGCCGACCAACCATCTCGATATCGACTCGGTCGACGTCCTCGAGGATGCCCTCGTGAACTTCCCGGGCACGATCGTCCTGATCTCCCACGACGAGCACCTCGTGCGCGCTGTCGCGAACAAGGTCATCGATGTGCGTGACCACAAGGTCACGATGTACGATGGCGACTACGAGTACTACCTCTGGAAGAAGGCCGAGCTCGAGGCGCGTGCTGCCGAGGAGCAGGGCGGGGCTGCCGCAGGCCCCGCGCCGAAGGAGGCAGCACCGGCTGCCCAGCCTGAGGCAAGCGGCCGGAACGTGAAGACGAAGGAGCAGCGCCGTGCCGAGGCTGAGGCACGCAATGCCTTGAACCGCGCCCTCAAGAAGGAGCGCACCCGCCTCAAGGAGATCGAGAGCGCCCTCGAGCCTGCCCGCAAGCGCTACGACGAGCTCATGAAGCTCATGGCATCGGAGGAGCTCTACAGCGACTCGGCCAAGTTCGACCAGGCGATGAAGGAATACACGGCGCTCAGCAAGAAGATTCCGGCCCTCGAGGATGAATGGCTCGAGCTCTCGACGAAGATCGAGGAGGCCATGGGGGAATGACGAAAAGGCAGGTCCTCCATATCGTGTGGATAGCAGCTTCCATTCTTGCCTGCATCTGGGCCGTCCTGGCTCTCGCCTGCGCCCTCTATGCGGGAAGCAGCAGGCTCGCGCTCGTGCAGTTCACGAATGCGGTCTCGGCCTTCGTGCCCAGCGCCTGGCGGGGAACCTATGTGGTGGCCCTGCCGACCGGCGGGAGCCTGAGGGGCGATTTCCTGATCACGGCCGTCGTCTTTGCCGGCATCGCCACGCTTGTACGCCATTTCTGGAAGCGCATCTAGCTTCCTGCATACCAAGGAGGGTGCACACGATGTACCAGCTCATCACCATACTCACCGCGGCACTCTCTGTCGCGCTCCTGATGTTCTCTGCCATCGTCCATGAGGTGGCGCATGGCTGGGTCGCCTGCAAGCTCGGCGATCCCACTGCCAAGAACGCAGGCCGCCTATCGCTGAATCCGAAGGCCCATATCGATCCCTTCGGCTCGATCATCCTTCCTCTCATCATGGTCCTTCTGAACGGCCCGGTCTTCGCCTATGCGAAGCCGGTGCCCTACAACCCGAACAACCTCCGCCATCCGGACCGCGACGAGGTGCTCGTGGCGCTCGCTGGCCCCTGCTCGAACATCCTGCAGGCGGTCATTGGAGCCGCGCTCTTCAACATCCTCTATCAGATCGTGCCGATCGAGCTCTATGGGCCCGGGTACTGGGTGCTCTACATCCTCTCGAGCTACGTCTACGTGAACCTGATGCTATGCTTCTTCAACCTGATCCCCTTGCCGCCACTTGACGGCTCCAAGATCATCATGCCCTTCCTCCATGGGAACGCGCGCATGAAGTACTACGAGATCCAGCGCTACTCCATGCCCATCCTCATCATCGTCCTCTACCTGGTGCCGATGCTGCTCCATGTGGATCCTCTGGGCATCTATCTCGATGTGACCGCAGGCAACCTCTACAGCCTGCTTCTGGGGGCGTGAGGTGTCGTTCCGCGTCCAGACACAGGGCTATTCCGGCCCCTTCGACCTTTTGCTGCAGCTCGTCACGAAGAAGAAGGTCTCGATCGGTGCCATCTCGATCTCCGAGGTGGCAGAGCAGTATATCGACGAGGTGGAGCGTATGGGCGACCTCGACCTCGAGGTCGCAAGCGACTTCGTGCTCGTGGCATCGACCCTTCTCGATATCAAGGCGGCATCGCTTGTCCCGGAGGAGCCGATCCGGGTGCCTGATGAGGACCTCGAGGATGCAGAGCTTTCAGACCTCGACCCTGCGCAGGCCCGCGAGGTCCTGATCGAGCGCCTCATTGCCTACAAGCAGTTCCGCAATGCCGCAGCGGCGCTTGGCGCCCGCTACGAGGCGGAAGGCCACATGGTGCCCAGGACCGCAGGCCCCGATCCGGAGTTTCTGGGCCTCATGCCGGACTATACGAAGGGCATCACGATCTCGAGCCTTGCGGTGATCTGCGCCGACCTCGACTCAAGGCATGAGCATTTCCTGCTCGAGGCCGAGCATATCGCACCGAAGCGGATCTCCCTTGCCCTCGTGATGGCGAGCGTGGACCGCTTCACGCGCTCCCGGGGACAGTGCACCTTCGATGAGCTCATCGAAGGGTCGAAGGACCCGGAGAAGGTCGTGGCGGCCTTCCTTGCGGTCCTCACGCTCTACCACCGGGGCATGATCGAGGTTGAGCAGGAAGAGAACTTCGGGCCGATCGGGATTGAGCGTGTCCCGGGGGCGCCGGCGTACGATCCGGCTGAGGATATGGATGAGTTCGAGGAGGTCTCGTAAGTGGGCAATCTGGAGAAGCTGCCGGACAGTTCGGTGAAGGGCGCAATCGAGGCGCTCCTGCTCGTGTCGTCAGATCCGGTCTCTGCCGTGCAGATCGCGAAAATCCTGGACATCCAGCCGGGCGAAGCCGAGGAGGCGCTTTCCAGCCTCTCTGCGGAATATGCCGATGCGAACCGGGGATTCCAGCTCCGCGAGGTGGCAGGCGGCTGGCGGCTCTTCACGCATCCTGCCTACCACGATCTCGTCGAGAGCTATGTGCTCTCCTGGGATACGCGCAAGCTCTCCCAGGCAGCGCTCGAGACCCTGGCCGTGATCGCCTACCATCAGCCTGTGACCCGCGAAGGCGTGAAAGGCATCCGCGGCGTGAATTCCGAGGGCGTCATCAATTCCCTGATCGAGAAGGGACTCGTCCGTGAACTGGGACGTACTCCTGAGCAGGGCAATGCGATCGTCTATGGGACGACACGGGCCTTCCTCGAGCAGTTCGGGCTCAGGTCCCTGAAGGACCTGCCACCCCTCGAGGACTTCGCGCCGGATGAGGAATCGAAGCAGTTCATCCGCGAGCGCCTCTCGGGCTCCTCGATAGCATCGACCCTCGAGGAGACGGCCGAGGACATGGACGACGAGCGGGACCTGCTTGATGGGGCAGAGCTTCCCGACGAGGAGGGGACGCCTGATGGCCGATGAGCGGTTCCCGTATCCTCTGCGCCTCCAGAAGTTCCTGGCCCGCGCGGGTGTCGCGAGCAGGAGGGGGTCGGAGGACCTCATGACGGCAGGCCGGGTCACCGTGAACGGCGTCGTCGTGACGGAGCTCGGCAGCAGGGTCGATCCTGCGCACGATATCGTCTGCGTCGATGGCAGGCGGGTCGAGATCGCCGAGCATCCCGTCTATATCATGCTCTACAAGCCCCGTGGCTACCTCACGACGATGGATGACCCCCAAGGCCGTCCCTGCGTGGCCGAGCTTGTGCCGCGTGACATCTATCCCGGAATCTTCCCGGTCGGGCGCCTCGACAAGGACACGACCGGCATCCTCCTCTTCACGACGAACGGCGATGCGGCCCAGCAGCTCCTCCATCCGTCGAAGCATGTCTCGAAGCACTATGTCGCACTCGTCGAAGGCAGGATCACGTCTGAGAACCGCAAGGTCCTGGAGGAGGGCGTGATGCTCGATGATGGAAAGGCGCAGCCAGCTGAAGTGGATTTCCCGAAGCGCGGCAGCGTCGCCTGGGATGCGGTGACGCCGGAAGGCATACGCGTGGGGCAGACCGTCGTCGGCCTCACGATCCACGAAGGCAGGAAGCATCAGGTCAAGCGGATGCTCAAGGCAGTCGGGCATGAGGTGGTATTCCTCCACCGGGACGTGTTCGGCCCGCTTGCCCTCAAGGATGTCGAATACGGCTCGTGGCGGCTGCTCACAGAGGCTGAAGCAGCTTCCCTCGAGCGCATCATAGAAGACAGGAAGAGGCAGTAGATGGCACAGGAAATCGAGCGCATCCTTGTGATGCGCCATCCGCAGACGACCGCGAATCTCGACCAAACCCTTTCAGGGAGGCGCAATGTGGATCTGAGCCCCAAGGGCGAGGAGCAGGCACGCCGCGCCATCGAGGCGCTTGTGACCTGGAAGCCGGACCGCATCCTCTGCTCTCCCTTGAAGCGCTGCACGAAGCTTGCCTTTGCAGCGGCGGAGCGCCTTGGCATCGAGGCCGAGGTCGAGCCCCGCATCATCGAGATGGACTTCGGCGCAGCCGAGGGCCTCTCTGCCCAGGAGGCGAAGGAGCGTGGCTGGTCCTTCCCCTGGGCGCTCGACGAGGAGGGGCACTCGATAGTGGCTCCGGGTGGCGAGTCCTACGAGGAGGCGCTTGCCCGCGTCACCTCGCTTCTCGAGGACCTCAAGCAGGTGCGCGGCCGCACGGCGCTCGTGACCCATGGCGGCATCTCGCGCAGCATCCTGCGTGCGGTCTACCATACGCCAGCCGATAAATTCTGGCGTATCCAGATTTCCAATGTCAGCTCCTTCGTTCTTTCCTACGATGGGAAGAGATACTTCCTGGCAGCTCTTGGCCTCACCCCTGAAGAGGTCATCCGCCGTGTCGAGGATGATGTGGTGAAGGACCTAGACAACTGGGATGGTGACGCCAAGTGAAGATCGCAATCGATGGGCCGGCTGGATCGGGCAAATCGACGGTGGCCAAGGCGCTTGCACGCAAATGCGGCTTTACCTATCTGGATACCGGCGCGATGTATCGTGCCTGTGCGCTGAGGTGCCGGAGGCAGGGCATCGACTTCTCCGATGCGGAGGCGCTCGCTGCCTGCTCGAAGGCAGCAGACATCGCATTCGGCCCCTTCGGGGAGAAGACGCAGGTCTTCCTCGACGGCAAGGATGTCTCGGATGCGATCCGCACACCTGAGGTCGACAAGGACGTCTCGGTCGTCTCCGGCATCCCAGAGATCCGCCAGGACATGGTGGTGCGCCAGCAGGCCTTCGGAGCGAAGGGCGATGTGGTGGCAGAAGGCCGCGACATCGGCTCTGTCGTCTTCCCGGATGCCGAGGTGAAGGTCTTCCTCGTTGCCTCTCCGGAGGCACGTGCCCACAGGCGCGCTGTGGAGCGTGCGGGCGGCGACACGGCCAAGGGCGAGGATGTCCAGGTCGCAGCGAAAGACGAGCAGGCAATCCTCACCGATATGGCACGCCGCGACAAGGCGGACTCATCGCGCGCCTCCTTCAAGCTCGAGCCGGCGCCTGGTGCCGTGACGATCGATTCCTCGGCCCTCTCGGTGGACGAGGTCGTGGGCCAGATCGAGCATCTCATCGAGGACGCCCGGAAGGCAGCAGCCCCTGCTCCCGAGAAGAAGGAAGCGGCACCTCAGGCTCCCAAGAAGGAGACGAAGCCTGCTCCCCAGAAGAAGGAGGCCAAGGCGCAAGAGGAGATGCGCGCGTTTGCGCATGCTCCTGTCGAGGAGTACTACGAGCATCCGATGCGCAAGTTCCCCTGGCCGAGCCGTGCCTTCCTGGCTATCGCTATGACGGGAGCTTGGCTCTATACGAAGATCGTCTTCCCCTGGAAGATCGAGGACATGGACAAGTTCTTCGAGGGCCAGAAGGATGATGGCCGTGGCCGTGTCATTGTAATGAACCACGTCTCGATGCTAGACCCGGTTGTGATCGCCATCGCCCTCTACCATAGGCATCTCCGCACCCGCCCGATCTCCAAGAGCGAGTTCGACAAGAACGGCTTCGTCTCCTGGGCCTTCTCCCGCTTCGGCTGCATTCCCATCGTGCGCGGCACCGCTGACATCAAGGCGGTACGGCGCGCGCAGCGGGCCCTGCAGGCGGGGGACTGGGTCCTCATCTTCCCGGAAGGCACCCGCATCAAGAGCGACGACCAGCCTGTCCAGGTCCATGGGGGATTTGCCCTCATCGCCCAGATGGCAAAGACAGACGTCGTGCCGGTCGCTATCGTCGGCGCCCGTGACATCACCCCCAAGGGCAAGCATTTCCCGCGTCCGAGCCGGGTCTATATGAAGGTCGGCGACCCCATCAGCTTCGACGAGCTCGGCGTGAGGAAGCGCAAGGAGCAGATCGCCGCGATGGAGAAGGTCTCGATGGAGCGCGTCTATGCCCTGAGGGATGAGCTCAGGCGCGAGCACCCGGGGAAGATGTAGGATGGCAAAGATCGAGATCGCCGAGGAAGCGGGCATGTGCTTCGGCGTCGCCCGTGCCCTCGAGCTCGCCGAGAAGGCGGCACGCGAGGCGGAAGGCCCCGTCTCGACGCTCGGGCCCCTCATCCACAACCCCCAGGTCGTGGCCGACCTCGAGCGCAAGGGCGTCGGCGTCGCCACGACGCCGAAGGGCCCTGCCGGCTCCACCCTCATCATCCGCGCCCACGGCGTCGTGCCTGAGGCCTACGAGGAGGCCAAGGCGGCAGGCGTCCACATCGTGGATGCGACCTGCCCCTATGTGATGAAGGTGCACGCGCTTGCCGAGAAGCTCCACCGCGAGGGCTATACGGTGCTTGTGCTCGGGGAGCGGGGGCACGCCGAGGTCGAAGGGACGCTCGGGCACGCGCCGGGCGCCCTCGTCGTGAACAGCGCAGACGATGTGGAGAGCGCCTATGCTGAGGGCCTCCTCACGAAGCGGGCCGGCCTCGTCGTCCAGACGACCCAGACCCAGGCAAAGCTCCGGGAGGTCGTCTCTGCCCTCGCCTGCCGCACGGAGGAGCTCAGGGTCTACAACACGATCTGCGAGGCGACCGAGAACCGGCAGAAGGCAGCGGCCACGCTTGCCTCCTCAGCCGATGTGATGGTCGTGATCGGAGGGCGCAACTCGGCCAATACCACCCATCTTGCGGAGATATGCTCTGCTCATTGTGCGCGGACGTATCATATCGAGGACGTTGGGGAACTTAATGAGGTATGGTTTCAGAACGTCCAGCGTATCGGCATAACGGCGGGGGCCTCCACGCCGCAGAGCCAGATCGAAGCCGTGCGCCAGAAGATCGAGTCCTTCATGGCGCGGGAGGAAAGCTAGCTATCCGCACTGGAAGCAGTGCATGCAAGGAGTCAGCACTATGGGAAAGCCGACTGTCGCCGTCGTGGGGCGCCCGAACGTGGGCAAATCCACTCTCGTCAACCGCTTGGCTGTCAAGCGGGACGCAATCGTCCACGAATCGAGAGGCGTGACGAGGGACCGCTCATATCATGAGGCCGACTGGAATGGCCGGGATTTCATCCTGGTCGATACCGGAGGCATCGAATCCATCAAGTCGAAGGATGTCTTCGCGCCAGGCATCCGCGAGCAGGCGCTCACGGCCTGCGAAGAGGCCGACGCGATCATCTTCGTGGTCGATGCCACCTGCGGCGTGACCGACGAGGACGAGGAGGTGGCCAGGGTCCTGCGCAAGACGCAGAAGCCGGTCTTCCTCGTCTGCAACAAATGCGACGATCCGGCCCATGAGCCGGACCTCTGGGAGTTCTACTCGCTCGGCGTCGGGGAGCCGCGCCCCATCTCTGCGGGCCATGGCATCGGCACGGGCGATCTCCTCGACGAGGTGGTCGCTGCCCTGCCGCCTGAGGAGGAGGGCGAGCATATCGACGCGGACGACGGGACGCTCAAGATCGCCTTCATCGGCCGCCCGAATGTCGGCAAGTCCTCGCTTGCCAATGCCCTCATCGGCAGCAAGCGCTCCATCGTCTCGGATGTGGCGGGCACGACCCGCGATGCGATCGACACGGTGATCGAGCGCGATGGCAGGCGCTACCGCCTCATCGACACGGCCGGCATGAGGAAGAAGACGGCCGTGCATGAGGACGTCGAGTACTACTCGATGGTACGCGGCCTCCAGGCGATCGACCGCGCCGATGTCGCCATGCTTGTCGTAGATGCGACCGAGGGCGTGACGGAACAGGACCAGAAGGTCGCCCAGATGGCCGTCGACCGCGGATGCGCCGTGGCGGTCCTCCTCAACAAGTGGGACCTCATGGACGAGAGCTATGACCGCGAGGAGGCGCTGCGCACGATCCAGCGCAGGCTCTCCTTCATGCCGTGGGCACCGTATCTGAGGATCTCTGCCAAGACCGGACGCTCTGTCGACAAGGTCCTCGACCTGGCCGAGCGCATCGAGGAGGCACGCTGCATCCATATCCCGACTGCGAAGCTCAACAAGGTGATGGAGGGCCTGCGCGAGAGCGGCTACACGGTCGTGCACAAGAACCAGCGCCTCAAGGTCAACTATGTCACCCAGACCGGCTTCCGGCCGCCTGTCTTCACGCTCTTCTGCAACAGCCCCGAGCTCGTGAATGACAACTATCGCCGCTTCATCGAGAACCGTTTCCGCGAGGCCTTCGAGCTCGAGGGCACGCCGATTCGCCTGCATTTCAGGAGAAAGGACACGCAGAACTGATGAATCCCATCTTCCTTCTGTGCCTTCTTGCAGTCGCAGTGACCTATTTCGTCTGCGGCATCCCCTTCGGCCTCCTCATCGCCTCGAAGGAAGGCCATATCGACGTGCGCAAGGTCGGCTCCGGCAACATCGGCACGACGAACGTCGCGCGTTCGGTCGGCGCCAAGGCAGGCGGGCTCACGCTCCTCTGCGATGCGCTGAAGGGCTTCCTTTCGACCTTCATCTGGTCCCGCATCTTCGCCGCGGTCCTCTTCGGTGGCGATATGGCGCAGGTAGGCCCCTTCGGGGCCTATGGCTGGATGGCATCGGTCGTGTTCCTCGCGGCCATCTGCGGCCACGTGTTCTCGCCCTATCTCCACTTCCATGGAGGGAAGGGCATCGCAGTCGGCTTCGGCGCGGCTCTGGGCTACATCCCGCTTGTCGCCTTGGGGCTGCTCCTCGTCTTCGTTGTCGCTGCCGTGCCGACCCGCTATGTCTCTTTGGGCTCGACCTTGGCGGCGGTCTCGCTTCCAATCTGGGGCATCGTCTTCGGCTATGCGCCGGGGACCATCTATCCGCTCGTCGCGATTGCCGTGATCGTCGTATGGGCGCACCGGGGAAACATCAAGAAGCTTGTCCACGGGGAGGAGCGCAAGTTCTCCTTCCATCATGAGGAAAAGGGTGGTCGATGAGCGTCGCGGTCATCGGCATGGGCTCCTGGGGCACCGCTGCAGCGGGCCTTGTCGCCCCGCATACGGACCGGGTCGTGGCCTGGGCCCATTCCGAGGCCGTCTGCCAGGGCATCAATGAGGCTCATCGCAATCCCCGCTATCTCGTGGATTACAAGCTGCCCCAGAATGTCTCGGCCACAAGCTCGCTTGCCGAGGCGCTCGAGGGGGCAGAATCTGCCCTCATCGTCGTGCCCTCCTCCCATCTTGCGGATGTGGCTAAGCAGATGGCGGACGTGGTGCCGGACGATCTTCCGATCCTCGTGCTCACGAAGGGCATGGAGGCTGAGACCGGACGGCTCATGACGGAAGTCGTGGCCGATGCGCTGGGGCATCCCGAGCGCATCGCCTGCCTCTCCGGCCCTAACCACGCCGAGGAGATCTGCCTCGGCAAGGTATCCGCTGCCGTCATCGCCTCCACGACGCCTGAGGTCGCGACCTATTTCCAGAAGCTCGTGCTGAACCCCTCCTTCCGCGCCTATATCACGGACGATATGGTGGGGGTCGAGGTCTGCGGCGCCGTGAAGAACGTTATCGCTATCGCTTGCGGCTGCGCCGTGGGGCTTGACTGCGGCGACAACACCCTGGCTGTGCTCATGACAAGAGGGCTGGCAGAGATCAGCCGCATCGTCGCCTCCCTGGGCGGAGACGCGATGACGTGCATGGGGCTTGCGGGCATGGGCGACCTTGTCGCGACCTGCACCTCCCGCCACTCCCGCAACCGGAGCTTCGGCGAAGCCTTCGTCCATGGCATGAGCCTTGCAGCCTATGAGGAGAAGACCCATATGGTCGTCGAAGGCGCCCGTGCGGCACGCTCGGTCTGGGAGCTTGCATGTGAAAAGGGTATCGAAGCCCCCATCACAAGCGCTGTTCACGCTATCCTATATGAAGGAACACCTGTCGAGGAGGCCATATCCACGCTGCTCGGGCGCAGCCCGCGTGTGGAGTTCTATGGCATGGAATAAAAGAGAATAGGAGCGGTATGCTCGACGAGATCGGGATTGCACCTTCGATCCTTTCGGCTGACCTGATGGATCTGGGCCATGAGGTGAAGACCATTGAAGGTGCACGCTATATCCATTTCGATGTGATGGACGGGAGCTTCGTGCCCCAGCTCTCCTATGGGCATCCGGTCCTCAAGGCACTCAAGAAGACAACGGACATCCCGGTCGACGTCCATCTGATGATCGAGAATCCGGATGAGGCCATCGGCTCCTATCTCGATGCTGGCGCAGACATGGTGTCATTCCACATCGAGGCAGCGAAGCACGCAAACCGCATCGCCGGCCAGATCCACGAGGCGGGCAGGCTCGCTGGCATCGCTATCAATCCGGGCACCTCGGTCTATGCCCTCGATTCCCTGCTCGATATTGTGGATATGGTCCTTGTGATGTCCGTGAACCCAGGCTTTGGCGGACAGAAGTTCATCCCGCAGACCACAGAGAAGATCCGTGCCGTGAAGAGGCTCTGCGAGGCCCATGGGGCGCATCCTGTGATCGAGGTCGACGGCGGCATCAACCGCGAGACGGCAGGCGCTGTGGCGGGTGCAGGAGCCACGCTCCTCGTAGCGGGAAGCGCTGTCTTCAAGGCCTCAGACCGCAGGGCGGCCATGGCTGAGCTTGTCCAGGCAGCCCAGGCGGGCCTCGGAAAGCGGGCGTGAGCGTATCTCCCATGAAGAGCTATCTCTATCTTGATTATGCTGCCTCGGCGCCGATGTGCGACGAGGCCGAGGCGGCTGAGGCTGCCTATGCCGAGGCTCCCTATGCCGGAGCCAATCCGAACTCGCTCCATACCTTGGGACGCGAGGCCGCAGCTGCTCTCGAAGGCGCCCGCCGCGATCTGGCACGCTGCCTCGGTGGAGGATTCCGCCCGGCAGAGGTCATCTTCACCTCAGGCGGCACCGAGTCGAACAATCTCGCCCTCTATGGGATGGCGGAAGGGGTGCGCGCCCGTGACCGCCGCCGCACGCAGGTCGTCATCTCCGCCATCGAGCATGACTCGGAGCTCGATGTGGTGCCGGCGCTGCGCGACCGCGGATTCGATGTCACTTTGGTCCGTCCAGGACGCGATGGCAGGATCGAGCCTGAAGCGGTCGCCAAGGCGATCACGCGTGAGTGCGCCCTGGTCTCGGTCATGTCGGCGAACAACGAGACCGGCGTGATCCAGCCCGTGGCCGAGATCGCGAAGATCGCGCACCAGGCAGGCGCCCTCATGCACACCGATGCCGTGCAGGCATTCGGGCGGATTCCGCTCGAGATCGGCGAGGTGGACGGAGTCTCGATCGCCGCACACAAGATCGGAGGTCCTGTCGGGATCGGAGCTTTGGCGCTGCGCATGAGGTGCCCCTTCCGGCCCCAGGCCTTCGGTGGGGGCCAGGAGCAGGGCAAGCGTCCCGGCACCCAGGATGTGCGAGGTGCCCTTGCCTTTGCTGCCGCGGCAGATGCCTGCTGCGGGAACCTCAGCGAGCGGCGGGCTGCCTGCGCCGCGAAGGCAAACCGGCTCTTCAGCCGCATATGCGCAGAGGGGACGGGCATCTTCCCGACCACGACTGCGAAGATCGACGACGGAAGGCTCCCGGGGATGGTCAGCATCTACGTGCCCGCCATCGACTCGGAGACGCTCATCCTGAAGCTCGACCAGGCAGGATTCGAGGTATCGGCAGGCTCTGCCTGCTCTTCGGGATCGCTCGACCCGAGCCATGTCCTCTCTGCCATGGGGATTGGCAGAAACGACGCCTTGGGCGCACTCAGGATCTCGTTCGATGAACGGGTGGAGCAGACAGATCTCGACCGCTTTGCCGATGCATTGCTGGACCTTGTGGCCACAGCAGGCCGGCATGGAAAATGAAGGAAAGGCGACAACCATGAACGAAGCAGAGGCACTGGTACGCGTGCAGGAGATCGACCTTTCCCTCATGCGTTTCCAGGCAGAGGTGAAGAAGCTCCCGCAGCTCCAGAAGATTCAGACCATTGCCAAGGCGCAGAAGAAGCTTGCCCAGGACATGACAAAGATCGTGGGGCAGCGCAAGGATGCCGAGCTCGAGCTCAGGGACAACGAGGACATGACTGTCAAGATCGCTGAGCGGGAAGAGGAGGTCCGCGAAGAGATGCAGCAGGACGGCCTCACCGCCCGGGAGCTCCAGGACATCGAGGATGAGCTCACGATGCTCGCGAAGCGCCGCGAGAAGTATGAGTTCGCCCATGAGGGGCTGAAGCAGAACCTCCGGAAGATGCTCGATGCGGAGGCCAATGCCCAGAAGCTGAAGCTGCGCCTCGATGAGGAGACCGAGAACCAGAAGAAGGCCTACGAGGACGTGACAGCGGGCATCCGCCAGGAGGCAGCGCAGCTGAAAGAGGAGCGGGAGCGCATCTCGCGCTACATCAGCCCGACCATGCAGGAGACCTACCGCAAGGCGCAGAAGCGCTTCGGCGGCTTGGCCGTCGAGACCCTGCATGGGAACAAGCCGTCGATCTGCCGTGTTGCCCTGCAGCCGTCTGACTTCGGCGACATCGCCCGCAAGGGCCAGATCTGCGAGTGCCCCTACTGCCACAGGATCCTCGTGACCGGCGTTTCAGAGCCGGAGGACGAGTGATGGAGACAGAAGGCCGCGCGCCGCGGGTGCTCGTGGGCGTCACCGGCTGCATCGCTGCCTACAAGGCCTGCGAGGTCGTGCGCCTGCTCCAGAAGGCTGGCTGCGAGGTCAGGGTATGCATGACGGAAGGAGGGGAGCACTTCGTCGCGAAGGCGACCTTCGAGGCGCTCACCCGCTATCCGGTGCTGGACTCGCTCTTCTCCTTCGAGCCGACGGCCATCCCCCATATCGACTCTGCCGAGTGGGCTGACCTCCAGCTCATCGTGCCCTGCACGGCCAACGTGCTCGCGAAGATCGCCCACGGCATCGCAGACGATGCGCTGAGCTCCACCGTGCTTGCTGCGGTCTCTCCCGTGATGGTGGCCCCTGCCATGAACGTGCACATGTGGCAGAATCCGGCGACGCAGGAGAATGTGCAGACACTGACGAGACGTGGCATCCAGGTACTGACCCCTGCCTCGGGCTATCTTGCCTGTGGCGATATCGGCGAAGGGAAGCTGCCTCCTGTCGACCAGATCGCAGAGGCGGCGCTTTCGGTGCTCTATGCGAACGATGCCCTCAAGGGGAAGCGTCTCCTCATCACGGCAGGACCCACCCACGAGGCGATCGATCCGGTCCGCTACATCGCGAATGCCTCTTCGGGCAAGATGGGCTATGCCCTGGCCCGTGAAGCAGCACGCCGCGGCGCCGAGGTGACCCTTGTCACGGGCCCCGTCAGCCTGAAGGCACCTTACGGGGTGAAGGTCGTGCCGGTCGTGAGCGCCCAGGACATGTATGAAGCGGCGCTTTCCGCCTGGCAGGAGTCCGATTGCGCCATCTGCGCAGCAGCGGTGGCCGACTACACGCCGAAGGAGCATGCCGACCACAAGCTCAAGAAGAGCCATGAGCATCTGGATAGAGTCGAGCTCGTCGAGACGAAGGACATCCTGGCTGCCCTCGGGGCAAGCAAGGGCACGCGTCCTGTCATCGGCTTTGCTGCCGAGACAAACGATGTCTTGGATTACGCGAAGCGGAAGCTCCAGACGAAGCAGGCGACGATGATCGTCGCGAATGATGTGTCGCGGCAGGATTCGACCTTCGGGTCCGACACCGACCGGGTGAGCTTCGTCACGGATGCAGACATCGAGGAGATGCCGGTCCTCCCGAAGTCCGAGGTGGCCTCCCGCATCCTCGACAAGATCCAGACCCTGCTCTGAAACGATGCATTGGGGGCCTTTGGCCCTGACCCTATAAGAAGAGGAACGAGCGTTTTGGCAATACTCATAGGATGCGAGCATCTTTACCACGAATGGCCGGGAAAGCAGGTGCTCAATGATGTGACGATCGGCATCGATGCCGGAGAGCGCATCGGCATCGTCGGCAGGAACGGCGATGGCAAATCGACGCTGCTCGACCTGCTCGATGGGAAGTTCGAACCGGATGCAGGCACGATCATCCGCAGGAATGGCATCACGGTCGGCTATCTAGGCCAGAGCGATGCCCTCGACGACGATGACACGGTCTGCCATGCAGTCGTCGGCGACATGCCGGAATATGAATGGGCATCCGACCCCCAGATCCGCTCCATCATCGACGAGCTGCTTGTCGGTGTCGACTGGATGGGAAAGATCGGCAGCCTCTCGGGCGGACAGCGCAGGAGGTGCGACCTTGCACGGCTGCTTGTCGGCTCCTGGGATGTCATGCTCATGGACGAGCCGACGAACCATCTCGATATGCATGCCATCACCTGGCTGGCAGAGCACCTGAAGCGCCGCTGGCCTGACGGGGAAGGCGCGCTTCTCGTCGTGACGCACGACCGCTGGTTCCTCGACGAGGTCTGCGAGCACATGTGGGAGGTCCACGACGGGACGATCGATCCCTTCGAGGGAGGATATTCCGCCTACATCCAGCAGCGCGTCGAACGCGACCGCATGGCCCAGGCCTCGGAGGACCGCCGCCAGAACATCCTGCGCAAGGAGCTGAACTGGCTTGCCCATGGGGCGAAGGCGCGCTCCTCGAAGCCGAAGTTCCGCATCAAGGAGGCCCAGGCCCTCATCGCGAACGATCCGCCGCTCAGGAACTCGATCGAGCTCAAGCGGCTTGCGGTTTCGCGCCTCGGCAAGCTTGTCATCGAGATGAAGAACGTCTCCTGCGGCTATGGGGACCATACGGTGATATCGGACCTCTCCTGGCTCATCGGGCCGGGCGACCGCTATGGCATCCTCGGCGAGAATGGCGCGGGCAAGTCCACGCTCCTCAAGGTCATGACCGGAAGGATGCGCCCTTCCCATGGCTATGTGAAGATCGGCAAATCGGTCCGCTTCGGCATCCTCTCTCAGAACCTGGAGGAGCTCCACAAGAAGGACGACTGGCGTGTCGAGGAACTCCTGGCCACCTACAAGAAATACTACGTCGTCGACGGCAAGCCCCAGAGCCCTGAGCAGCTGCTTGAGCGCCTGGGCTTCGCCCGCCGCGAGTTCCCGACTTTCATCAAGGACCTCTCGGGCGGCCAGATGCGCCGGCTGGCGATCATGTGCGTGCTCCTCGACGAGCCGAATGTGCTCGTGCTCGACGAGCCAGGCAACGACCTCGACACCGACATGCTCGCTGTCCTCGAGGACCTGCTCGATACCTGGCCCGGCACCCTCCTCATGGTGAGCCACGACCGCTACCTGATGGAGCGCGTGACGGACGACCAGTTCGCCTTGATCGATGGAAAGCTCCGCCATGTCCCGGGCGGCGTCGACGAATACCTTCATCTTCTGGATGCAGGCCAACAAAACCGGAATGAGGCAAAAGGGCCTTCAGCTTCTACAATGGACAAGGCAGCCACCGTGCAGGAGAGCCCTTCGGAGCCTGCGCTCTCGAATGCAGAGCGGCGCGAGCTCAGGAAGCGCTTCGACTCGGTGGCCCGCAAGCTGCAGAAGCGGCAGGACGAGCCTGAGCGCATCAAGAAGGAGATGGCAGCCGCAGACCCGTCCGATTACGAGAAGCTGATGTCGCTGCAGGAGGAGCTTGCCCAGACGGAGCAGGAGATCTCTGACCTCGAGGATGAATGGCTGGAGCTTTCCGACACGCTGGGCATCGAATAGGCAAGCACAGGGAGCGTGCATGGAAACAGAGCTCTGGAAGAAGTATCGCGTCAAGGCACTTGTGGGCATGCTGTTCAAGGTCGTCGAGGCGATCTTCGAGCTCATGACCCCGCTCATCATCGCAGGCATGATCGATTTGGGCGTCGCGAACCACGACAGCGCCTATATCCTGCAGCATGGCCTCCTGCTGGTCGCGTTCGCCGGCACCGGCTACTGCTCGACGCTCGTGACACAGCGGATGGCAGCCGTGGTATCGCAGGGCGTCGGCACCGATCTGAGGGATGCCCTCTTCCGCAAGATCAACACCTTCGGTGCCGCCGAGGTGGACCAGTTCGGCACGCCGTCCTTGGTGACCCGCATCACGAACGATGTGAACCAGGTCCAGCTCGCGGTCGCGATGATCATCCGGCAGCTGCTGAGGTGGCCGATCCTCGCTATCGGCGCCATCGTCTGCGCCCTCTCAATCGATCTTGAGCTCGGCCTCATCTTCCTCGTCTGCACCCCTGTCGTCGTCCTCATCTTCTATCTCGTGATGAGGAAGTCGATTCCCTTCTTCTCCCTCATGCAGCAGAAGCTCGACCATATCTCGCTCGTGACCCGCGAGGCGCTCTCAGGCGTCCGCGTGATTCGTGCCTTCCGCCGCGAGAAGTCGGAGGAGGCGCGCTTCAAGGATGCCGCCTTCGACCAGGCGGCGACCGCCATCGAGGTAGGGAAGCTCTCGTCGCTTCTGAACCCCGGCTCCTATCTTGTGATGAACCTAGGCATCGTCGCGATACTCTGGGCGGGCTCCTTCAAGATCCAGGCAGGGACGCTCCAGCAGGGCCAGATCCTGGCCTTCGTGAACTACGCGACCCAGGTGCTGCTCTCGATTGCCTACGTCGCGAACCTCGTGATCCTCTTCAACCGCGCCATCGCCTCGGGACGCCGCATCCGTGAGGTCATGGAGTGCGAGCCTGCTGTCCAGGAGGCTCCTGACGCCGCGGCGGTGGACATCGCGGCGGTGCCAAAGGAGGTGCCTGCCCTTGCCTTCGACCATGTCTCCTTCTCCTATGGTGGAGGGGCCGATGCGCTTTCCGATGTGACGCTCGCGCTTGGCCAGGGCGAGACCTTGGGCATAATCGGCGGCACCGGTTCGGGCAAGTCGACCTTCGTGAACCTCATCTCCCGTCTCTACGACCCCAGCAAGGGGACCATCTCGCTCTATGGGCGCGATGTGCGCTCCTGGAAGCTCGCTGAGCTCCATCAGGCAGTGGCGACGGTGCCCCAGACCGCACAGCTCGTGAGCGGCACGATCCGGCAGAACCTCTCGTGGCGGAAAGCGGATGCGACCGACGGGGAGCTCATGGATGCGCTTGAGAGTGCCCAGGCGGCAGACTTCGTTCTCGCGAAGCAGGAGGGGCTCGATGCGATCGTCGAGGCCGGCGGCAAGAACTTCTCCGGCGGCCAGCGCCAGCGCCTGACGATCGCACGTGCCCTTGTGGGGGCTCCCCAGATGGTCGTCCTCGACGATGCGGCATCGGCCCTCGACTTCGCGACCGATGCGAAGCTCCGCCTTGCCCTGCGCCAGCTTCCCCAGAAGCCGACCTGCGTGATCGTCTCGCAGCGCGTCTCTGCTGTCATGGGGGCGGACAAGATCCTCGTCCTCCATCATGGACGGCCGATAGGCCTCGGCACCCACAAGGAGCTCCAGGAGAGCTGCGAGCTCTACCGCGAGATCTGCCAGTCCCAGCTTGCCGACAAGGAGGAAGCACATGCCTAATCCTTACAGTGGCGGCGTCTCCGCCAAGGCCATCCTCAACAATGCAGCGACGAACCAGCCGGGTGGCAGCTACTACGATCCGAAGTTCGACAGCCCGGATATGCCGACAAAGGAGGTGCTGGCCCGCATCATGCACTATGTGCGGCCGCATCGCCTGCTGGCCATCGTCTCCTTCATCTGCTCGATCGTCTCGGTCATCTCTCAGCTCCTCGTGCCCATCCTCATAGGCCGTGCCATCGACACGATGGTGGCAGCAGGGGCAGTGGACTTCGGGGCACTTGCGCCCATCCTGGTCCGCCTTGCCTTCGCCATCGTTATCGCTTCAGTGGCGAACTGGGCTTCGGGCTATGGGACGAACCGGCTTGCCTATGACACGGTCCGCGACATGCGCATCGATGCCTACGGCAAGTTCGACCAGGTGCCCCTCTCCTTCATGGATTCCCATTCCCACGGCGACCTCCTCTCCCGTGTCATCAACGATATAGATGCAGTGGGCGATGGCCTCGTGCAGGGCTTCACGCAGCTCTTCAACGGTGTCGTTATGATTGCGGGCACGCTCATCTTCATGTTCTCGCTCTCGGTGCCGGTCGCGGCGGTCGTCGTCGTGCTGACGCCCCTCTCGATCCTCGTGGCGACCTTGATCGCCCGGGGCTCCGCCAAGAGCTTCTCCTCCCAGCAGGCGCTTCAGGGATCGCTCTCGGGCTATGCAGAGGAGATGATCTCGAACCAGAAGCTCGTCTCCGCCTTCGGCCATGAGAAGGAGAACATCGCAGGCTTCGAAGAGCTCAATGGCGAGCTCTATGGCGCCGGCGTCAAGGCCCAGTTCGTGAGCTCGCTCTCGAACCCCTCGACCCGCCTCGTGAACAACATCATCTATGCCGCCGTCGCGATCGTCGGCATCACCGGCGTGATCACCGGGTGGCCCTCTGCCTTGACGGTGGGCGAAGTGCAGAGCTTCCTCTCCTACGCGAACCAGTACATGAAGCCTTTCAACGAGATCTCTGGCATCGTGACCCAGGTGCAGACCGCCTTTGCATCGGCACGGCGCATCTTCGCCCTCCTCGATGCCGAGGCAGAAGAGGCAGATCCTGCCGATGCAATCGAGCTCGAGCATCCGGAAGGTGCCCTTGCCCTGGACCATGTCTGGTTCTCCTACCGCAAGGACGCGAAGCTCCTCCAGGACATTACGCTCTCGGCCAAGCCGGGCGCACGCCTTGCATTGGTCGGCCCCACGGGCTGCGGAAAGACCACCCTCATCAACCTGCTTCTGCGCTTCTACGATGTGGATCAGGGAACTATTTCGCTCGATGGGCATGAGACCCGCTCCATCACGCGCAGCAGCCTCCGTTCTGCCTTCGGCATGGTCCTGCAGGACACCTGGCTCTTCGCGGGCACCATCCGCGACAACATCGCCTACGGCAAGCCGGATGCGACCCTCGAGGAGGTCCAGGAGGCGGCACGCCGTGCGCATGCAGACACCTTCATCCAGCAGCTGCCGAAAGGCTATGACACGGTGATCGGCGAGGATGGCGGCAGCATCTCGCAAGGCCAGCGGCAGCTCCTCTGCATCGCCCGCGTCATGCTGACGGACCCTGCGATCCTGCTCCTCGATGAGGCGACGAGCTCGATCGATACCCGAACCGAGCTCCAGGTGCAGGATGCCTTCGACCGCATGATGGAAGGCAGGACCTCGCTTGTCGTGGCGCACCGCCTTTCCACGGTCCGCAACGCCGACTGCATCCTTGTTATGAAGGATGGCCACATCATCGAGCGCGGCACGCACGAGGAGCTCCTCGAGCAAGGTGGCTTCTATGCCAACCTCTACCGCAGCCAGTGGGCTGCACTGCCGAAAAATCAGACCGCCTAGGCGGATTGGCGGAAAGAATCCCATGCTTGCTGCGTAGACTCTCTTATGGGCAGGGTGCTGCATTGCCCATAGGAGAGGAGGCTGCGCATCATGAGGGACTGCTTTGATGTCTGCGTGATCGGTGCAGGCGTCGTGGGGACCGCAATAGCCCGCAATCTGTCGCAGTGGTCATGCTCGCTTCTGGTCCTGGAGCGTGGAGACGATGTCTGCTCAGGGACCTCCAAGGCCAATTCCGCCATTGTCCATGCCGGCTACGATGCGATGCCGGGTACGCTGATGGCAAAGTACAACGTGCTCGGCAACGAGATGATGGAGCAGGTCTGCCGAGACCTCGATGTGCCTTTCCAGCGCATCGGGTCGCTCGTGGTCTGCACCGACGCAGAGGACATGCCGAAGCTCGACGACCTCAAGGCTCGCGGCGAGGCCAATGGCGTGAAGGGCCTCGAGGTCATTGGCCGCGATAGGCTCTGCGCGATGGAGCCGAACATCTCCGACGAGGCAGTGGGCGCCCTCTGGGCACCGACGGCAGGCATCGTGGATCCCTTCCTCCTCACGATCGCCCAGGCTGAGAATGCCGCCGAGAATGGGGCGGAGTTCCATCTGGACACGGAGGTCACCGGCATCAGCCGCACCTCAGATGGCATCTGGGAGATCGCCACAAGCCAGGGAACCTTCCATGCGCGTGCAGTCGTGAATGCGGCAGGCACCCATGCAGGCGAGATCCACAACATGGTGAGCGCCGAAAAGATGGCCATCATCCCGAGGAGGGGAGAGTATCTCCTGCTCGACAAGAGATGCGGCACCCATGTGCACCACACGATCTTCTGCCTGCCCTCGAAGATGGGCAAGGGCATCCTCGTGACGCCTACCTGCCACGGGAACCTGATCCTGGGCCCCACGGCAATCGATGTGGACGATGCGGACGACGTGGCGACGACTGCATCCGGCCTCGATGCGGTGCGCACCGGCGCTGCCAAGACCGTGAAGGACATCCCGCTCCGTGAGGTGATCACCTCCTTTGCCGGCAACCGCGCCCATAGGCCCGAGCATGAGTTCGCTATCGGCGAGCTCTCCGATGCACCTGGATTTGTCGACTGTGCCGGCATCGAATCGCCGGGCCTCACCTCTGCGCCAGCGCTCGGCGTGGCTGTGAGCGATATCGTTGCGGAGATCCTCCATCTCGACCATAAGGAGGAGGGGAGCTTCAGAACGACGCGGCAGGGCATCGTGCATGCAGCAGAGCTGCCTTTCGAGGAACGCGCTGCCCTCATTGCATCCAATCCAGCCTATGGGAGGATCATCTGCCGCTGCGAGGAGGTCAGCGAAGGGGAGATCCTCGATGCCATCCACCGTCCGCTCGGCGCTCGCTCGCTCGATGCTCTGAAGCGGCGGGTGAGGTGTGGCATGGGACGCTGCCAGGGAGGCTTCTGCACTCCGAAGGTGATGGACATCCTCGCACACGAGGTGCCGGACCTCACGCTGGAAGACATCTCGAAGAAAGGGCCAGGCTCCGAGTTCGTGGAAGGCTACGACAAGGACTCCTGGCGCAAGGGAGATGATCTCTGATGCATCGCTCTCTCGTGATCGTCGGCGGCGGCCCAGCAGGGCTTGCTGCCGCAGAAAGCGCCTATGATGCAGGGGAGCGCGACATCCTTGTGCTCGAACGCGAGCCCAAGCTCGGCGGCATCCTCAACCAGTGCATCCACAACGGCTTCGGCCTCCATACCTTCAATGAGGAGCTGACAGGGCCTGAATACGCCCAGCGCTATATCGATCAGGTCCATGAGCGCCAGATCGAGTGCCTCTGCGAGGCGACCGTCATCGATATCAGCCCCGAGAAGGTCGTGACCTTCGTCTCGCCCACGACAGGGCTCGTCCAGGTGGAAGCTGATGCCATCGTCCTGGCGATGGGGTGCCGTGAGCGTCCGAGGGGCGCCCTCAATATCCCAGGCACCCGCCCTGCTGGCATCTATACGGCAGGATGCGCTCAGCATCTCGTCAATATTGAGGGCGTCATGCCGGGACGCGAAGTCGTGATCCTGGGTTCGGGCGACATCGGCCTCATCATGGCCCGCAGGCTTACGCTCGAAGGGGCGCATGTCCAGGTCGTCCTCGAGCTCATGCCGTATTCGGGCGGCCTCAAGCGCAACATCGTGCAGTGCCTCGATGACTTCGGCATTCCGCTGAGGCTCAGCCATACCGTCATCGATATCCAGGGGAAGGACCGTGTCGAAGGCGTCACGGTCGCAGCAGTCGATGGGAAAGGCAAGCCCATCCCCGGCACCGAGGAGCACTACAGCTGCGATACGCTGCTTCTCTCCTGCGGCCTCATACCGGAGAACGAGCTCTCGCAGAAGGCAGGGGTGGCTCTCTCTCCAGTGACCCGTGGTCCCATCGTGAACGAGAGCCTCGAGACCGAGGTGCCCGGCATCTTCGCCTGTGGCAATGTATTGCATGTGCACGATCTCGTGGACTATGTCTCTGAGGAGGCGGCCTCTGCCGGAAGGCATGCCGCAGCCTATATCCAGGCCGGAAAGCCTGCGAGCGAGCCGGCAGGCATCCCCATCGAGGCAGCAGGCGGCGTCCGCTATACGGTCCCTGCCACGGTCGATGTGGCATCCATGGATGAGAAGCTCACGGTCCGCTTCCGTGTTGGTGGCATCAGGAAGAACGTCTTCGAGTCGGTCTATGTGGACGATGTGCGCATAGCCCACAAGAAGCGTCCGGTCGTCGCCCCTGGCGAGATGGAGCAGGTCATCCTCAAGAAGGCTGACCTCATGAACTATCCAGATGCCAGCAAGATCGTGGTCGCGCTCGAGGAGGCATGAGATGGAGACAAAGACGCTCACCTGCATCAACTGCCCGCTCGGCTGCCAGGTGACAGCCACGCTCGAGGGTGGCAAGATCGTCTCGGTCACGGGCAACACCTGCATCCGGGGCGATAGGTATGCCCGCTCCGAGCTCACGCATCCGACCCGCATCGTCACCTCATCGGTTCCGGTCACGGGCTCTGCCACAGAGCAGATGATCTCGGTGAAGACCGCCTCTCCTGTGCCGAAGGAGAAGATCTTTGCCGTAATGAAGGCGCTCGCCGATGCAAAGGCAGCAGCTCCCGTCCATATCGGGGATGTGGTCGTGCATGATATCGCTGGCACCGGTGTCGATATGGTCGCCACGCGCAACGCCTGAGGCAGCGCTTCTGGGCAGATTGCCGAGATGAGAGGCGGCAGGAGGCTTGGGCTTCCTGCCGCCTTCAGCATATCTGGCGAAGGTGCATTCGCAGCCATGGTTGCGGCACGCTGGGAAGAATGGGCCTCGAACAGCCCAAAAGTTCTGCGAACCATTACCATGGAAGAGCTTGTCCGCAGGAATCTGAAAGCTCCTGCGCAAGATCTTCTCTGGAGGCTTGTTCCATGCAGATGTCCTTGATAGTGGCAGCCCAGGTCCTCGTGATGTTCATCCTGGCCGGCATCGGCTATCTCATGTTCCGCTTCGGCAAGATAACGCTCGAAGGCAACCGCACAATCGGCAATATCCTCATCTACCTCTCCCTCCCTGCTGTCATCATCAAGGGCTTCCAGGTCGAGCGGACTGCGGAGAACACCGAAGCGCTCCTGGTATCAGCTCTTGCCGGCATCGCGATCGTCTTTGTCGGCGGCATCGTGGCGCGCATCTTCCTGAAGGACGATCCGGTCGAATGCTTTGCGGGCACCTTCTCGAATCCGAGCTTCTTCGGCATCCCGCTCGTCACGTCCGTGCTCGGGCAGGATGCGGTCTTCTATATGACTGGCTTCATCGCTGCCATGAACATCGGCCAGTGGACCTACGGGGTGGGGATCCTTAAAGGGGAGCGGACGAAGCCCAATCTCCGGAGCATCCTCACGGCTCCCTTCCTGATTGCGGCGCTGATCGGTCTCGTGCTCTATTTCACGGCGGCTGCCCTGCCTGATGTGCTCCAGGATGCACTCGATTTCGTGGCGGCCGTGAACACGCCGCTTGCGATGTTCAGCGTCGGCGTCTATCTGGCCGAGACCGACCTCCATGCGCTTCTGGGAAGGAATGGTGCCTACAAGGTGGCGGCAGTGCGGCTCATCGCCGTGCCGCTTTCCATCCTTGCCTGCCTCAGCATCCTTCCCCAGGAATTCTTCGCGGTGAAGATGGCTCTCCTCATTGCGCAGGCATGCCCGGTCGCCTCCATGGTGGCGGTCTATTCCCAGCTCTATGGGAACGACTATGCCCATGCGACCGAGACGATCGTGGTGTCGGTGCTTGCAAGCATCGTCACGATACCGGTGATGGTGGGGCTGGCCCAGATCGTCTGGCTGTAAAGAGCCTGACACTTCGTGATCTAAGGCTGGTTCACGCTACCATAGGATGGAGAATTCAGGGCATGCCAGGCAATGCCAGCCAGGTGCCTGATGCCAGAACAGAAAGGGTCGATGCATGGAGCTCAGGGTGCTGCGTTATTTCCTTGCGGTCGCCGATGCAGGAAACCTCACGCGGGCAGCAGAGCGGCTGCATATGACGCAGCCATCGCTCAGTCGGCAGCTGGGCGCACTCGAGCGGGAGCTTGGCTGCCAGCTCCTGGTGCGCGGCAAGCGGGGCGTGAGCCTGACGCCGGAAGGCAGGAGCTTTGCCCGGAGGGCACAGGACCTCGTATCGCTCGCTGACCGGCTCGAGAGCGACTACTCCTCGAAAGGTGCCAGCATTGGCGGCAGCCTCACGATCGGCTCGGTCGAGGCCTACAGCGCCGATGTGATGCCGAAGCTTGTCGGTGCCTTCCTCAGGGAGGCACCCGAGGTGCATATCGAGATATTCACCGGCAATGCGGACGAGGTGGTTGCACGGCTCGATGAGGGGACGGTCGACTTCGGGATCCTGCGCGAGCCGATAGATCTGGCTCGCTTCGATACCCTGCCTCTGCCCAAGCCCGACCTCTGGGGTGTGCTTGTGCCTGAAGGGAGCCCGCTTGGGGAGCGAAAAGAGCTTGTGCCTGCCGATCTTGCAGAAGAGCGGCTGCTCCTGCCCACCCGTGGCGCGCTCTCGCATGAGATCCTCTCCTGGTTCAAGGAAGGGGAGCTCGCGCTCGAGCCCATGAGCTACAATGCCCTCTCTGCCGCCATATGGATGGTGCTCGGCGGCGTGGGATGCGCCATCTGCCCCAGCATCGCAGAGACGATGGCAGGGGACCGGGCACGGTTCGTCCCGCTTGCTCCCCGGCATGAGACGAGAGGGCGGCTTGCCTGGAAGCAGAACCTCTCCTGGGAGCCTGCAGCATCGCTCTTCATTGAGGTAGCACACCGGCAGCTGGATAGTGGTGCCTGAAAGGCATCATAACCCTATATCAATAGGTATTAGACATCATGGTCTCTTCCGAGGATGATGAAAGACGGTCCAGAGGAAGGAAGCCCATGAACGTCTACCTGTCAGAAGAGATCGATCCCGAAGCGCTCGCGCTCCTGGAGGAGCATGCCACGGTCGTCGATACCTTCGACCATCCCGAGCTGCTTGATGCCATCATCGTCCGCCGTGTCCATGTCACCCGTGACATCATTGCCCGTGCCACGCGCCTGAAGATCATCGCGATGCACGGTGCCGGCACTGACATGATCGACTGCGCAGCTGCGAAGGAGGCAGGCGTCCCGGTCGTCAATGTCCCCTGTGGCAGCACGGAGAGCGTGGCCGAGATGGCGCTTGCCCTGACGCTTGCCGCAGCGCGCCATATCCCTGAAGCAAGGGAGGGCCTCGAGGAAGGGCGCTACGACCATTTCTCGCCGCATGAGCTGATGGGCTGCGAGCTTTATGGGAAGACGGTCGGCTTCGTCGGCTTCGGGCATATCGCACGCCGCATTGCGCAGATGATGAAAGGAGCCTTCGGCTGCACCTGCCTTGCCTGGTCCCGTCATCTGACGGACGAGGAGGCGAGGCGTGCAGGAGTGCTGCATGCGAAGGATATCCACGAGATCATGCGGAAGTCCGATATCGTGCAGGTCTGCGTGCCGCTCACGCCCCAGACCAAGGGCATGATTGGCACACGTGAGCTCAACGAGGCCAAGCGCAGCCTCATCCTCGTCGATACCGCCCGGGCGGCGTCGTGGACGAGCAGTCGCTCTTCGATGCGCTCTCGATGCGCCGGATCGCCGCAGCAGCACTCGATGTGACCACCATCGAGCCGCTTCCGCAGGAATCGCCGCTGCTTCAGCTTCCGAACTTCATCTGCACGCCGCATGTCGGAGGATCCACCCGTGAGGCGAAGCACCGTGTCGGCATGGAGACCGTGAAGCATGTGCTTTCCGCCTGCGGCATCTCTGAGAAGGCGGTTGCCTGATGCTTGCCACCATGGTCGTGCTGCAGCTCGAGATGTTCATCCTGATGGCTGCAGGCTTTGTCTGCTCCCGCCTCGGCATCATCACGCCGGCAGGCGAGAAGTCCCTCTCATCGGACCTGATCATGCTCGTGCTCCCTGCCAATATCCTCCATGGGTTCATCAATGCCGGCACGCCCGATGCCGCCTTCCTGGAGAATTGCATCTTGGCCTTCGTGCTCTCCTTCGCGATCCAGCTTGCCGCCATCGAAGGGTCGAAGCTCTTCTTCAGGCATATGCCCAAGGAGCATTCCCGTGTCGCCAGCTACGGGATGATTGTCTCGAATTCGAGCTTCGTCGGGCTTCCGGTGGCCGAGGCCATCTACTCGAATATCGGCGTCACTTACACTTCGGTCTTCCAGATCCCCATCCGCTTCACGATGTGGTCGGCAGGACTGGCGCTCTTCTGCGATGTGGACCGGAAGGAGACCATACGCAAGGTCCTCACCCATCCCTGCATCATCGCCTGCTTCATAGGCGTCCTCTATATGCTCTTTCCCGTGCCGCTTCCGGCGCCTGTGACCGCCTCTATCGATTCGCTCTCGAAGTGCACGACGCCGCTCTCGATGCTCGCGATCGGCTCGATCCTCTCAGGGGCTGCTGTCGACGAGGTGTTCACGAAGGACACCGCCTGGTTCTGTGCACTGCGACTCGTGATCTTCCCGCTCCTGGTCTGGCTGGTCCTTATGCCTTGGGTTTCCGATGCCACGGTCAGAGGCGTTGCGGTCCTCATGTCTGCGATGCCGGCAGGGTCCACCACAGCCATCCTGCCGGAGCAGTATGGGCAGGATGGACGCTATGGGCAGGGCTCATCCTTGCATCGACCCTGCTCTCGCTTGTCACGCTTCCGGTCCTCACGGCACTGCTGTGATGTCCCGCATCCCTCCCGTTCCTCTTGCGCCTTGGATAGGGTGCGCAGACAATGGATGCTGTCTTTGAGCGGATGAAGGGAGCCTTCAATGGAGAAGACGGGAAGCTTCGACACATTGATCGTCTATTGCCATCCCTGGGAGGGGAGCTTCACGCATGCCGTGCTCGAGGCGGCAGAGCGCGGGCTCGACCGTGCAGACAGAAGCCACGAGCTGATCGATCTCTACGCAGATGGGTTCGAGCCTGCGATGAGGAGAGAGGAGCTGGCAGGCTACAGCAGGGGCAAGGTGCTGGATCCACTCGTGGCGAAGTACCAGGACCAGCTCTCCTGCTGCCATCGCCTTCTCCTCATCTTCCCCATCTGGTGGAACGATGTGCCGGCGATGCTCCGTGGCTGGCTCGACAAGGTGATGCTGCCGGGCTTCTCCTGGGAGGCGACGGGGCATGGACTTCAGGGGACGCTCCAGCATATCGAGCGCGTGGATGCCTATACGACCTCTTCCAATGCCACCTCATACATGCAGGAGCGCCTTGGGGACGGCATACAGAAGACGCTCCTCGATGCGACCTTCTGGCAGCTGGGCTGTGGCAAAGGCTACTGGCACAATCTCGGCAGCATGGATCTGACGACAGCAGATGAACGCGCAGCATGGCTGAGCCAGGTCGAGGAGGACATGGCTGGCTGCTGATGGGATGCATCTGGCCTTGCAAGGGAGATGGCGCAGGCGCCGGAGGAACAGCGTCTGCGCCATCTGTGGTGCTTTGGAAGCCGGCTTCGAGCCACACTTCCTGCTTGCCTAGGCAGCGTGGCTGGGCGTCTGGCCCTGCGACTTGATGAGGGGAAGGATGCGCTTGCAGAACCAGACGAGCGCTGCCACCCCTGCTGCTGCAATCACGACGTAGCTCGCGATATAGATCACGGAGGCAGCCCCTGCCGCAACGCCTTCCCAGGCGCTTCCTACCCAGAAGCCAAGGCAGACGAGCACGGTGTTCCAGGCGAGCGATCCTGCGAATGTCATTGCCATAAACCTGCCGAGCTTCATATGGGACATGCCGGCCGGAATCGAGATCAGGCTCCGCACGACGGGGATGCAGCGGCAGATGAGGACGGTCTTCTGGCCCTTGGTATCGAACCAGCCAAAGGCTGCCTTCACGTCGGACTTTTCGAAGCCGAGCAAGTGGGCAGGCTTGGAGGCAAGCACGCGCTCGAGACGCCCCTCATTCAGGATGGTCCCCACCGCATAGAGCACATAGGCCCCGGCAAGCGAGCCGATGGTCGCAGAGACGATGGCCAGCGGCAGCCAGAGGGCGCCAGCACGGGAGAAGAAGCCGGCAAGCGGAAGGATGAGCTCAAGGCGGCGGCGCTCCTCTGCCAGCTCGCGCTCGTCGGCCTCCTCGAGCCGTCCTGCCATCTCGTTGAAGTCATCGCAGATCGGTGCGAACTCGTCCTGCTCTGCATGGGCTATGCGGAAGCGGAGGTCGCCGTCTGCGATGCGGCTTACGCCGTCGCCGAGCTCTGCAAGGCCGCTCTCGATCCGGTCGTAGACGAGATGGCGGCCAAGACGGTCCATCAGAAGCAGCGAGACGATGGCTGCTGCCAGGACGACAAGGCCGGAGATCAGGAGGGCACGCTTGATAGCGTGGCCTCTGACCTCTGCGTAGTTCGCAAAGAGCGCGATATGGTAGCTGCCCTCCTTGTGGAGGTAGAGGCTCGTCCCAGCGGCCGAGACAAGCACACCATCCGTGTCATCGAGCGCACGCGCGCTCGCGAGGAGCGAGTCGCGCTGCACCGGCGTGCCGGAGCTGTAGAAGATGTTCCCTGTTCCATCGAGGATCTGGAGCATCCCTCCAGAGCCGGCAACGCTCTGGGCGAGATCGTCCAGAGCTGCGGTATGGTCCCCTTCAGTCTCATTCAGGATATGGCCTGCTGTCTCGGAGACGACCCTGCCCATTGTCGTCATGTCCTCGGCATCCGAGATCTCGAGATCGAGGCCACCCCTCACCTGGATGAGGAAGACGGCCACGCAGATGAGTGCGACGACGATGCAGGTGGCAAGCGGGACGAGCAGCGTCAGGATATTCGAGAGCCGCAGGCGCTGCCGTATGGTTGTCAGGCGCTCCATGCATGTCCTTTCTGGCGGGTGCGGATTGGTGCTGCGGCCTGTGCGCCCACTCCTGCGAAGAGCTGCCAGCAGATCCACGAGACGAGGGTGCCGAGCGCTGCTCCGGCAATGACATCCGATGCAAAGTGTACGCCCAGGATGATGCGGCCCATGCCTACAAGCACGGCAGAAGCGACAAGGAGGGCAGGAACAAGGCGCCTGCGGCCGGCATGCTGCTGCATCCAGATGAGCGCGCAGATGGTGGCCAGTGCGAAGGCCGTGGTCGTATGGCCAGAGGGGAAGCTGGCATCTGTGGCAGCGACGAGCATCATCTCAGGACGCGGACGCAGGAAGACGAGCTTCAGGATCTCTGCAGAGGCAAGCGCTGAGACAGTCGCGCCCGTGACCAGGGCAGCTTCACGGCGCCTCCTCTGCAGGAGCAGCACCAGCAGGATGATTGGTGCGGCGACAAAGGGGAGATTGGAGAGCGCCTGCCCAAGCGGCACCGCGAGGGCGGCAGGGATGGCAGATGCCAGGGATGCAGCCAGGCGGTCGATAGCGAGAGGATGCCCCTCAGAGACCTCCCAGGCGCAGGCTGCGAAGATGAGGGCCAGCGCTGTCGGGACCAGATGCGGAGCGATGCGGCGGATGAGAGAGTGGATATGGACCATGAGAGCCTCCTTGTTCGTTTCGGTTCATGGTCCATAGTGAAGGCCGGCGCTCACGCAACGATTGCGGCAACCTAACATTCTGATAACGTGAT
>OMTG01000122.1 GCA_900313905.1 uncultured Actinomycetes bacterium | reverse complement strand
TCCTGGGAGCGGAGCATCCGGAGACGCTCACAATTCTCAGCAACATGGCAAATGACTATGCCCGTCTGGGGCGCTACCAGGAGGCGCTGGACGCCTATCGCAAGGTGTATGAGGCGCGGGTGCGCATCCTGGGAGCGGAGCATCCGGCGACGCTCATAAGTCTCAGCAACATGGCAGTTGACTATGCCCGTCTGGGGCTCTACCAGGAGGCGCTGGATGCAGATCGGAGGGTATATGAAGCCAGGAAGCACATCCTGGGTACGGAGCATCCGGATACGCTCTATAGCCTCAGCGCCATGGCATCCGATTACAGCGATTTGGGGCGCCACCAGGAGGCGCTGGATGCGGACAGGAAGGCATACGAAGTCCGGAAGCGTGTTCTTGGTGCGGATCACCCCGATACGCAATTAAGCGAGAAGGCAGTAGCACTCGATATCAGCAAGCTTGCTTAATGATGGAAAGCGATGGATGTTTGCAAATCAGGTCCATCGAGTATTCCCTCACGAGCTGGCGCTGGGCATGCATATTCTCCAGAACATCACAAAATTGCCCTTGCATTGAGCTGCTCTTTCGCGTAATATCATTCCTCGCATTGCGGCTTACCCCAAGCTGCAATCTACATTCGGGCGTTTAGCTCAGGGGGAGAGCGCTTCCCTGACACGGAAGAGGTCAGAAGTTCAAATCTTCTAACGCCCACCATAAACGCAGGTCGGAGGCCCTTTTCAGGACCTCCGATTTTTGTATGCAGTCCGAATCGGACATTGGTTGTATGGGAAAGTCGCTCCTGAGGGTTTAGCGGTCTGGATCGAGATAGTGGGAGCAGACAGGAAAGAGCCCGTCCGGGATGGCCTTGCAGGCTGTCCCAGGACGGGCTCTTCGCGGTTCGCAGGTACCGTGCTAGTCGTCGATTTCCTTCAGCGTCCACTCCGGCTTGTCCTGCGTCCACTCATAGACGTCGTCAGAATCATCGCCGAGGCCTGAGCGCAGGCATGAGAAGGATGCGATGACAGGCTCGTCTCCGTTCACATCGACCATCAGCATGAGCCAGGCTTCCATTTCGGAAGTCGGGATGTCCACCTCGACACGGAGCTTGTCGCCGTCAGGAGCGACTGCGTACGTGAGGTCGTCAGTGTCGTGGGCATCCGGGAGTGCGGCTTCGATAAAGTCGCGGACGGTGCTCTCGATAAGGGGCTGTGCGTTCCAGTAGATCATGGCTTTGTCCTCATTTCAGTATTTCGTGCTCTCATAGGGCTGAGACTATCTCGGAGCAGTGCTCCTTCATCTTGTTCTTCGATATCGAGGGCGCTGAATGCACCTCGATGTTGCTCCATGCGGTGGTACCTCGTCACGTAGGTGCATCCTGATGCAGCCCTCTCGTCTTGTCCATGAACTTCCAATCAAGTCGTTCTCATCGGGATATTGCAGCTCAGATGCCCATGGCGAAGACAGGCTCGAATCGAAGATGCAGTACGATTCGGCTGTCTTTGTGCACGACCGTCTCGCTTTCTTTCAGATAACTTTATACCATCTCTCATCCACTGCAATGACGGGAAAGAAGCTATCGGCTCTGCGGTAGCGCGATGATTTCGACTGCATGCCCACAAAGAACGAGGATGGCCATCGGATTGCCAGCTCTTCATGCCAGGAGCATGCAGCATGCTGCCGATGGCAACAGCGCGATGGCAGCGCAGGATCTTCTTTCGCAAACCTGGTCTGGAATGGAAGCTGTCGGGTCCGGACATCAGTCTTCTCGTTATGCGAGAGACCATCCGCTGCCATGGCTTTCTTGCAAGCCATTCATGTCGGAGGGCTGAGGTACCGTTGCACCAAGTGGGCCATCTAGGGAAGGAAGCCAGCCATGGATGCAACAGTCGCGGTCACCTCATCCATCATGGGCAATTTCGATCCAGATATTATCCGCATCTCAGTGGATCTCACCGGCGAGGCCAACAGCAAGGAACTGGCAGCCAAGGACTACAACAAGGCCTTGTCCTCGCTGCTCGATGCCCTCGAGAAGATGGGCGTGAAGAGGGAAAGCGTGAAGAACGGATATCTGCGGATCTCTCCTGTCTGGAAGAACCGGAAGGGCGGTGGACCCCACGAGTACAGCTCGACGGTCAGATTCGAAGAGCCCTGCGTGAAGGAGAGGCTGGATGCGGTCTGGACTGCGATTTCCGGCCTAGGGGGCGGCATTTCATGTTGCTTCGACTACGACCTCAAGGACGATGAGGAAGCAAGGGAAACGATTCTCAGGCGAGCTATTGATGCGGGAAAGAAGCGCGCTGCGCTCCTGGCCGATGCAGCTGGGTGTGACCTCGGTCAGATCATCCACATCGACAATAGCCTCCACGGCAATGCAGACTACGGCATTGTTGCTACTGCAGCACCTGGCGAGCGCCGGGGCATACGCATGGATGCGTCGCCCGTCTTCAATCCCGAACCCGTCAGAGTGAGCTGCGAGGTCACCCTCGAATACGAGCTTGTAGCCCGCACGCAGCGCTAGCAACACGAATCTGCTGCCGCCCTTCATTGGTTTGCAGGCCAGAGGCTCAGTCCTCTGGTCTGCTTTGTTCTATCTGGATCATCCACGCTATCTCTCGTGTGCGGGGCGCCTCTGAGTCAGGGTCCTGGGGCCATGGGGTCATTGCGAAGAGATTGTGCTGGCCAGGATGGCAGGATGTCACGCCCGGATGGTCTGGGCAGATTTATGGGGTGGCTGAAGGACCTGCTGCAGCCGGGCGTGGACAGCGGCCTTGTCTCTGATGCCGGGCCCTGATCTTGTAGGCGCACGGCACTGCATCCCTGCAGCGCTGTCCATTGCGGCTGTCTATGCGATGCAGTTATGGAGTGTCGACCCGTAAATGCAATTTCCTGATAGGATTGAGGTTCCTGAAGATACAAATGCATGGCTGCGAAGCAGCTTAAGGAGAAGATCTGCATGCTCGGCAAGGATCCTTCCACGACCTCTGGTGGCACGCACAGGCGCATCCTGCTCTGCGTGATTGTTGCAGCAGTGGCAGCTGTGGCCGTGGTGGCCGTGATGTTCCTGCGGCAGGCGAACAGCTCGGGATCGAGCGTCCCGGAAGAGACCGAACCGCAGAAGGTGTCCATCACCATCAACGTGAGCGGCGAGGGGTTCGATCCGTCTGCATCCACGCCCGTCCCCCTGCATATCGAGGGTGGTGATGTCTCCGAGGATGTGTTCTCGGATGGCTCTGGGAATGCGGAAGCCGAGCTTGCCTCTGGCGACTATACAGTGACGGTGGCTGCCCCAAGCTTTGCCAGCGATGGCTCGTTCTTCAAGGACAGCGATAGCATCCCCGCATCGCTCGTCATCAACGACGGTGACAACAACGTGGTAATTCTCGTGGCCGTAGCTGCAGCAGACCCCATCGACGTGACAGACGATGAGGTCCAGCAGGCAAAGAGCTACGCGGAGAAGGTGGGAGTCGACTCCGGTACTGTGGATGAGTATGCCCAGAAAGCCACGCAGAAGCGCCAGGATGCCCTCGATGCCAAGGCTGCTGAGGAGGAGGCTGCACGCCAGGCGGCGGAGCAGCAGAAGGCCGAGCAGCAGGCTGCAGCCGAGAAGCAGCAGGCGCTCGCCGCGAACCCTTCCGTCATCCACTCCGTCCCGGATTCGCAGGACTCCGAGACAGTGACCCTGACGGGCACCCTCTGCATGGAGACGAGGCCTTACCCGGTGCACCCTGACCAGCAGGAAGATGTGTACTACCTCGAGCTCCCCGGCCAGGTCACCGTGACGGGCACGCAGTATGGGGACCGGTCAGACACTAAGATCATCGTCCATAAGCTGCAGTCATCGTCGGGCACGGACGTCCCTGATCCCTCCTATGTGGGGAAGACCATCTCCGTGACAGGCCAGGTTGCTGTCAATGTGACCGAATCCGATCCTTCCTACGATATCTCGATGCTCAACTTCTTCGATTATGCCCGCCTGACGAAGGTATTCTCGTAGCCAGAGACTTTGGAGGATGCTTGCTTGCTGCTGCAAACTGTCCCAAATGGAGAGCCGGCGACGGAACGCTGCTTCTGCATCCATGGGCGGGTGATGCAGAGCCATGGGGAAGGGCTGACGCTGATTCGAGCCTCCTCTTTCTGGGCTTTTCGGCGGCTTCGATGGCTGACCTTGCTGCATGTGCTGAGAAACAGAGCTGCTGGCATTGCGGCTCATGGATGGCAGAAGCGCATTGGTGTGGATGGCGCATCTTCGCTGGTGCGGCTGTGCCTGTTGTTGACGGGAAGCTCGCTCCTTGTGTCAGATGGCCATGCTGACAGAAGTCATGCAGAGGCTGGCGTGATGTTCATCGAGGCTATCTTGGTTCTTGTGAGCAGCTCCCACAAGGGGATGCGGCAGCGCTATTCGGCCCGTGAGATGAGGAGATCGGGGACCGTCACGAGAAAGGGAGACCCGTCTTCTGCCTTTGTGAAGTCAAGGGCCATAAGGTCGCCTTCGTGCACGGGGTAGTCAGAATCAGGCTCATTGAGGAGTATGCCTGCGAGCATGCCATCCTCTGTGGTGCCCTCCAGCCTGTACCAGACGACCTCTGGTGGCAGCGCGTCTGATGCGAGCACCACGGAGACGTCATCTGGATACTCGGGGCTGCGGAAGGGGTCGATCTGGTCGATCCCACGTGTCGCCAGGACACCCTTCGAGGGAGTGTGCCCTGTCTCAAGCTGCTCGATCTCCTCGCTATAGCGCTTCCCGAGCTCTTCTGCATCGTCCGGGAAGAGGACACGCGCTGCGGGCGGGATGCTGCCGGAGCGCAGCAGGACGAGCTGGTTCTGGACAGCGGTGAAGGATTCTTCGTTATATATGGTCCTGGTCTCGAACGATGCAGGGGCCAGTCCGAAGAGCGAGAGTCCCTGCTCATGGTCGATGTAGGCGTACGCGAGGATCGAGTCGGCTCCATCGGGGACGATGATGGAAGTCTGGCCGAGCCTCTTCAGCAGCGGGCATTCGACGACGATGAGCTTTCCGGCAATGTCCCTGAACCCGCAGTCGGCAAATGTCACAGCCATGGTCCCCTCCAACATTGATGCCAATTCTCCTGTGACCATCATCTTATCTGTTGCAGCTTAGGGCGAAGTCTGTATTCGTGATGCCTGCATGCACAATCGGCAATGAGCGCGAACTTTTGGAAGATCATCCGGGCACGCGGCGAAGCTGCGCCATCTAAAGAAGGGCATGGCGCCCAGGAAGACTGGACGCCATGCCATAAGACGGGAGAGATGCGATGGCCCAGCTGCTATGGGCCATGAGAACATGGGCCTATGAATTGGAGGCAGCATAGTCCTGCAGCTTGTTCCCATCGAAATCGATGGTGTAAGCTGAAACGGCTCCTCCGGTATAGTTGTTGCTCAGG
>OMTG01000155.1 GCA_900313905.1 uncultured Actinomycetes bacterium | reverse complement strand
CCTCGAGCGCCCGGTAGCGCTCGTGGAGAGGGTCGACCCGGAGGCGCAGAACATCAAGCGACCCGGCAGCGCGCTCGGTCGCCTCGATGCGCTCTGTGAGCGTGCGGTCGCGCTTCTCGAGCTCGTTCAGCCTCGTCTCCAGATGGCGGAGGCGCTCTGTGACCGTGGCGAGCTTGAGCTTCGTCTCGGAGAGCTTGCGCTCGAGGTCGCCCTCGGCCCTCGAGGCCTCGCTCCGCTTCCGGGAGAGCTCGTCGAGCTCCTGGTTTAGCTCCTTGGCACGCTTCGTTGCCGCATCTGCCTTCTCGTGGTGGGCATCGACCTCGGCCTTCGCCGTAGCGACCTTGGAGCGGGCCTCCTCGCGCCTCTTCTCGATCTGCGCCTTCTCGGAGGAAGCCTGGCGCACCTGTGCCTCGATGCGGCCGATCTCGGAGGTGACGGAAGAGAGCTCTGCCCTGATCTGTGCAAGCTCGCCCTTGGCCTTCGTATCGAGGTCGCGGGCACGTGAGAGCTCCTTCTCGTGGCCTCTGACCGACTTCTCGGCCTCGCTCTGGGCAAGCTCGAGCTCCCCCATCCCGTCCTCGAGGGCACGGATGCGGCGCTTGCGCTCGAGGGCGCCCTGCTCCACATCGCGGCCGGTGCCGATGATGATGCGGCCATCCGGAAGGACGCTTGCCCCGTCGCGGGTCACGAAGGTATAGCCCGGCGTCTTCTCATGGGCGGAAAGCGCTTCGCGCACATCATCCACGATGCGCACATCGCCTAAGAGCGCGGCGAGCATCCCCTCTGCACCCTTGGCTGCATGCACAAGCGAGAGGAGCGGCTCCCCTGCCGCATCGTCGTCCTGGGCCACAGCCCCGTGCTCGCTTTTCGCGATGATCGTGGCGGTCCCTTTGGCACTCTTGATCCCGAGGCCAGATGAGGCGACTTCAGCCGCCGCAGCGGCATCTTCGACGACAAGCGCGCCCATATCATCGCCGAGGAGGCGCTCGACGATCTCATCGAGCTCCTGAGGCACCTCGAGAAGGTCGCCCAAACGGCACTTGATGGCGCCCCTCACGTCCCCACGCTTCGTGAGGGCGGCGGCAAGCGGGCTTGCCGAGTCCTGCGAGGCATCGACGGATCTGAGCGCGGAAAGCGAGGCCTGGGCCTGGCTCAGGCGGCGCCTCGCATCCTCCTGGGCCTTCCTCGCTGTGGCAGCAGCATCCTGGCTCGTGTGGATGGCATCGCGGGCCTCTTCGGCCTTCTTCTGCGCCGTCTCCTGCGCCTCGGTGAGCTCCGTCTTGCGGCCACGGCGCTCCCGGAGCGTCTCCTCGCAGGTGGCAAGCGTCTCCTCGAGGCCAGAGATCCTGGCTGCGAACATCTCCTCTTCTGCCTGCGCGTTCGAGATCTGGTCGCGGAGCTTCGAGTAGGCCACGGTCTCCTGGTCGCTTTCGCGCTGCGCCGCACGCTGCTCAGAGACGAGCTTCGAGCTCTTTGTCCCCAGCTCGCGGCGCTTGGCCGATGCCTCCTTGGCGGCAGGCTCGATCTCTGCCATCTGCCGCTTCAGCTCGTTCGACTGCGCCTGTGCATCCTCGAGGTCGCGCTGGACACTGCCAAGCTCCTCTGCGGCATCCTTCTTCTGCTTCTCCATGGTCGAGAGGCTCGCACGCATCTCGGAGAGGCGGGAGACCATGTTCTTGCCCTTCTCCTCGAGAAGGCGCATGTCCGAATCCATGTGGCTCTGGATGTCCTGCATGCGGCGGCGCTGCTCGCCGAGGTCGCCGACGAAGAGCCCCTTCTGCTCGAGGAGGGACTGGAGCTTCTCGAGCTCCTCCGATTTCTGGGTGAGCTGGTAACGCGCCACCTCGACGGCGGCATCGGCCTCGCGTCCGCGCTGCATGAGGTGGCCATACTGGGCCTGCAGCTGGCGGAGGTCGTCCACGGCGAGGATGGTCGAGACCTCCTTGAGCCTGTCTGTCAGGTCGTGGCTCTTCTGGGCCTTCGTGACCTGGCGCTCCAAGGGCTTCAGCTGGCGCGAGATCTCGCGCTGCACATCCTTCGCGCGGGTGAGGCTCTGGTCCATCGACTTGAGCTTGCGCTCCGAGCGCTCCTTGCGCCGGCGATGCTTCGAGATGCCGGCAGCCTCCTCGATGAGCTCGCGGCGCTCCTCGGGACGGCTGGCAAGCACGGAGTCGAGCTTGCCCTGCGAGATGATCGAATGGGTGTCCTTGCCCAGTCCTGAATCGTGGAGGATGTCCTGGATATCGAGGAGGCGGGCAGGCGCCCCATTGATGAGGTACTCCGATTCGCCGGAGCGGTACATCCTGCGCGTGACGCCGACCTCGTCGAAATCGATCGGCAGCGTGTGGTCATGGTTATCGAGGACGATCGTGACCTCGGCGACGCCCACGGGCTGGCGGGCCGAGGACCCCGAGAAGATGACATCCTCCATCGCCTGGCCGCGCAGCATCTTGGCAGACTGCTCGCCCAGGACCCAGAGGATGGCATCGGAGACATTGGATTTGCCGCTGCCATTCGGGCCCACGATGACATTGAGTCCCGGGTCGAACGTCATCTGGGTCTTGTCAGCGAATGATTTGAACCCTTTGAGGGTCAGCGACTTGAGGTACACGGAGACAGGAGCCTTTCAGGAGCAGGAGGGATGGAAGCAGGAGAGAGCCTAGAGGTCTGCGTGCGGATGCTCCTCCGCAAGGCGCTTCAGGGCATCCTGGGCGGCCGCGGTCTCCGCTTCCTTCTTGGAAGAGCCCGAGCCCTTGCCGACACGGCGTCCCTGCACGAGCACAACGCTCGTGAAGGTCGGATGGTGCGCCGGCCCCTCTTCGCTCTCGAGCTTGTAGACCGGGGCACAGCGCATGTCGCGCTGGGTGATCTCCTGGAGCCTGCTCTTCGGGCTGAGCGGCCTCTGGGCGCGCTCAGGCACCATGTAGGGCGAGAGCGTGTCGCGCACGAAGTCATGGGTGCGGTCGTAGCCTGCATCGAGGTAGAGGGCGCCCACGATCGACTCGTAGACGTTCTCGAGCGCCGAATGCATGCCGCGGGCGCCCGTGCCCTTCTCGGATTCGCCGAAGATGATGAGGTCGCCGATGCCGAGCTTCTCGGACACCTCGGAGAGCGTCACGCCCGACACGAGCGAGATCTTGAGGCGCGTGAGCTGCCCCTCATCCATCTCAGGGAACTTCTCGAAGAGGTCGGTCGCGACCATGGCGCCCAGGATCGAATCGCCCAGGAACTCGAGGCGCTCGTATGATGCCCAGATGGGCCTGTTCTCCACAGCGGAAGGGTGGGTCAGCGCAGAGATGATGAGCTGCCGGTTGTGGAACCGGTAGCCGAGCATCTTCTCTGCAGCCTCAGCATGGTCGCGCTGGATGGCAGCAATACTTGACAACTAGAGGACCTTCTCAATCGCATCGACAGCATCCTTGACCGAGGAGATCTGCTGCAGCTGGTCGTCGTCCAGACTGGCGTTGAACTCCTCCTCGAAGGCAGTGACCAGCTCGAGGCGATCGAACGAATCGGCGCCCAGATCCTCGAAGGTCGTGTCCTCGGTGATGCTTGCCTTGTCGGCGTCGTCGAGGGTGTCGCAGATGATGTCCTTCACCTTGTCCAGTATCTCGTCGTGCGTCATGCGCGTCTCCTCCCTGAAGGGTTTCCAACCAGCTTATTGTACCTACTTGGCAGCGATGCTGCATGCCTCGGCGATCTCATGCGGAAGCCTGGCACGGGCTGCGGCGGCGCAGGCAAGCACGCCCGACTTGACAGCCGCTGCCGTCGAGGAGCCATGCCCCTTCACGACGGGCGCCTTGAGGCCGAGCAGGATCGCGCCGCCATACCGGTCGCCCGAGAGCTCGGATGCGACCGCCTTGAGCGCCGGCTTCATGAGGAGGGCGCCGATGCCGACCTTCTTGCTCGATCCCGCTGCCTCCTTGATCTGGCCCACGAGGAACTTGGCCGTGCCCTCGATGCTCTTGAGGGCTACATTGCCCGTGAAGCCGTCAGTCACGATCACATCGAAGGTGTCGGAGAGGATATCCGTCCCCTCGGCATTCCCGATGAAGCCGCAGTTGCCCTCGGCGAGCGCCTTGTGGTAGGCAAGCGCCATCTCGGAGCCCTTCGTGTCCTCGGAGCCATTGCAGAGCAGGCCCACCGTCGGGTTCTCGGTGCCGCAGGCGACCTTCGCATAGGCACGTCCCATATGGGCGAACTGCACGATGACCTCAGGACGGACGTCGGCATTGGCACCGAGGTCGAGCATCACCGTATGGTGCCCGTTCACGCCGGGGCACGGCAGTGCCAGCGCCGGGCGCTTGATGCCCTTGATGCGGCCGATGCCGAAGGCTGCCGCTGTGAGGACAGCTCCTGTGGATCCTGCCGAGAAGAGGCCTTCTGCCTCCCCATTGTGGACGGCAGCTGCCGCCCGCACGATGCTTGCATCCTTCTTGGTACGGAATGCCTGGGTCGGGTGCTCATCCATATGGATGACCTCAGTCGTCACGAGGGCCTTCGCGCCTTCATGCTCCGCGCAGAACGGCGTGACATACTCGTCTGCACCGGCGACGAGCACAGAAAGCTGCGCATCGGCGGCTAGCGCTGCCGCGACGCCCTTGAGCACCTCTTCGGGGCCCTTGTCCGAGCCCATCACATCGACACAGATCGTTGTCATGTCCACTCCAATCATGCAGTAGGCGGCTAAGCAAGGAGGCCGGCCCGAGAAGGCCGGCCTCCCAGGCCACGTCTCAATTGTCTTGCAGCGCTACTCGGTAACGACGACCTCGCGGTCCTTGTAGTAGCCACAATTCGGGCACACGTGATGCGGAAGCTTAGGAGCACCGCACCTTGGGCACACGGAACGAGCCGGCACGGCGAGCTTGCTGTTGGCCGAACGACGAGTGTGCGTGGCGCCGCGACCCTTTTTCTGCTTAGGAACTGCCATCTTGACCTCTCTTTGACCTTCGGACGCCCCAGGTGAGACCCAAGGCGGTCTTGCCTCAAAACACACAGTGAGTAACTATACCACGCCTGCAGCATATTGCCACGGGAATGCTATTCTACAGCAAAGCGCTTGACAGAAGCTCCACGTTCGGGCTATTCGTCCAGGTGGAGATCCTTCAGCACGGCGAAGGGGTTCTGGCTGAGCTCCTCTTCGGCGCGCTTTGCCGCGCACCCGCAGTCGCCCTCGTTCAGGTTGGCGCCGCAGGTCGGGCAGAGGCCCTTGCAGTCAGGCCTGCAGAGGACCACATAGGGCGTCTCCATCAGGAGCGCCGAGGTGATCGCATCGGTGAGGTCGACCGCCCCATCGTCTGAGACCAGCGCATAGTCGACGCCTGCCTCTTCCCCATCCTCGTCCTCGCTCACGGATGCGGCAGCACTGTCTTCCGGCTCATGGAAGAGATAGTACTCATCCACCTCGCCGGAGACATCGAACTCTGCCTTCTCGAGGCAGCGGTCGCAGATGCCCTCCACATGGGCCTTGAGGATGCCGGTCGCAAGGATGCCCTCGCCGGCATTGGTGAGGATCACGTCGTAATCCATGCCATTCGGCAGGGTGAACTCATGGTCGCCCAGCGAATAGCCATCCACATCGATGTGGCCCTGCACGGGGAGGCTGTCTCCCGGATTGGTCAGGCGCTCATCGAGCGCCACCACGATCTTGTAATCTGTATCCATATCCCTTACCACGGAACGTCATTCGTGTTGTTGCGCGGGCCAGAGTTCTCGCTCAGTGTCTGGCGCGTGCGGGTCACCGTGCTCGTGAGGCTCTTGAGGTTGTCCTCGAGATGCGCAAGCACCGTGTCGGCGTACTCCTCCGCGTTGTAGCGGGTGTCGCGCTCATACTGGGCCGCCTGGTCGCGGATGTTGTCTGCCTGCTGCTGCGCGATGCGGACCACTTCCTGGTCGCCTGCCAGAATCATGGCCTGCTGCTGGGCATCGGCGATGATGGAATCCGCCTGCTGCTGGGCACGGGCGATGGTCTCCTGCTGCTCCTTCACGATGCGGCGTGCTTCCTGGAACTCCTGCGGAAAGACGCGACGGATATCGTCGATGATCTCGTAGATCTCATCGGCGTCCACAATCTTTCTCTGATTGCCACCGGTAAGGGGAGACTTTGCTTCTGTTACGACCTGCTCGAGTTCATCGAGCAGACTCTCGGTTTCCTCACCTGGCTGCATTCCGAGCTCCTTTCGTGGTGAGCGGACATGGCGCACACGCGCCAGCTATGCTTGTTCCCTGCATATGGTACCAGAATACGCCCATCCTCTCTGCATGCATCAGCTCCTGGCCGCGAAGTGCTCCTTCAAGGCAAGGGCGACACTGGGCGGAACCAGGAGATCCACATCTGCGCCGAACGAGGCAAGCTCGCGGACGATCGACGACGAGACGTAGCCATATTCTGGACTCGACATGACAAATATACTTTCAATATCAGGCGCAAGCCGCGAGTTCAAGCTTGCCTGCTGCAATTCATATTCAAAATCCGTAATAGCGCGCAGGCCTTTGACGACGCCACCTGCTCCGACTTCGTGGCAGAAATCCACGAGGAGGCCTGTCAAGGGCCGGACATCGACGCCCTTGTCGACTCCCGCCTCGGCCAGCGCGGTCTTCACGAGCTCGACGCGCTCCTCGAGCGTGAACATCGTGCCGCTTCCGTGCTTCGCCTGCGAGAGGGCGACGCCGACCGTCACCCTCGGGCAGATGCGCAGCGCCCGGCTGATCACGTCGATATGGCCATAGGTGACAGGATCGAAGGTGCCCGGCACCACAAGATGGGTGATGGCAGGGATTTCGCTCATTGAGACTCCTTGAGGACATAGAGCTCGACTGCGGTCGAGCCATAGCGTTTCGATTTCTGGAGCGTAGCAGAGGCAAGAGGGAGCGCATCTCCCGTGCTTGCCCGCTCGTATAGGACAAGGCAGCCCTCCTTGAGAAGGCCCTGCGAGGAGGCGAGCTCCACGAGCGATGCGACCTCTTCGGCCGGCATCTTGTAGGGCGGATCCAGGAAGACCATATCGAAGGGGGCGCCGGGAAGATTGCCGCGGGAAAGGACGGTCCTCGTGGCCCCGCAGATGACGGACCACGATCCTTCCTCTGCTCCGACCGCCTTGAGGTTGCGGCGGATGCGAGATGCGGCCTTGCGGTCCTGGTCGATGAAGGTGGCCTCCTCGGCTCCGCGGGAGAGCATCTCGATCCCCATCGCGCCCGAACCGCCGAAGGCATCGAGCATGTGTTTGCCCGAAAGGTCGAGCCCGCAGGCGCTCGCCAGCATCGAGGCCAGCGCCTCACGCACGCGGTCCGTCGTGGGACGGGTGACCGAGCGGCCTTCCGGCGCCTCGAGGGGATGTCCCTTCCACCTGCCGCCTACCACTCTCATGCGCGCTCCACCTCCTCGAAATAGCCGCCGAAGCGGCGCTGCATCTCATCTTTCAGCAGCCGGTCCTGGGGCGCATCGAGCGTCGGATCCGCCGCTGCGATCTCGCGTGCATCCACATAGGCATATTGCACGAGGTCCACATCGCGTGCAAGGTCTGCGACACGGAGCGACACGCCGCCTGACTGCCGGTATCCCAGAAGCTCCCCCTCATGGCGGAGCTTGAGGTCGAGCTCTGCGAGCTCGGCGCCATCGGAGGTCTTCTCGAGCGCGGCCAGGCGCTCGCGGGCAGGAGACCCCTTCTTCGCGGCAGCAATGAGATAGACGCTTCCCGAGATGGACCCACGGCCGACACGCCCTCTCAGCTGGTGGAGCGTCGCCAGGCCGAAGCGGTCTGCATCGAAGACAATCATCACGGTCGCGTTCGGCACATCGACGCCGACCTCGATCACGGTCGTCGAGACCAGGACATCGATCCTGCCCTGGGCGAACTCCCCCATCACCTCGTCCTTCTGGGCTGCGCTCATGCGTCCATGGAGAAGGCCGATGCGCATCTCGGGGAAGACCTGCTCCTGGAGCCGGCGCGCCACTGCCGTCGCGGCATGGAGCTCCTTCGCCCCGGTCTTCATGGCATCCGGCACCTCGTCGAGCTCATCGCCCTTGTCCTTCTCATCGACGAGCGGGCAGACCACATAGGCCTGCTGCCCATGGGCGACTGCATCGCGGATCGCCCCGTAGGCGATATCGGCATTCTCGGGCGTCAGCACCTTTGTCGTGATGCCAGCGCCAGCTACCGGCCGCTTCTGTATCCTGCTCACGGCGAGGTCCCCGTAGACGGAGAGCGCCAAGGTCCTGGGGATCGGCGTTGCTGTCATCGCGAGCATGTCGGCGCCTGCCCCCTTGCTCCTGAGAAGCGCCCGCTGGTTCACGCCGAAACGGTGCTGCTCGTCGATCACGACGAGGGTGAGGTGCGCGAAGTCGATGTCTGCCGAGAGGATGGCGGTCGTCCCGAAGACGACGCAGAGCCTGCCTTCCTTCACGGCAGCAGCGGTCTCCTTCCGCTCAGCCTCAGGGGTGGCACCCGTGACAAGCGCCCAGGAGATGTCCGCCCCATCAAGGAGGGGCCCAAGCTTCGTTGCATACTGGCGGGCCAGAACCGAGGTCGGCGCCATGACAGCAGCCTGGGTGCCGGTATCTGCGACTGCAGCCAGGGCAAGCGCCGCCACCGCGGTCTTGCCGGTCCCGACATCGCCCAGAAGGAGCCGGTTCATCAGATGGGACGAGGCCATGTCGGCCAGGATCTCATCTGCCGCCTGGGTCTGCTCGTCCGTGAGCGTGAAGGGGAGCTTCTGCCTCAGAAGCGCAAGATGCGGCCCTGTGACCACGTGCTGGGGAGGCGTGAGGCCCTTGCTCTCGATCTCGGTACGTGTGAGGAGCGCAAGCTGCAGGAGCAGGAGCTCGTCGTAGGCAAGCCTCCTTCTCCCCCGTTCGGCAGCTGCCACAGAGTGCGGGAACTGCACCTGGCGGATCGCCCTGGCCTCTGTCATGAGGGTATGGACGGCAACGAAATGTGCCGGCATGAAGTCGCAGACATCGCCCACGTCCGCTATGGCAGCGCTCTCGATCCTCCTCATCCAGGCGGCAGAGAGCCCTTCCGTCACGGCATGCACAGGCAGGATCCGCATCCTTCTGCCGGATGCGGCCTCTTGCCCCAGATTCTCGAAGAAGGGGCTCTTCATCTGCTTGAAGCCATAGCCGAAGCCGATCCTGCCCTGGAGGACGAGCACATCGCCCTCGTGGATCTGGTCCTTCAGCCAGGGCTGCTTGAAGAAGGAGGCGACGAGCACGCCTGTCTCGTCGATGAGGGAGACCTCGACGATCTTGAAGCGAGGGCGCGGCTCCTTGAGCTTCACCTTGTCGACAGTGCCCTTGATCGTCGCCGCCATCCCGACATCGGCCTGGGCGATCGGCACCACATTCGTGAGATCGAGGTAGTGGCGCGGCACATCGAGCAGGAGGTCCTGCACGCTGGCGATGCCCAGACGGTGCAGGGCCTCCTCGCGGGCTCCCGAGACATAGCGGAGCCGCCCTGCATCATCGGACAGAGCGCTGCTGCGCAGCAGGCGATCAGCTGCTCCCCCTATGCTCGGACGGCTCACCAAGATATCACGTGCTTCAGGAATGGATGGATGCTACTCGATGGAGAAGACGACAGGATAGAGCGGCTGCTCTCCACGATGGGAATCGATCTCGAGGTCGGGCTGTGCCTCCTCGATGGCGGCAAGGAGCTTCTCGAAGTCCTCGTCGGACATGTCGGAGCCTGCGAGAATCGTGAGGGTGTCGCCCTCCTCGTCGTCCTGCATCTTGTCGATGAGCTTGACGGTCACATCCTGGACGTCGTCGCCGACGACCACGATCTCGCCGCCCTCGATGCCCATAACGTTGCCCGCATGGATCGGCGTGCCATCGGCTGCGGCGGAATCGCGCACGGCCGTCGTGACCTCGCCGTCGCGGATGTCGGCAATCGCATCCTGCATGGCCTCGACGTTCTCTTCAGGCGTCGCCTCGGCATCCACTGCGAACATCGCGGCAAAGGCCTGCAGCACGGTCTTCGTCGTCACGACAAAGACCTTTGCGGTGTCGCAGGCATTGGCAGCAGCTTCTGCAGCCATGCGGATGTTGCCATTGTCGGGCAGCACGATTACGTTCTTCGCGTTGACCTCCTCGATGGCGGCGAGGATGTCGGCCGTTGACGGGTTCATCGTCTGGCCGCCGGAGACGACCACATCGACGCCCAGGGACTTCAGGATGTCTGCCTCGCCCGAACCCGCAGCAACGGCGACGAAGCCAAGCTCCTTCGGCTCCGGCTTCTCGGCTGCCTTCTGGTCGGCAGCGATCTTCTCGGTGCGCTCATGCGCCTCGAGGTCCATGTTGTGGATGAAGACCTTGAAGATCTGGCCAAGCTCGAGCATATGCCCCAGGACCTGGTCAGGATGGTTCGAATGGACATGGATCTTGTAGTCGGGGTTGGTACCGACGAGCAGCTCGCAGTCGCCCATCGTGGACAGGAACTTGAGCGTGCCCTCCTCGTCGAAATCAGGCTTGTCCGCCTTGAAGAGGAACTCGGTGCAGTAGCGGTACTGCGAGCCCTCCCAGTCGTCGTTGAGCTCAATCTGCACCACATCGGAGACATGGGCCTTCGCGTCCTCGGAGGTGGTGTCGACCGTGGTCTTGAAGTCGGAGACCTGGCCCTCCTTGCCCTTCACGGCATTCACGAAGCCCTCGATGAAGGTGGCAAGGCCGAAGGCGCCGGAGTCGACGACACCGTTCTCCTTCAGGACCGGCAGGAGCTCCGGGGTGCGGGCGACCGACTCATAGGCCTCGACGACAATCGCATCGAGCGTCTCATCGACGCTCATGCGCTTGAGCTCGCACGCATCGGCACGGGCGGAGACGTCCTTGAGGACGGTCAGGATCGTGCCCTCGACCGGCTTGCGGACCGCCTTGAAGGCGACCTTCACGCCGCGGCGCAGCGCATGGGCGATATCGGCCGTCGTGGCCTCCTCGCCCTTCGCATCGACGAGGCCCTCTGCGATACCGCGCAGGATCTGGCTCGTGATGACGCCAGAATTGCCGCGTGCGCCCATGAGCGAGCCGTGGGTGATGGCCTTGGCAATCTCCTCCATGGAAGCAGTGGCCGGGAGCGCCTCGACCTCCTTCACGACCGTGTTGAGCGTCAGCGACATGTTCGTGCCCGTGTCTCCATCAGGCACCGGGAACACGTTCAGCTTGTTGATCTCCTCTGCCTTGTCAGCCACGACTTTGGCGGCAACAGGGAAGCATGTGCGTACTGCGGTGGAAATCATTCTTGAACCCCTTGGTTCTCTGTTAGCTACGCTGGACAATACGACAGGCTAGTGGATGCGCATGCCCTCGACGTGGATGCGCACCTCCACATCATCGAGCTCGGCAATCTGCTTGAGCAGGAACTTGACCGCGCTGATGAGGTTCTGGGTGACCGAGGCGATGTTCACGCCCTGCTCGACCACCACATGCAGATCGACCACCACATGGCCATTCTCGGCAGAGACGCCTATGCCCTTGCGTAGCCTGGCGGTGGGGAGAAGCCGGATGGAGCCGTCCTCTTTCCTAGTCTCAGCCATGCCCACTACGCCGTAGCACTCCAGGGCAGCATAGCCGGCAAGGTCGGCGATGCAGTCATTCGAGACTCTGAGGCCTCCTGGAACAGGCTTTGCCATATCTATCTCCTCTCACGTGCCCGGATGCGGCACGGGCCAAAGACAAATCAAGCTGAGTATACTCCAAGCCGCCGCGAACTCAGGGCAGCTTCAGGAGCCCATCATTCATAATACTTGTGTTTCCACTGCATTCCCCAAAGCGCGGCCAAAGTGCGCCAGTTTGTGCGCCAGCGGCCAGAATATCCGCAGCCACGCCAGCGAACCTGCACGCTTTCTCTACAAGTCGTGGAGGATTCTCGTTGAGATATGGCATTTTCTTTTCGAGGAGCTACAATACGGGTTTGCAAGCAAACGAGTTGCCCCCATGGTCGCCCTGCTCCGCTAAACCTGTGGGTTTCTCCATAAATGTCCCAAGAACTCGCGAAGAAGCTTGCGGGCTGTGAAGCCTGTGGTATATTTAGAAAGCTATGCTGATTCGGGCGCACCTGCGCCGCCCATGGGAGGTTCAAAGAAATGTCTAAGGTCTGTGAGATCTGCGGTAAGCACGCTGTAGCTGGGCGTTCCATCAGCCACTCGCATCGTACCGTCACCCGTAAGTTCAAGCCCAACATCCAGCACGTCTACGTGGTTGTTGATGGCCGTCGCCGCAAGATGAACGTCTGCACCACCTGCCTGAAGTCCGGCAAGGTTGCCCGTTCCTAAAGCTGGCATCAAATCGCCTGTGAGAGCCACGGCTTCGGCCGTGGCTCTTTTTCTATGCCGCGATATGGATCCGCTTCGCTCAGGCGCCTAGCTCCTGCCGTTCTCCTGCATGCTCCCCCTCGTGGGCATCCTTCAGGAGAAATGCGGCGACCATCCCCTCTTCGCAGAGAATCGCAGCATCTCCGCTCTCGATGCGGTTCGAGACGCCCCGGTCATCGAGCAGGCCAAGATCTGAGTGCTCGACCGACCAGAGCATGCCCACCTCCGTGATGCGGCTCCGCTCTGCCAGCGAGAGCGCCGAGAAGGTATGGTGCTGGGCGCGAGGTCCGAGCTGCCAGGAGGATCCCGCCGGCAGGATGCGGCAGAGGAAGGCATCCTCCTCGAGCGCAAGCGAGCCGCCAGCCGAGACGATCTTTCCGGCATGCTCCGCCAGGACCCCGAAGACGCCGAGCGCATGGTCGGCCCTGCCGCCTGAGGCGCAGGTCACGACGAGATCGAGCGGCTCCTCGCGCCGTGTGGCCTCGAGCTCTGCGAAGCGGAAGGCAAGCCCCAGGTCGGTATCGTCCTTCTTCCAGGGGAAGCGCTCCTCGGGGAAGCGCGCCGATGCGACCCAGGCCCTGGTCTCGGGGCCGATCGAATCCTCGTCGCCGCAGAAGAGGTCAGGGACGATCTTCGCCGCATGGAGGAGCGCTGCGCCGCGGTCGGCAGCGATCGTATAGTCTGCCTCCTCGTGGAGCCTTGCGAGCAGCTCCTTCGAGCTTGGCTCCGGCGACCCTGCGACGATCAATCCCCTCATGGAGGCTTCCTTCCTCTGGAATCTGTATTCCGAGTCTTGAGCGTTGCGTGTCCTGGTGGCAGGACGCTTCCTAATTGGGTAAAGTATCCTCTGTTGGCTCTGATGCGGGCACACCCGCATCCTGATCTTGCATTGTCGGAGGCACGCTATGGCTCGCTATGATTATAAATGTCCTGAGTGCGGAACCACCTTCGAGGTGGAGCACCCGATGTCTGCCCGGCCGAAGGTGAGCTGCCCCAAGTGCGGCCATGAGGCTGAGCAGGTCTTCGAGCCCTATGGCATCAACTTCAAGGGCTCGGGCTTCTACAACACGGACCAGAAGAACAGCAAGTAGCTCTGGAACCTGCAGGTGCTGGATTGGGCGCGGCCATAGGCCGCGCTTTTTCTTTGGCGCTGAAACGCCCATGGACTGCCTCAGCCCACCTGGAGATTGTCCCAGATCATGGTGGGGCACCGGCCAGAGCCTCGGGCCCTCGCCTGGAGATTCATGCCATGCCGCAGCCGAAGCTCTCAGCCGGTCTTCCCCACTGCCTCCTTCGGCAGCGCACGGAGCAGCTCCAGTACCTTGGCCGTAATGGCAAGCGCTACCCAAGATAGGACGAGACGATGCGCTCCGCATTCTCCTGCCAGAGGCGTTCCGTCTCAGCATTCTCCATGTAGAGGTCATTCATTTCGGCATCGCCCCAGGTCTGCTCTGGAACCGCAGCGGCCGCTTTCTCGTAGGCCTGCTCATACGATTCGTCGGCAGGCTCGCTCTGGCTTGTGCCGAGAGGAGCGTCGGCGCTCTCCGAATCCGGACGCTCAGGAAAGCCGCCACATGCCATCCGGGCATCCACACGATAGCTGCTTCCATCCCGTGCGAGCGGAATCATGCTGTAGATGGTTGGAGCAGCCACGAATCGGCATCCCGAAAGCGCTTGTCCCTCATGCTTGGGCAGAAGATCGAGGAACACGAGATACTGCCGGCCTGGATATGCAGGAGTCAGGTAGCTCGTGAAGGGGCTGCGTATCGAGCTCGAAGCAAATGCAGGCCGGCTATCCTTCATGGCCGCCCCAAACTCCTCGTAGACGAAGATCTCATCACCTGTCGCGAGCTCGATCTCAGGCAGCAGAAAGGTGCTGCCCTGCTCCTGGAGACGAGAGCGCGAGGCGGGGCTGCGCAGCACCGTATCAATCCTGAACCCGGTGGCGAATGCTCCATAGCAAAAGGCAGAGTGTTCTGTCGCAGTGACGACCAAGATGGCATCCGCATATGCCCCTGGATCATCCAGCTGCATGCCGAGCACGACCGATTTCTGTGCAGGGGTCATTTCCTCTTGATCGTCCTCATCGCCCCGCCTGCCCCACGCATCCTCGATGTCCTGCTCATCTGACATCACGGCGAGATCTCGGGGGAGATATTGCTGCTGGAACCTGCAGCCCGCAAGCGTGTCCTCATCCAGCTGATCGATATCGGTCAGGCTGCTCCTGAAGCACCAGGTGGCAGCCAGGACGGCCAGCAATATGCCCGCAAGGGCGAGCGCGCAAGCTCTGGATGACAAAGGCAGATATCTGTCTTTCATGTCTGGTCGATCTCCCGAATCGCTCCTTCATGCAGCGGATAATGCAGGTCGAAGAGGGCCTCAATCTTCGGCTGGCAATGGCATGAGACGAGGATGGTCGCCCCTCGCGCGCGCTCCGCCCCAAGCACGTCCGCCACGAGCTGTATCCCCTCTTCATCCAGCGCATTCGTCGGCTCGTCCATTATGAGGAGCTCTGGCTTCTCCAGAACCGCCTGGGCCAGATTGAGGCGCTGCTTCATGCCAAGACTGTACGCATGGACAGGACGGCGGTCCGAAGGCTCGAGGCCGACCAGTGCCAGCGTACCAGCGATGTCCTCGGCGCTTGCGACCTTGCGGATGCCTGCAAGCGCTTCGAGATTCTCCCTGCCCGAGAGATGCTCCCAGAATCCTGCCGCGTCCATCATGAGCCCCAGCCGCACGGGATAGGGCTTCTTTCGGTCAAGCCTCTTTCCATCGATCTCGATCGTCCCCGAAGTGATGGATGCCAAGCCCGCGACAGAGCGGAGCAGCATGGACTTGCCAGATCCGTTGATGCCCGTGAATCCCGCAATCGTCCCTTTCGGAATGCTCAAGGTGATGCCATCTAGCACACGGCGCCCATGGATGGACTTGGTCACCTGGTCCAGCTCGATATATGACATCGTGCACACCTCCAATTTCAGCTGAGCTCCAGCCTGTCCGCCAATGCGATGGATATCCCTGCAGCCAGTACAAGCATCGCCAAAAGGCAGATCCCGCCGCAGGCGGCAGGAGCTGCGATCCATGCAGGAAGCTGCCCCAAAGACAGCGAAGGGACGAAGCTCCACCAGGCTGGAACAAGCGCAAGAGCTGGACAATCCGTTCCCGCGGCAGCGGCGATGCAGGAAAGCATATAGGCAGCCAAGGCAGCGATGCCCGCTTCTGCCTGCGCCGCCGCAGCATATTCGAACAGGGAGCCGAACAGGCAGTAGACGGCAGAGGAGAGCATGCCGGCAAGCGATCTCTCCGCTATCCGGGGGGCAAGCTCGGCCGTCAGAGGGCCGTTTCCGGATGCAGCGATGGCCGCAATCTCCATACAGCCCATGAGGAGCCAAGTGATTCCTTCAGCAGCGGCCAGCCGCACGATGCCTCTCACGGCAAGCTTCCTGATGCAGCCTGTCCTGGGCCATATGAGCGAGCCATGCTGCAGCATTTCGGAATGGACGACATCAGAGAGGAGGAATGTGCTCAGGGCCCCTGGAGCCGCAGCGGCAATCTGCCAGAACACGGCATTGCCCTGCTGACGTGCGCCGATTATGGCATAGCCCAGCATGGTCTGTAATATGAGCTCCCTCGATCCCACAAGAAGCGCTGGCCCTGCGCACACAAACCCTGCAGCTGCGATGATGCAGCAGCGGAGCAGCAGGCTATCTGCAAAGACAGGCAATCTTCTCAAATGGCTCAGAACTTAGGGAATAGGCGGCCTCCTCGCGACATCAGCTTTCAAAC